>NZ_AP014569.1:1933125-2255312 GCF_000828915.1 Serpentinimonas maccroryi
CCAGCACACCGCGCGTCAGGCGCGGCAGCTCGGCCAGCACACGGCCCATGTGGTCGATGCCCACGGTGGAGCCGGTGTTGGTGGCGCGCACCATCGGGCGTTGCAACTCCAGGGCGCGCAGGCGGGCGATGTGGCGGTGCTGATCGATCGCCACGGTGTTGCCAAACCAGCCGATGTTGCTCACGTTGACCAGAACCGTGGGGGCCTGCCAGGGGCCGCGAAAGGCCGCTGCCAGTTCTTCGCCGAACAGGTCTTCGTAGCAGATGTTGGGCCCAAGGTGCTGGCCCGCCCACGCAAACGGCGCCTGCCCCAATGGGCCGGGGCGGTAGGCGCCCAGTGGGATCTGCATCATGTCGATGAACCACTGGAAAAACGGCGGCACGAACTCACCAAAGGGCACCAGGTGGTATTTGTCGTAGCGGTAGGGCTGCAGCGACGGCGTCCAGCCCAGCACCGAGTTGGTGTAGCCCTCGCGCCAGTTGCCGACCGGAATGCCGATCAGCACCGCCGACTGGCTGCGCTCGATGCGGCCCAAGAAGGCCTCCCACCAGAGCGGATCGATCTCTTGTGGCAGCAGCGGAATAGCGGTTTCAGGCAACACCACCAAGCCGGGCTTGCCGGCGGCGTCGAACCGGTCGAGCGCCAGCGCGGTCTGCTCTTTGTACCATTGCAGCGCAAAGGGGATACCGACCTTGGGCTCAAACTTTTTGTCCTGCGCCACATTGCCTTGCAGCAGTTGCACCTGCAGGGTGCCGGTGCTTGCGGTCAGGGTGGGCACACGCTGCGCCAGCCAGCTGCCCAAGTGGGGCCACAGCAGCAGCGGCAGCCACAGGGCCAGCAGCGGCAACAGCGGCGACGCCATGTGACCGTGGCTCAGGCCACGCCCCGAGGGCACCGTGACCGTCCGCTCCCAAGGCACAGCCGGGGCGCTGCGTTGCACCAAGGCAGCCACCGTGCCCGCCGCCAGCGCCGCCGCCAGCGCGCCCATGCCATAGACCCCCACCCAAGGGGCCAAGACGGCCAGCGAATCGACGTGGGCGTAACCGATCGCCCCCCAAGGAAACCCAGTCAGCAAGGTGCCGCGCGCCACCTCGGCCAGCGTCCACAAGGCCGCAAAAACCACGGCCTGCACCAGCGGCGCAGCCGCGCGCCAGCGCCAAAACAGAGCCCCAGCGGCAGCGTAGTACAAGGCCAGAAAGGCCGCCAGCAAAAACACCGCGCCCGCCGCCAGCGGCACCGCCATGCCACCGTAGGTGTTCATGGACACGAACAGCCACCAAAAGCTGCCGCACAGCCACGCCAGCGCAAACAGGCCGGTGCGCCACGCCGCCCGGCGCCGGCTGGGCGCGCGCACGATGGCCAGCACCAGCACGCACAGCGCCAGCCACTGCAGCAGCGGCGTCGGCTCGCCGGCGTGCAGGCCCCAGCCGGCCAGCGCCAGCGTCTGGAACGGCCACGCCAAGGCCAGCGCCTGCACCCAACCCGCCAGCAGCAGCGCCGCCGACCAGGCGCCGCGCATCAAGGCGCTCCCTCGAGGCGCGTGACCTTGAACCAGACCACCGTGCCGCCGCGGGTGTGCTGGGAGCGAAACAGCAAGCCGCCCAAGGCGTGGCTTTCGCCGCGCTTGGGCACGTGGCCGAGCTCGTGCGCCACCAGACCGCCGATGGTTTCAAAGCCATTGCGCGGCAGCTCGACGCCAAAGCGCTCGTTGAGGCGCTCGATCGGGGTGTCGCCATTGATGCGCCAGGAGCCGTCGGCCAGCGTGAAGATGTCGCCTTCGTCTTCTTCTACGTCGAACTCGTCTTCGATCTCGCCCACGATCTCTTCGAGCACGTCTTCGATGGTGATCAGTCCGGCGACGCGGCCAAATTCGTCGATCACGATCGCCAGGTGGTTGCGGTTGCCGCGAAACTCGCGCAGCAAATCGTTGAGGCCCTTGCTTTCGGGCACGAAGGTGGCCGGGCGCAGCAGGGCGCGCAGGTTGAGCTCCGGGGCGCGCTGCAGTTTGAGCAAATCCTTGGCCATGAGGATGCCGATGATCTGGTCGCGCTCGCCCTCAAAGACGGGAAAGCGCGAGTGGGCGGTGGAAATCACGGTGTTGAGCAACTCGTTGAAAGGCGCGTGGATGTCGAGCACGTCCATGCGCGGGGCTGCCACCATCACATCGCCCGCCGTCATGTCGGCGATGCGGATCACGCCTTCGAGCATGGCGCGCGACTCGGCGTTGATGATGGCGTTGTCCTCGGCCTCGGCCAAGGTCTCGATCAGTTCGTCCTTGGAGTCGGGGCCGGGGTTGAGAAATTCCACCAGCCGCTTAAAAAAACCGCGCTGGTCCACGTGCCGCAGCCGACGCTGCGGCGAACTACTGGGAGAGGGTTCGGACACAAGGGTGCCTGGTAGTTGATCAGCCCCTAGGATACAACAGCACGCTGACGCCCGAGACCACGACGCACCCAGCGGCGCAGTAGGTAGTGGGCGTTTTTGAGGGCATAGTCACCGCCCGCTAGGCGATCTTGCCACCACTCACTGGCGCTGGAGTGGAAATCGGCCGGGGGCAACAACAAGCGCGCCTCGCTCTCACTGCCCTCGCGCAGCACGCTCGCGCCAGCATTGCGGGCAATCGCCAGCATGGGGGCGTTTTCGCTCAGGGCGTGTATCACCAGCTGCGCTACGCCTTCGTTGCGGGCATGACGCACGGCGTGTGCAAACAGAACCGCCCCGTAACCGCGCCCTCGCACATGGGGAGCCACACTGACACCAAACTCGGCCGATTGTTCGCTGCGGCTGCGGACCGTGTAAGCCAGATGGGCCATAGCGATCAGCCGCATGCGCCAGTTAAAAATACCAAACACTTCGTCGCAGCCGAAGCGCAAACCCTCAACGTAGTGGCGGATGTGCACATCGCTGGCCGCATAACCAAAGCGCAGATAACGGTCGTGCTCGTCCAAGGCCAGCAGGTGGCGCAGAATCGCCGGCCGCTGCGCCGCCTCAAGGGTCGCAATCGGCGCCGCTGGGCGCGAAGCAGCACACACGCGTGGCCTTGCGCGGGGTGGGCTGAAGATTGGATCGGTGACTGACATGGCTCAACTATAAGGGTTTTCCCTGATTTTGTGCACTGAGCCCACGGATTGAGCCCCGCCACTGTTGCGGGCGCGACACCATCCAAGGGCTTGCCCTGATTCGGCTGTTGGCTCCAGCGCACACAATGCAACACCAATTTGCGCCCAGCTCGCCTCCTCACCTGCCGCTTGACCCATGGAAAAAATCTGGCTTCAGAGCTACCCTCCCGGCGTGCCGCACGCGATCGATGCGTCGCAGTACCGCTGCCTCAACGAGCTGTTCGAGGATTCGTTTCGCCAGCACGCCCAGCGCCCGGTCACGGTCTGCATGGAGCGCTGGATGAGCTACGCTCAGCTCGACCAGATGAGCCAGGCGCTGGGGGCTTACCTGCAATCGCTTGGCCTGACTGAAAACGCGCGCGTGGCCATCATGCTGCCCAACCTGCCGCAGTTTCCCATCACCATGGCCGGGGTGTTGCGCGCCGGCTACACCTGCGTCAACGTCAATCCGCTCTACACCGCGCGCGAGCTCGAGCACCAGCTGCGGGATTCTGGGGCCGAAGCGATCGTGATCCTGGAAAACTTCGCCCACGTGCTCGAGGAGGTGATCGACCGCACCCCGGTCAAGCACGTGGTCGTGGCCAGCATGGGCGAACTGTTGGGCTGGTGGTACGGGCGCTGGCTCACCTTTGCCGTGCGCCATCTGGCCAAAATGGTGCCCCGCTACCGCCTGCCGCTGGAAGGGCGCACCATCGTGCCCTTCAAGCAGGCGCTGCGAAGCGGCCGCAGCCTGCGCCTGCTGCGGCCCACGCTCACGCACGACTCGATCGCGTTTTTGCAATACACCGGCGGCACCACCGGGCTGTCCAAGGGCGCCATCCTGACGCACGGCAACGTGATCGCCGCCACCTTGCAGGCCGAGGCCTGGTTCACCCCGGCCCTGACCAAGCTCGGCGACGTCGGCCGCGCCAACCACATCATGGCGCTGCCGCTGTACCACATCTTTGCCCTCACCCTGATGCTGCTGGTGCTGCGCCACGGTTCGCACGCCACCCTGATCCCCAACCCGCGTGACATCGGCAAGTTCATCGAGGTGCTCAAGAGCCGTCCGTTTCACTTCCTGCCCGCCGTCAACACGCTGTTCAACGGCCTGCTCAACCACCCGCGCTTCAAGCAGGTCGATTGCTCGCACCTGGTGCTGTCGCAGGCTGGCGGCATGGCGGCCTTGGAAGCCACGGCGCGCCAGTGGAAAGCAGTCACCAAAAGCCCCATGATCGAAGGCTGGGGCATGAGTGAAACCTGCGCCATCGGCACCAACAACCCGGTCACCAGCACCGAATTCACCGGCAGCATCGGGCTGCCGCTGCCCAGCATCGACATCGCCATCAAGGACGACGAGGGCCGCGACCAGGCGCTGGGCAGCCCGGGCGAGATCTGCATCCGCGGCCCCAACGTGACGCCGGGCTACTACCAAAAGCCAGAAGAGAACGCCAAGGTGTTTACCACTGACGGCTTCATGCGCACCGGCGACGTCGGCATCATGGATGCGCGCGGCTTCATCCGCATCGTCGATCGCAAGAAGGACATGGTGATCGTTTCGGGCTTCAACGTCTATCCGGCCGAGCTCGACCAGGTGATCGCCCTGTGCCCGGGGGTGCTCGAATGCGCCTGCGTGGGTGTGCCCGACGAGCGCACCGGCGAGGCCATCAAGGCCTATGTGGTGCGCAGCGACCCGACCCTGACCGAAGAAGCGCTGCTGCGCTTTTGCCACGAGCAGCTCACCGGCTACAAGCGCCCCAAATACATCGAGTTCCGCGACGAACTGCCCAAGAGCAACGTGGGCAAGATCTTGCGCCGCGAACTGCGCCAGAAATGAGCCCCCAGCGACGCCTTGACCAGCGCTTTGTCCACCACCGCCCCAGCCGCCACCACCGCCCTGCCGCCGGGCGTGCGCGTGTTCGAGCGCGGCTGGCTCTCGTCCAACAACGTGCTGATCGACGGCCCCGAGGGCGCCACGCTGGTCGATAGCGGCTACGCCAGCCACGCCGCCCAGACCGTGGCGCTGGTCGAGCAGGCGCTGCAAGGCCGCCCGCTGCGCCGCCTGCTCAACACCCACTTGCACAGCGACCACTGCGGCGGCAACGCCGCCTTGCAGGCGCGCTTTGCCGGGGTGCAGACGTGGATCCCGCCCGGCCAAGCCGAAGCCGCCCGCGCTTGGGACGAAGCGGCCCTGAGCTTTCGTGCCACCGGTCAGCGCTGCCCGCGCTTTGCCTTTGATGCCCTGCTGCAACCCGGCCAAGCGCTGGCGCTGGGCGGGCACGCATGGCAGATCCACGCCGCGCCGGGGCACGACCCGCACGCGGTGCTGCTGTTCGAGCCGCAGCGGCGGCTGCTGATCAGCGGCGACGCGCTGTGGCCCAACGGCTTTGGCGTGGTGTTCCCGGAGCTTGACGGCGAGCCCGGCTTTGCCGAAGTGGCGGCCACGCTCGATGCCATCGAGGCCTTGCAGCCGCTGCTCGTGATTCCCGGCCACGGCGCCTTGATTGCCGGCGCGCCCGCCGTGGCGCTGGCGCTGGAGCGCGCGCGCAGCCGGCTGGCGCAGTTTGCCACCCAACCCGAGCGGCACCGCGAGTACGCGATCAAGGTGCTGCTCAAGTTCAGGCTGATCGAGTGGCAGAGCGCCGCACTGTCTGATTTTTTGGCTTGGGCCGAAGGCACGCCCTATCTGCAGCACTTGCACCGGCGCCACGGCGCGGGGCAGGGCTTGCGCCCGTGGGTGCAGCAGCGCATCGACGAGCTGGTGCGCAGCCAGGCGGCTAGGCTGGAACTCGGCCCCGACGGCCCTGTGCTGCTCGACGCCTGAACACGCAATGAAACGCAATGAAACGCGTCTTAACGCCTCAAACGCCCAGCATCAGGCGCAGGTTTTGCACCGCCGCGCCGCTGGCGCCTTTACCTAGGTTGTCGAGCCGCGCCACCAGCAGCGCTTGGCGCTGGGCCTCGTTGGCATACACAAACAGCTCGAGCGCATCGCTGCCGGCCAGCGCCACGGCGTCGAGCTTGGCGCTGGGGCTGGGCGTGCCCACGCGCACCCAGTCGCAGCCCGCATAGTGCGCGCGCAGCGCCTGCTCGAGGTCGGCGGCGCGCACTTGGCCCGGCAAGGCGTCGAGGTGCAGCGGCAGTTGCACCAGCATCCCTTGGGCAAAGTTGCCCACCGCCGGCACGAACAACGGCGCGCGCCGCAAGCCGCTGTGGGCCATGATCTCGGGCAGGTGCTTGTGCTGCAAGCCCAGCGCATAGAGCTCAAAAGCGGGCGCTTGGCCGGACTCGTAGGCTTCGATCATGGCGCGCCCGCCGCCGCTGTAGCCGCTCACGCTGGGCAGGCACAGCGCCGCATCGGGCGCAATCAAGCCGGCATCGAGCAGCGGCCGCAGCAGCGCGATGGCGCCGGTGGCGTAACAGCCCGGGTTGCTCACGCGCTCGGCGCGCCGGATCGCCTCGGCTTGGCCCGCGCACAGTTCGGCAAAGCCATAGACCCAACCCGGCGCCACCCGGTGCGCGCTCGAGGCGTCGATCACCCGTGGGGCGGCGCCGCCCTCGGCCTTGAGCGCGTCGAGCAGGGCCACCGAGGCACGCGCGTCGTCGTCGTGCAGGCACAAAATCACCAGATCGGCCTGCGCCATCAGCTCGCGCTTGGCGGCCGGGTCTTTGCGCTGCTCGGGGGCAATGCTCAGCAGCTGCACCGCCGACAGATTGGCCAAGCGCTGGCGGATTTGCAAACCGGTGGTGCCGGCCTCGCCGTCTATAAAAATGTGTGGCATGAGCGAATTAAAAAAAGAAGGTCAAACCAGGGACAAAGGAGGAACTTTAGGGGCACCAACCCGCCACGGCGTCAGTTTCGCATCAGGCTGGCGGCACAGGTGCATGATACAGTGTGGCTTTCGTGTGTCCTATGGCCTGTTGCACCGTAACCGTGGCCGATTTACATGCCCACGCTACCTTGCCCTCAGGGCGGACGTGTTGTGTTTGACTCTTACAGAGAGCGCTTTTCATGAAAATTCACGAGTATCAAGCCAAGGATATCTTGCGCCAATTCGGCATTCCGGTGCCGCGCGGCATCCCCGCTTTCACGGTGCAAGAAGCCGTGGAAGCGGCGCAAAAACTGGGCGGCCCGGTGTGGGTGGTCAAGGCCCAGATTCATGCCGGGGGCCGCGGCAAAGGCGGCGGTGTCAAGGTCGCCAAAAGTCTCGACGACCTCAAGGCCCGCGCCTCCGACATCTTGGGCATGCAACTGGTCACGCACCAAACCGGCCCAGGTGGCCAAAAAGTGCGCCGGCTCTACATCGAAGACGGCGCCGATATCCAAAAGGAATACTACCTCTCGCTCGTGACCGACCGCGGCACGCAAAAGGTGGCCTTCATCGCTTCCAGCGAAGGCGGCATGGACATCGAAGAAGTCGCCCACGCCACGCCCGAGAAAATCGTCAAGGTCTTTGTCGATCCGCTCGTTGGCCTCACGCCCGAGCAAGGCGCGCAACTGGCACAAGGCATCGGTATGCCGGCGGGTTCGCAGGCGCAGTTCGTCGAGATCTGCCAGAACCTGTACCGCTGCTACATGGAGACCGACGCCTCGCTGGTCGAGATCAACCCGCTCAACCGCAGCAGCAACGGCCAACTGATCGCGCTCGACGCCAAGTTCAACTTCGACGCCAACGCGCTCTTTAGGCACCCCGAGATCGTCGCCCTGCGCGACCTCGACGAAGAAGACCCGGCAGAAATCGAAGCCTCGAAGTTTGACTTGGCCTACATCAGCCTCGACGGCAACATCGGCTGCTTGGTCAACGGCGCCGGGCTGGCCATGTCCACCATGGACACGATCAAGCTCTTTGGTGCCGAGCCGGCCAACTTCCTCGACGTCGGCGGCGGCGCCACGCCCGAGAAGGTCACCGAGGCCTTCAAGATCATGCTCAAGAACGACCGCGTCAAGGCGATCTTGGTCAACATCTTTGGCGGCATCATGAAGTGCGACACCATCGCCACCGGCGTCATCACCGCCTGCCGCGCCGTGAACCTGAGCGTGCCGCTGGTGGTGCGCATGAAGGGCACCAACGAAGAACTGGGCAAGAAGATGCTGGCCGAATCGGGCCTGCCCATCATCAGCGCCGACACCATGGCCGAAGCCGCCCAAAAGGTGGTTGCTGCCGTCCAGGCCTGAGCGCCTCAACCATTGCAGCGCGCACAAGGAAACGCACCATGTCTATCCTGATCAACCAAGACACCAAGGTCATCACCCAAGGCATTACCGGCAAGACCGGTCAATTCCACACCGAAAAGTGCCAAGAATACGCCAACGGCAAGCAGTGCTTCGTCGCCGGCGTGAACCCCAAAAAAGCCGGCGAGCGCATCTTTAACATCCCCATCTACGCCAGCGTCAAAGAGGCCGCCGCCCAAACCGGCGCCACCGTGTCTGTGATCTACGTGCCGCCTGCCGGCGCCGCCGACGCCATCTGGGAAGCGGTCGAGGCCGACCTCGATCTGGCGATCTGCATCACCGAAGGCATTCCGGTGCGCGACATGCTCATGGTGCGCAACAAAATGAAGGCCAAAGTGGCCGCCGGCGGCAAAGAAACGCTGCTGCTGGGCCCCAACTGCCCAGGCCTGATCACGCCCGACGAAATCAAGATCGGCATCATGCCCGGTCACATCCACCGCAAGGGGCGCATCGGCGTCGTCAGCCGTTCGGGCACCCTGACCTACGAAGCGGTGGCGCAGCTGACCGAAATCGGCCTGGGCCAGAGCAGCGCCGTGGGCATCGGCGGCGACCCGATCAACGGCCTCAAGCACATCGACGTCATGCGCCTCTTTAACGACGACCCCGACACCGACGCCGTGATCATGATCGGCGAGATCGGCGGCCCCGATGAGGCCGAGGCGGCGCTGTGGTGCAAGCAGCACATGAAAAAGCCGGTGGTGGGCTTTATCGCCGGCGTCACCGCGCCCGCCGGCAAGCGCATGGGCCACGCCGGCGCGCTGATCGCGGGTGGCGCCGACACCGCCGACGCCAAGCTGGCGATCATGGAAGAATGCGGCTTCACCATCACGCGCAACCCCTCCGAAATGGCGCGCCTGCTCAAGCGCCTGCTCTGAGAGGCTGAGTTGGCGTAGCATGGGGGGTTGAAATGCCAGACGCAACCCCACCATGCCCACCCTGAGCATCCGCCTCGATGGCGCTGCGCCCTTGCTGGTGCGGCTCGAGCGGCCCCGCACCACGCTGGGCCGCCGCCCCTACAACGACATCGTCGTCGATAGCCTCGCCGTGAGCGGCGAGCACGCGGTGTTCGTTCTGCACCCCGACGGCGTCGAACTGATCGACCTGCACAGCACCAACGGCACCTACGTCAACGGCCACGCCATCAACAGCGTGCGCTTGGGGCCCGAAGACCTGATCGAAATCGGCCGCTGCCAGATGCGCCTAGGGTGTGAAGACTTGGCGGCGGTGGCACCCAAGCCTGGTTCTGAGGCGGCTGCGGTGGTGGCGGCGCCCGCACCAGCCCAGCGGGCGCGCTTGCGCGTGCTAAGCGGCCCTGCAGCGGGCAAAGAAATGGCGCTCGAAAAACCCACCACCACCTTGGGCAAACCGGGGCTGGCGGTGGCCGCCATCACCCGTCTGCCCGATTCGAGCTTTGCCCTCACCTGGGTGGATGGCGCGCCCGCCGTGCTCAACGGCCACACGCTGGGCCAGCGGCAGGCCAAGGCGCTGACGCACCACGACCGCCTGTGCATCGCCGGCATCGAGATGGAGTTCTTGCTCGATTGAGTGGTGTTGGACTAACCCAGCCCCAACGGCCGGGCCGCCTGCAGCAGCGCGCGCGTGCGCTCGGCCTCGCGTCGCGCGGCCACGGCAAAATCGTCGCCGGCGCTGGCGTACAGAATGGCGCGCGATGAGTTGACGGCGATCAGCGCTTGGCTGCGGCTGGCGTCGCCGCGCCAGCCAGCACGCACCGTGGCGGCGGCGTCGCCGCCCTGCGCGCCCACACCGGGAATGAGCAGCGGCAGCGTCGGCGCCAAGGCACGCACGCGCTCGATCTCTTGCGGGTAGGTGGCGCCCACCACCAGCCCGAGCTGCCCGCTGAGGTTCCATGGCCCCTGCGCCAAACTAGCGATGTGTTCGTACAACAGCGGCTTCCCGGGCAGATCGGCCAAGCGCTGGTTTTGCAGCTCGTCGCCGCCGGGGTTGCTGGTGCGGCAGAGCAAAAACACGCCCTTGCCGGGGTAGTGCAGGTAGGGCTGAATGGAGTCGAAGCCCATGAAGGGCGACAGCGTCACGGCGTCGGCGCCGTAGCGCTCGAAGGCTTCGCGTGCGTACTGCTCGGCGGTGCTGCCGATGTCGCCGCGTTTGGCGTCGAGGATGATGGGCACGTGCGGCGCCGCCACGCGGATGTGCGCCAGCAGGTGTTCGAGCTGGTCTTCGGCGCGGTGCGCGGCAAAGTAGGCGATCTGCGGCTTGAAGGCCAGCGCTAGGTCGGCGGTGGCATCAACGATGGCGGCGCAAAAGTCGTAAATGCGCGCCGGGTCGCCGCGCCAAGCGTGCGGAAAGCGCGCCGGGTCGGGGTCTAGGCCCACGCACAGCAGCGACTGGTGGCGGCGCTCGGCCGCATGCAGCATCTCGACGAAGTTCATGCCTGCGATTGTAGGCGCGCCGCTTGGCGTGCAGGCGCGATTGCCGTCGTGCACCCTAGCGCGCCGTGCTACGCTACACGCCTATGTGCCAACTGCTCGGACTCAACTGCGCCACCCCGACCGACGCCCAATTCAGCTTCAGCGGCCTGCAGCGCCGCGGCGGCGCCACCGACCACCACGGCGACGGTTGGGGCATCGCCTTTTTCGAGGGCAAGGGGCTGCGCCTGTTTGTGGATTGCGAAAGCGCCGCGCACTCGCCCATGGCCAATTTTTTGCGCCAGTACCCGCTCAAGAGCACGCACATCATCGCCCACGTGCGCAAAGCCACCGAAGGCGCGGTGCGGCTGGAAAACACGCACCCTTTTTGCCGCGTGCTCTGGGGCCGGCACTGGGTGTTTGCGCACAACGGCGACCTGAAGGACTACCGCCCGCACCTGCACAGCCACTTTCACCCCGTGGGCGACACCGACAGCGAGCGCGCTTTTTGCTGGCTGCTGCAAGAGCTGGCCAAATCCCACGCCAGCCTGCCCAGCGTGCCCGAGCTCACGCTCACGCTGCGCGAGCTGCTGCCCCAGGTGCGGCGCCACGGCAGCTTCAACTTTTTGCTCTCCAACGGCCAGGCGCTGTGGGCGCACTGCAGCACGCAGCTGCACTACCTGGTGCGCCAGCACCCCTTCGCCCACGCCACCCTGATGGACGAGGACTGGACCGTGAACTTTGCCGAAGTCAACCAGCCCGGCGACCGCGCCGCCGTGGTCGTGACCACGCCGCTGACGCGCGACGAACGCTGGACCGCGTTTGCCGCCGGCGAGCTCAAGGTGTTTGTCGATGGCTTGCCGCTGGACGGGGTCTGAACCGCAGTACCGTGCGGGCCCAGCACCACAGCGCCCGCCCTACCCCAGCGCCTACCCCGGCGCCTACCCCAGCGCCTGCTCGAGCGCATCGACAAAGCGCGCCGCCACGTCGAAGCCGGTTTGATCGGTGATTTCCTGAAAGCAGGTCGGGCTGGTGACGTTGATTTCGGTCACGCAGTCACCGATCACATCCAGGCCCACCAGCAACAAGCCGCGCGCCGCCAGCTGCGGGCCGATGGCGCGGGCCAGCGCCCAGTCGCGCTCGCTCAGGGGCTGCGCCACGCCTTTGCCGCCGGCGGCCAGGTTGCCGCGCACCTCGCCGCCTTGTGGGATGCGCGCCAAACAAAAGGGCACCGCCTCGCCGCCGATCAGCAGCACGCGCTTGTCGCCCTGGGCGATTTCGGGCAAAAAGCGCTGCACCATCACCGTGCACTGGCCGTGGCGGTTCAGGGTTTCGATGATGACACCGAGGTTGAGCCCGTCGGGGCCGACGCGGAAAATCCCCATGCCGCCCATGCCGTCGAGCGGCTTCAAGATGATGTCGCGCTGCTCGGCGTGAAAGGCGCGGATGGCCGCGGCAGAGCGCGTCACCAGCGTGGGCGGGGCGTACTGGGCAAACTCCAGCAGCGCCAGCTTTTCTGGGTGTTCGCGCAGCGCCTGCGGCCGGTTGAACACGCGCGCGCCCTCGCGCTCGGCTTGCTGCAGCAGGTGCGTGGCGTAGAAGTACTCGCTGTCAAAGGGCGGGTCGGCGCGCATCAGCACGGCGTCGAAGTCGCGCAGCGCCAGCGCGCTGCGGGCACCCACCCGGTACCAGTCGCTCGGGTGGCCGGTGAGCTCGAGGGCTTGCGCCCACGCCTGCACCGGGCCGCCGCTTTGCCAGTGCAGATCGGCCGCTGTGCACACCGCCAACTCGTGCCCGCGGCGCTGGCATTCGCGCAGCATGGCAAAGGTGCTGTCCTTGGCGATCTTGAAGCCGGCCAGCGCGTCGGCCACGCACAGCAGCCGCCGGGGCTGCGCACGCATCAGTCGAGCTCCTCGGCCATGGGGTCGGTGGCTTCGAGCTCGTAACTCGCCGCCAGCATCGCCAGCCGGGCGATCACGCCATAGAGGTAGAAGCGATTGGGCACGCTGGCCCCCGGCTTTTGCCCCGGCTGGGGCTGCTGCGCGCTTTTCTCGAAGGCCAGCGGTGCAAAGCTGGAACCGGGAGCGTTGAGGTTTTCGTCGGTGCCGCGCTCGGCGTGCACGCGGTAAAAACCGCCCACCACGTAGCGGTCCATCATATAGACCACCGGCTCGGCCACGGCGTCGTTGACGCGCTCGTGCGTCAGCACGCCTTCTTGAATGATCACGTCCGAGACCGGCTGGCCGTCTTTGATCACCGCCATCTTGTTCTTGGTCTTGCGGTTGAGGTCGGACAGATCAGAGGCGTCGCGCACCGTCATCACGCCCATGCCGTAGGTGCCGTTGTCGGCCTTGACGATGACGAAGGGCTTCTCGCGGATGCCGTATTCTTTGAACTTCTTTTTGATTTTGCCCAGCAGCGCATCGACGTTGCTCTGCAGGCACTCCATCCCGGTGCCTTCGGCAAAATTGACCTGCCCGCAGTGGTTGAAGAGCGGGTTGATGAGCCACGGGTCCATGCCCAGCAGCTTGCCAAAGCGCTTGGCCACCGCTTCGTAGGCGGCAAAGTGCTGGCTTTTTTTGCGCACATGCCAGCCGGCGTGCAGCGGCGGCAACAGGTACTGCTCGTGCAAGTCTTCCAAAATGCCGGGCACGCCGGCGCTCAGGTCGTTGTTGAGCAGCACCGTGCAGGGGTCGAAGTGCTTGAGCCCGACACGCTTGCCCTGGCGCAGCAGCGGCTCGATGCGCACCTGCTCGCCGTTGGGCAGGTCGATGGTCACGGGCGCTTTGAGCTCGGGGCTGAGCGAACCCAGACGCACATTGAGGCCGGCCTGATAAAAGATTTTCTGCAGCTGCGCCACGTTCATCAGGTAGAACATGTTGCGCGTGTGGTTTTCGGGCACCAGCAGCAGGTTTTTGGCCTCGGGGCAGATTTTTTCGATCGCCGCCATCGCCGCCTGCACCGCCAGCGGCAGCATCTCGGGCGTGAGGTTGTTCCAGCCGCCCGGGAACAGGTTGGTGTCCACCGGTGCCAGTTTGAAGCCGGCGTTGCGGATATCGACCGAACTGTAAAACGGCGGCGTGTGCTCCATCCACTCGAGCCGGAACCAGCGCTCGATCACGGGGGTGGACTCGAGCACGCGCTGCTCGAGCTCGTTGATGGGGCCGGTCAGGGCAGTGACTAGATGAGGAACCATGGCCCGACTTTAACCCATCAAGGCTTCAAAAACTCTCCCACTCGCCCTCGGTGTTGTTGGCCGCTTTGGGGCTGGCTTTGGCGCTGTTGCGGTTGGGCAAGGCCTTGGGGGCCAACGGGGCAGGTTGGGCTGGGCTGCGGGCCGGCGCTGAGGCCTGGGCTTTGGCAGCGGCCGGCGCAGCTGCGGGCAGCGCCTTGGCCGAGGCGCTCGGGTGCGCTTGCGGCTTGGGCAACGGTGTGGCTTTGGCGGGCTTGGATGCCGGCGCTGTGCTGCGTGCTCCAAACTGTGCCGAGGTGGCCTGAGCCCGGGCTTGGGTGGCGGGCGCAAGGCCCCCTCCTTTAGGCGCCAGGGCGCGTGTTTGGTCCGCTGGGCCGCTGACGGCGCCGGTGCGGAAGGAGCCGATCGCCTCAGCCAAGCGCCCGGCCTGGTCGCGCAGGCTCTCGGCGGCGGCGGCGCTTTGCTCGACCAGCGCGGCGTTTTGCTGCGTCATCTGGTCGAGTTGGTTCACCGCCACGTTGACCTGGCCGATGCCCTCGCTCTGCTCGGCCGCTGCGGCCGTGATCTCGCCGATGATGTCGCTCACGCGCTGCACGCTGGTGACGATCTCTTGCATGGTCTCGCCAGCCTCTTGCACCAAGCGGCTGCCGCTGCCCACCTTTTCGACGCTGGCGCCGATCAGAGCCTTGATCTCTTTGGCGGCTTCGGCGCTGCGCCCGGCCAGGCTGCGCACCTCAGAGGCCACCACGGCAAAGCCGCGCCCTTGCTCGCCCGCCCGCGCCGCCTCCACCGCGGCGTTGAGCGCCAAAATGTTGGTCTGGAACGCGATGCCATCGATGACACCGATGATGTCGGAGATTTTTTGGCTGCTGGCGCTGATGTCGTTCATGGTGTGCACCACCTGCCCCACCACCGCGCCGCCTTTTTGTGCCACTTGCGCCGCGCTGGCTGCCAACTGGTTGGCTTGGCGCGCCGAATCCGCTGTCTGCTTGACCGTGGCCGTGAGCTGCTCCATGCTGGAGGCGGTTTCTTCGAGGTTGCTGGCGGCTTGCTCGGTGCGCCGGCTCAAGTCTTGGTTGCCGTTGGCGATTTCTTCGGATGCGGTTCCAATGCTGTCGTTGGCCTGGCGCACTTTGCCAACGATGTCGAGCAAAGACACCTTCATGGCTGCCAATGCCCGCAACAAATCGCCCAGCTCATCGGTGCGGTTGCTGGTTACGCTGCGCGTCAAATCCCCTTGGGCCACCGCTTGCGCCAACTCCACCGCTTGTTGAATCGGGGCGCCGATCGAGCGCCCGATGCGCCACGCCAACAGCACAGAAATGAGCAGAGCCGCCACAAAAAGCACCCCAACCAACAGGTACAGGGCTCGGAATTCGGCCTGAATCTGCGCCTGCAACGCCGCCATCGACGCCAACTCACCATCGACCAGCGCCTGCGTGACCTCCACGTAGCGGTTGGTGACGGGCAAAAACTGGCTCTCGATCAGCGCCCGTGCGGCGGCATCGTCGCCGGCGGCCTTGAGCTGGTTGACGGCATCGCGGGCAGCCAGCCACTGCGTGCGCACTTCGCCCACCACGCCGGCGCGCTGCAGCGAGTCGGCTTCTCCCTCAGCCAGTGCCAAGAATTCCGTTTGGGTGGCGGTGGTGTCGCGCGAGGTTTGGGCCATGGCAGCGCGAAAAAACTCGAGCACCTCGGTGCCCGGCGACACTGCCACCGCCAGCGAGCGTGCTGAATTTTGGCGTATGTGGGCCAGCCATTCACTGGCCAGCTCCAGCTTGCTGGCTTTGACCCGCATTTGCTGGCTCAAGTCACGCACCTGCTCTGCCTTCCAGGCCGTAGCAGCCAAAACCACTGCAAACAGCAGCAAAATACCAGCAAAAGCACCATTCAGGCGCCGCTGCACCGTGCCCAACAGGCCGCGGGATTGCAGCTCGGCTGCGTAAGCGTTTTGAGACATCTAAAAATCCTCGACGTTATAAATAGATAGCAACTCCGCCCTAGCTCACCGCCCAGGCATGGTCAAGCGCCGCTCTGCGCCCTGGTAGCCCGAGGCTTTTCCATGCCCGCGGGTCGCGGTGCGCTGCAGCGGCGGGTGGCCGGGGTGCGCGGCGTCTTGCAAACGAAATACCGCCACCAGCTCGCTCAAGCGCTGCGCCTGGTCGCTCAAGGCTTGGGCGGCTGCGGCGCTTTGCTCGACCAAAGCGGCGTTTTGCTGTGTCATCTGGTCGAGCTGGGCCACTGCGCCGTTGACCGACGACAGGCCGCTGGCCTGCTCGCCGCTGGCGCTGCTGATCTCGGTGATGAAAGCCGAGACCTTGTGCGCGTTGGCCACGATTTCGCGGATGTTGGTGCCGGCTTGGTGCACCAGCTTGGAGCCGGCTGCAACGGTTTCGACGCTGGCTCCTATGAGCTGCTTGATCTCGCGCGCTGCTGCCGCGCTGCGCCCGGCCAGCGAGCGCACCTCGGTGGCCACCACGGCAAAACCACGGCCAGCCTCGCCAGCGCGTGCCGCCTCTACTGCCGCATTCAGGGCCAAGATGTTGGTCTGGAAGGCAATGCCGTCGATCACGCCGATGATGTCGTGTATCTTCTGGCTGCTTTGGTTGATTGCATCCATGGTGCGCACCACCTGGCCCACCACCTCTCCGCCCCGTTCGGCCACGCTGGCATTGTCCTGCGCCAAACCCAGGGCCGACTGCGCCGCCTGGCTCGATTGCTGCCCAGCTACTGTGATCTGATCCATGCTGCTGGCGGTTTGCTGCAGGTTGCTGGCCGTCTGCTCGGTGCGCTGGCTCAGGTCCTGGTTGCCGCTGGCGATCTCGCTGCTGGCTTGGTGGATGCTCTCGGCCGCCTGGCGCACCTCGCCCACCGTGCGCGCCAGCGAGGCCTGCATGTCGGCGAGGTTGCGCATGAGCTCGGCGATTTCGTCGCGCCCGTTCAGGTCGGGTGTGGTGCTCAGGTCGCCGCGGGCAATCGCCACCGCCAGCCCCTGCGCCTGCTCCAGCGGCCGCGTGATGCTCACCATATTGAGCAGGGTCGAGGGCATGACCACCAGCACGGCCAAGCACAAAACACCCAAAAACAACCACAGCGCCCAGCTGGCGCTGCTGGCCGCCTCGGCCGCAAGCAGCTCGAGCGCCGCGCGTGCCTGCTCGGTCTGCGCGCCTTGCTGAGCCAGTTGCAGCAGCTCGTTTTGCACGCCGATCAGGCTCTGAATACCCCACCAACCAGCCGCCCCCAGCAGCATGAGCAAAGCAAAAACGACCCCGATCGCGCCGATCATGCGCAAGCGGATGGAAAACAGGCGCATCAGGGCGGTGCCGTCCATGGTCAGGCCCGGCTGTCGATCAGCCCCATGTCGGCGCTGGCCATCAGGGCTTCGATGTCCATCAAAATCAGCATGCGCTCGCCCACGCTGGCAATGCCGGTGATGAAGGTGGTGTCCACCGCAGCGTTGGCCATCTCGGGCGCCGGGCGGATCTGGTCGTGCGCCAGTTCCAGCACATCGGAAACCGAATCGACCACCGCGCCCACCACCCGGCCCTTGACGTTGAGCACGATCACCACCGTAAAGCTGTTGTATTCGATCTTCTCGCAGCCGAGCTTGATGCGCAGATCGACCACCGGCACAATCACGCCGCGCAGATTGACCACGCCCTTGAGGTGCGGCGGCGAGTTGGCAATGCGCGTGGGCTCTTCGAACGAGCGGATTTCTTGCACCCGCAGGATGTCGATGCCGTATTCCTCGGCACCGAGCCTAAAACTCAGGTATTCGGCGCTGCCGCCAGCGGCACCTGCAGCGCCGCGCTTGGCTTGGGACGGGGATTGCTCAAAGGTATTCATGCAAACTCCATAAAATGGTGCAAATATAGCAAAAATTTCTGTCAATTACTGAGCGCCAATCGGGCTTGCGAAAATCGGCTCAGGCGTCGTCGAACTCGACCAAGGTGTGCAGGGCCAAGCCGCTGTCGCGCAAGCGCTGCACGCCCCCCAACCCGGGCAGCGCCACGATCGCCGCACCCTCGAGCACCTGCGCGCCGAGCTTTTCCAGCAGGCGCTTGCCCGCCAGCATGGTGCCACCGGTGGCGATCAGATCGTCGATCAGCAGCACGCGCTCGCCCTTTTGCACCGCGTCGGTGTGCAGTTCCACGGTGGCGCTGCCGTATTCCAGCTCGTAGCTCTCCTGCACGGTGGTGTAGGGCAGTTTGCCCTTTTTGCGGATGGGCACGAAGCCAACGCCCAGCTCGTAGGCCAGCACCGCGCCGATGATGAAACCGCGTGCGTCCAGCCCCGCCACCACGTCGGGGCGCTGGCCGCGCGCCATGTAGCGGTGCACAAAAACGTCGATCAAGACCCGAAACACCTTGGGGTCTTGCAGCAACGGCGTGATGTCGCGAAACTGCACCCCGGGGGCCGGCCAGTCGGGCACGGTGCGAATGTGGGCCTTGAGGTAAGCGGAAGTGTCCATCCGACGATTATGAAGCGAAAACCGCAGCCAAACCGATGCGCCAGCGCCTCTTGATTTGCTCTGGTTGATAATCCAAACATGGCCCAGACGCAACCCCACGCCGCCCCCGCTTTGCTGCCCCACCCCGATCAAGCCGAGTACCCCGCGCACACCAGCGCCCCGGCGTCCGCGCAGCGCCTGCTGCAACTGGCGCGCGACACGCTGGCCATCGAGGCGCAGGCGCTGCACGACATGGCCCAGCGGCTCGACACCCGCTTCGTGCAGGCGGTGGAGCGCATGCTGGCCTGCCGTGGCCGCGTGGTGGTGAGCGGCATGGGCAAAAGCGGCCACGTGGGGCGAAAGATCGCCGCCACCCTGGCCTCCACCGGCACCCCGGCGCTGTTCATGCACCCAGGCGAAGCCAGCCACGGCGACTTGGGCATGATCACCAGCGCCGACGTGTTGCTGGCCATCAGCAACAGCGGCGAGAGCGAGGAGCTCAGCGCCATCTTGCCGCTGATCAAGCGCATGGGGGTGCCGCTGCTGGCCATGACCGGCCGCGCCGACTCGAACCTAGGCCGCCACGCCGACGTGCTGCTCGACACCAGCGTGGCCAAAGAAGCCTGCCCGCACAACCTCGCCCCCACCGCCAGCACCACCGCCCAACTGGCGATGGGCGACGCGCTCGCCGTGGCCTTGCTGGACGCGCGCGGCTTCAAGGCCGAAGACTTTGCCCGCTCGCACCCCGGCGGCGCGCTCGGGCGCAAGCTGCTCACCCTAGTGGCCGACGTGATGCGCCCGGCCGAGCAAGCCCCGCGCGTGGGCCTGCAGGCGCGCCTGCCCGAGATCATGCGCGAGATCAGCGCCAAAGGGTTAGGGGCCACCGCCGTGGTGGACGCCGACGGCGTGCCCGTGGGCATCTTCACCGACGGCGACTTGCGCCGCCTGATCGAGCGCGGCGCCGACCTGCAATCTTTGCGCGCCGAACAGATCATGCACCCGGACCCGCACACCGTGCGCCCGCAGGCGCTGGCGGTCGAGGCCGCCGAGCGCATGGAAACGCACCGCATCACCAGCGTGCTGGTGGTCGATGACGCTGGCCGCCTGTGCGGCGCCCTCAACAGCCACGACCTGATGCGCGCCAAGGTGATTTGATTCCTACGCCCACCGCCAAGCCCACTTCATGTCCTCTACACCCTATCCAGTCGCGGCGCAGCCGGCCCCCTCGATCGACCCCGCCCTGCCGGCGTTGCGCCCTAGCCTGCAGTTCGACCCCGCTGTGTTGCTGCGCGCCCAAGGCATACGGGTGGTGTTTTTCGACATCGACGGCGTCCTCACCGACGGCGGCCTGTACTTCAGCGATGCGGGCGAGACCCTCAAGCGCTTCCACAGCCTCGACGGCCACGGCATCAAGCTGCTGCAGCGCGCCGGCATCGAGGTGGCGGTGGTGAGCGGCCGCGACTCGGCCCCCTTGCGCACCCGCTTGCAGGCGCTGGGCGTGAAGCACAGCCGGTTGGGCTGTGAAATCAAAAAGCCCGCCGCCGAAAGCCTGTTGAGCGCGCTGGGCCTGGGCTGGCACGAGGCCGCCGCCATGGGCGACGACTGGCCCGACCTGCCCCTGTTGCGCCGCTGCGCGCTGGCGGTGGCGCCGCCGCTGGCCCACCCCGAGGTGCGGCAGGTGGCGCACCACACCACGCAAGCGGCAGGCGGCCACGGCGCTGCGCGCGAGCTCTGCGACCTGCTGCTGGTGGCCAGCGGCCACTACGCCCGCTTGCTGCAGGAGGCCGGTGCTTGAACCCCCGCCCTAGCTTGGGGCCCGCGCCTGTGCTTGCAACCGTGCCAGCCCGCGCGCTGGGGCGCGACCCGGCGCGGCTGCTCAAGCGCGCTTGGGACCACGCCTCGCTGTACCTGCCCGTGATCCTCATGGGCCTGCTGGCGCTGGGCAGTTACTGGATCATTGGCCAGAGCCCTGCGCCGGCCGAACCGCCCGCGGCGCGCGCGCCGGTAACGGGCCCCGGCGCCGTGATGCAGGATTTTTTGCTGCGCGACTTCGGCCCCGACGGGCAGCTGCTGCTCAAAATCGAAGGCGTACAGCTTCACCATTATCCGGGCGCCGCGCGCTTGGTGGTCGAGCAAGTGCGCCTGCAGCAGCGCGACGCCCAAGGCCACTTGAGCTTTGCCCAAGCCGATCGCCTTGAGAGCACCACCGACCGCACCGTGCACCGCCTCAGCGGCAACGTGGTGCTGCTGCGTCCGGCGCGCGCCGCCACCGCCACGCAAGCCGCCGTGCCCGAGCAAGAATTTCGCAGCCAAGCGCTGACGCTCTACACCCAAGCCAACCGGATCGAGTCGGATCAGCCCGTCGAAATCCGCAGCGGCGCGCACCTGCTTCGGGCCCAGCGCATGCGCTACAACCAAAGCACGGGCCAACTCGAATTGCAGGGCCAAGTGCGCGCCACCCTGGCGCCCCCGGCTCAATAGGGAAGCCCTAAAAAAGCAAACCCAAAAAAAGCCATACAACGCGTCAAAAACACAAAACCCCGCAAACCATGCAGGCTTGCGGGGTTGATAAAGCGCTCAGGCTGGTCGCAAGCGACCAGTTGCTGCGGTTTTAGCGATCGGGTTTAGCGATCAGTAGCCGCGGCCACCGCCGCCGCCACCACCTTCACGCCGGCCACCGCCGCCGTAGGGGCTGCGGAACTGGCCTTCGCCAGCGCCACCACCGTAGCCACCGCCGCCTTCGCGACGGCCACCGCCGCCGCCACCACCGCCGTAGCCACCACCACCACCGCCGCCGCCGCCGCCAAAGCCGCCGCCACCGCTGCGGGGTGGACGCGACTCCATCGGACGCGCTTCATTGACCACCAAGCTGCGGCCACCGAGCGACTGGCCGTTCATGCCTTCGATCGCCGATTGGGCGTCAGAGTCGCTGCCCATTTCTACGAAACCAAAGCCTTTGGAGCGACCGGTGTCGCGCTCCATCATGACTTTAGCGCTGCTTACTTGGCCGAACTCGCCAAAAGCCTTTTGCAAATCTTCGTCGCGCACCGTGTAGGGAAGATTGCCGACGTACAGTTTGTTGCCCATTGAACCGGGACTCCTGAAAACACAAAAAAAACAATAGCGATTGGCACCCCGTTGGCACGAAGATAGCACTTGGCTGGCTGCAGTGGCACGCGAAAAAACCGATCACCTGGAAAGCGCAGCCCACCCGTGGGTGCTCTGCGAGGCCAGATTATGCGCCTCCTGCTACAAAAGACCAAGACATTTTGGCCCAAAGGCTTCAAAATCGGGAAAGCCCTAATCATCGAGCGCAGTTTGGGTGGCTGGCGCCCCGCTTTCGTTGCGAAGCCACAACAGCCGCCACCCATCCCCTATACTGCGCGCCAAGCTTTTTCCCTTTGGGGACTCCTTTGCCAGCGCATTTCTACAGACCGTGATCGCCACCCCACAAACGCTGCACTTCAGTCAGGCGCTGCCTTTGAGCAGCGGCGCCGTGCTGCCCGCCTTCGATCTGGTCTATGAATGCTATGGCCAGCTCAACGCCGCGCGCTCCAACGCCGTGCTGGTGTGTCACGCCCTCAACGCCAGCCACCACGTGGCCGGCCGCCACGCCGACGCCAACGGCGCCCCCATTCCCAAAAGCGAAGGCTGGTGGGACAACCTCATCGGCCCCGGCAAGCCCATCGACACCGAGCGCTGGTTCGTCATCGGCGTCAACAACCTAGGCTCCTGCTTTGGCAGCACCGGGCCCACGCACCTCAACCCGGCCACCGGTCAGCCTTGGGGCGCCGACTTCCCGGTGGTCACGGTCGAGGATTGGGTCAATGCCCAAGCGCGCTTGCTCGACGCGCTGGGCATCGAGCAACTCGCGGCCGTGATCGGCGGCAGCTTGGGCGGCATGCAGGCGCTGTCGTGGACGCTGCAATACCCACGGCGCGTGCGCCACGCGGTGGTGGTGGCCAGCGCGCCCAACCTCACGGCCGAAAACATCGCTTTCAACGAAGTGGCGCGGCGCGCCATCGTCACCGACCCCGACTTCCACGGCGGCCACTACCTGCGCCACGGCACCAAGCCGCGCCGGGGCTTGCGCATCGCGCGCATGATCGGCCACATCACCTACCTGAGCGACGACGTGATGAACGAGAAGTTTGGCCGCCGCTTGCAGGCCTTGGCCGATCTCACCCATGCCGCCGGCGCCTCCAAACCCTCAGACTCCCACGACTCCCCCGACCCCGCCACGCTCGATGCGCTGGAGCGCCTGGCGTACCGCTACAGCACGCAAGAGGTCGAGTTCCAGATCGAGAGCTACCTGCGCCACCAAGGCAACAAGTTCAGCGACTACTTCGACGCCAACACCTACCTGCTCATCACCCGGGCGCTCGACTATTTCGACCCGGCGCGCGACTACGACGGGCACTTGAGCGCGGCGCTGGCGCGCACCGAGGCGCGCTTTTTGCTCATCAGCTTCAGCACCGACTGGCGCTTTGCCCCGGCGCGCTCGCGCGAGATCGTCAAGGCGCTGCTGGACAACAAGCGCGATGTGAGCTACGCCGAAATCGACGCGCCGCACGGCCACGACGCCTTTTTGCTTGACGACCCGCGCTACCACGCCGCCGTGCGCAGCTACTTCGAGCAGCAGATCGCCCCCACCCTAGGGCTGGCGGAGGCCGGGCCGGGGTTGCACAGCGGGCGGGCCACCCCATGAGCGACCGCCTGCTGCTGGAATCGATCGCCCGCCTCGTGCCCACAGGCGCGCGCGTGCTCGATCTGGGCTGTGGCGACGGCGCCTTGCTCGCGCACCTGCGCCAGCACCACGGCTGCAGCGGCTACGGCGTCGAGATCGACGACGCCAAGGTGCAGCTGTGCCTGCGCCGCGGCATCAACGTGCTGCAGCTCAACCTCGAAGACGGGCTGGCGATGTTCGAAGACGACAGCTTCGACCTGGTGCTGCAGATCGACACCCTGCAACACCTGCGCAACACCGAAGTCATGCTGCGCGAGACCGCGCGCGTGGGCCGCGCCGCCATCGTCGCCTTTCCCAACTTTGCCCACTGGCCCAACCGCTTGCGCGTGCTGCAAGGCCGCATGCCGGTGACCAAGCGCCTGCCCTACCAGTGGTACGACACGCCCAACATCCGTGTCGGCACCTACACCGACTTCGAGGTGCTGGCGCAGCGCTTGGGGTTGCATGTGAGCGACTGCTTTGGCCTGCACGAGGGGCGCGAACTGCGCTGGGCCCCCAACTGGCGCGCCAGCACCGCCGTGTTCAAGCTGCTCAAGGGCTGAGCAAGTCGTCGAGCCCCAGACCGCGGAAAAATACGCGCAGCGTCTGCTCTCCCAATTGCTGCAAATCGAAGCGGCTGCGGTCGATCAGCCAGTTGGATATCAGCCCGTCGAACACCACAAACAGGGCTTCGGCGGCCTGATCGGCGGGCATCGGCAAGGCGCGGCCGGTGGCGGCGCACACCGCCTCCAGCACCTGCTGCGTCTGCGCAACGGCCTGCTGCAGGCACTCGCGGCGGCGCTCAAACACCGCAGCGAGCTCGGAAACGAACTCGATCTTCAGGGTGGCAATGGCAAACACGCGCTGTGTGCGCGCATCGTGCACCGTCGCGCTCAGGGCGCCCAACAGGGCCGCATACAGGTCGCGCAAGCGCAGCAGCGCGTCCACCCCTTGCCGGTCGAGGTCGGCAAAGGCCTGCTCCAGCGGCAGCGTGGCGCGCTCCATCATGGCGTTGAAGAGCTCGGCCTTGTCTTTGAAGTGCCAGTAAATCGCCCCCCGGGTGGCACCGGCCGCCGCCGCGATCTCGTGCAGCGGGGTGCGCGACACGCCGCGCTCGAGAAACAGCAGCTCGGCCGCGTCGAGCAAGCGCTGGCGGGTGAGTTCGGCTTCGGCTTTGGTTTTGCGGGGCATGTTGCGTGCTGGAGGCAGGAAAGAGGCTTGGAATTTCCCTAAGCGCAGCAAGTTTAACATACATTCATGGTTGCATGTATAATCCGGCGTCGGCCTCTGCGCTTTCGGTGTGCTTGCTGCATTTCCTCCAAGCTGCGCAGACCGTTCCTGCCTATCGCCCCACACTTCTACACACCCAAAGTTATGCCAGCCCATGCCTGCACCCCGCACCACCCGACCGCACAGGGTCGTCTCACCACCCGCTGGGGGCTGGTGGCCCTCGGCCTGCTGTCGCTCACCCTAGCGGCCTGCGGCGGCTCAGGCGCCGCCCCCTTGGCCGGTGCGGCTGCGGCCCCACCCGCACCCGAAGTCGGGGTGCTGCAAGTGCAACCCGCCCAAGCAGCGCTGGAACTGGATCTGCCCGGCCGGCTGGAGGCGTCGCGGGTGGCCCAGGTGCGGGCCCGCACCAGCGGCATCGTGCAGCAGCGGCTGTTCACCGAAGGCAGCCAAGTGCGCGCCGGCCAGGTGCTGTTTCGCATCGACCCCGCCAGCGCCGACGCCGCCCTAGCCAGCGCCCGCGCCCAGCAGAGCCGGGCCGAAGCCCAGCTCAGCCAAGCGCGGTCGGTGCTGGAGCGCAACCGCCCGCTGGCGGCCGAGCAAGCCATCAGCCAGCAAGAGTTGGTCAACGCCGAAATCGGGCTCAAGCTGGCCCAAGCCGAGCTCGAGCAAGCCCAGGCGGCGGTGCAAACGGCGCGCATCCAGCGCAGCCATGCCGACGTAACGGCCCCGATCGCGGGCCGCGTGGGCCGTGCCTTGGTGAGCGAAGGGGCGCTGGTGGGCCAAGGCGACGCCACCCCCATGGCGCTGATTCAGCAGACCGACCAGCTCTACGTCAACTTCACCCGCAGCGCCAACGAGGTGCTCCAAATGCAGCAGGCCCTGCGCGCCGGCCAGTTGCAGCGCGCAGGCGGCGGCGCGGCGCTGGCGGTGTCGCTGCTGCTGCCCGACGGCAGCCTATACGCGCACCCAGGCCGCCTGTTGTTTACCGACCTCAATGTGGACCCCAGCACCGGACAGGTGACGCTGCGCGCCGCCATTCCAAATCCAGATGGCCTGCTGTTGCCGGGTCTGTACGTGCGGGTGCGGCTGGCGCAAACCCAAGCCCAAGCGGCGGTGCGCCTGCCCTCCCAGGCCATTCAACGCGGCCCGCAAGGCGATCAGGTTCTGCTGGTCGATGCCGCCGGGGTGGTGAGCGCACGACCGGTCAAGCTGGGGCCGCCCCACGACGGGCAGGTGCTGGTGCTGGCCGGCCTGAACGCCGGCGAGCAGGTGGTGGTGGACGGCTTCCAGCGCATAGGCGTGGGCGCAACGGTGCGCCCAGTGCCATGGCAAGCCCCCGCTGGCGCGGCTCCCAACCGCTGACCGGGTGACACGACATGAGCCGATTTTTCATCGACCGCCCCATTTTTGCCTGGGTCATCGCGCTGTTCGTGATGATCGCTGGCGCGCTATCCCTCACCCAACTGCCCGTGACGCAGTACCCGGCAGTGGCCCCACCCGCAATCCAGATCGCCGTCGCCTACCCGGGCGCATCGGCGCAGACGCTCGACGACAGCGTGCTGTCGATCATCGAGCGCGAGATGAACGGCGCGCCGGGGCTGATGTACATGGAGTCGGTGGCGCAAGCCGACGGCACCGGCACCCTGACGCTGAGCTTTGAGCAAGGCACCGACGCGCAACTGGCCCAGGTGGATGTGCAAAACCGCCTCAACCGCGCCACGCCGCGCCTGCCCGCCGCTGTGGCGCAACAGGGGGTGCGCGTCGAACAGGCCAACAACAACTTTCTGCTGTTCGTGATGCTCTCGTCCACCGAGGGCAGCACCGACACCGTGGTGCTGGGCGATTACGCCGCCCGCAGCGTGGTGCCGGTGTTGCAGCGCGTGCCCGGTGTGGGCCAGGCGATGCTGTTTGGCACCGAGCAGGCGATGCGCATCTGGTTCGATCCGGCCCGCCTGCAAGGCCTGGGCCTCAGCAGCGCCGAGGTGCTCAACGCCATTCGCAACCAAAACATCCAGATCCCAGCGGGCGAGATCGGGGCCTTGCCAAACCTGGCCGGTCAAGGCATCGTGGCCACCGTGGTGGTCGAAGGGCAGTTGCGCAGCGTCGCCGATTTCGAGCGCTTGCTGCTGCGTGCCAACCCCGATGGCTCCACAGTGCGGCTGGGCGATGTGGCGCGGGTCGAGCTCGGCGGGCAACTCTACGCCACCAGTGCGCGCCTCAACGGCCAGCCGGCGGTGGGCATCGGCATCCAGCTCGCCACCGATGGCAACGCATTGGCCGCCGCACAGGCGGTGCGCGATCAGCTGCAGCAGCTCGAACGCCACTTTCCGGCTGGGATGCAGTGGTCGATCCCCTATGACAGCTCGCGCTTTGTCGAGATTTCGATCCAGCAGGTGGCGCTGACGCTGGCCGAAGCGGTGGTGCTGGTGTTTTTGATCATGTTTCTGTTTTTGCAGAACTGGCGCTACACCCTGATTCCCACCATCGTGGTGCCCATTGCCCTGCTGGGCACGCTGGCCAGCCTGCTGGCACTGGGTTTTTCGATCAATGTGCTGACGCTGTTTGGCATGGTGCTGGTGATCGGCATCGTGGTCGATGACGCGATCGTGGTGGTCGAAAACGTCGAGCGCATCATGCGCGAGGAAGGCTTGGCGGCACGCGAAGCCACCTACAAAGCGATGCGGCAGATTTCCGGAGCGATCGTGGGCATCACGGTGGTGCTGGTGTCGGTGTTTGTACCCTTGGCCTTTTTCGATGGCGCGATTGGCAACATCTTTCGCCAATTTGCCGCCGTCATGGGCCTGTCGATCGCTTTTTCTGGCTTCTTTGCCCTCACCCTCACCCCGGCGCTGTGCGCCACTTTGCTCAAGCATGCCCCGGCTGGCCACGCGCAGCAAAAAGGGTTTTTTGGTTGGTTCAACCGCGGCTTTGATCGCACCACGCAGCGCTATCAGGGGCTGGTGGGAGTTTTGCTGGGGCGGCCAGGGCGCACCTTGGTGGTCTATGTGGCGGTGATTGCGGCCGCGCTGGTGGTCTATCAGCGCCTGCCCACCTCGTTTTTACCCAACGAAGACCAAGGCAACCTGCTCATCAACGTGCAGCTGCCTCCGGGTGCAACCCAAGAGCGCACCCAGGCGGTGATGGAGCAAGTCGAGCAATTCATGCTCGCACAACCCGAGGTCGAGAGCATGGTCGGGGTGCTGGGCTTTAGTTTTTCTGGCCAAGGGCAAAACGCCGCGCTGGCCTTCGTGACCCTGACCGACTGGAGCGAGCGCAGCGCACCCGAAAACAGCGCCCAAGCGCTGGCCGGCCGCGCCTTCATGGCCTTGTCGGGCGTGCGCGATGCCATCATCTTCCCCTTGAGTCCGCCGCCCATCCCAGAGCTGGGCAGCGCATCGGGCTTCAGCTTTAGGCTGCAAGACCGGGCGGGCCAAGGCCATGACGCGCTGTACGCGGCGCGCAACCAGTTGCTCGGGCTGGCCGCGCAAAGCCCGGTGTTGGCCCAAGTGCGCCCCGACGGACTGGAGCCCGCACCGCAATTGCAACTCGACATCGACCGCGAGCGCGCAGCGGCGCTGGGCGTGGGCTTCGAACAGATCGCACACACGCTCTCGGTGGCTTTGGGATCGGCCTACGTGAACGACTTCCCCAATGCTGGGCGGCTGCAGCGGGTGCTGGTGCAAGCCGATGCGCCGGCGCGCATGCAGCCCGAAGACCTGCTGCGCCTGACGGTGCCCAACCAGCAAGGCCAGGCGGTGCCCTTGTCGGCCTTTGCGCGCACGCACTGGGTGCTGGGGCCGATGCAGTCGGTGCGCTACAACGGCTTCCCCGCGATGCGCATCAATGGCGAGGCAGCGCCGGGCTTTAGCAGCGGTGCCGCGATGGCCGAAATGGAGCGTCTGGTCAGCCAGTTGCCACCCGGATTTGGCTTCGAGTGGACCGGGCAATCGTTTGAAGAGCAACGCGCGGGTGCTCAAGCGTACATCGTCTATGCGCTGGCGATTCTGGCGGTGTTCCTGTGCCTGGCCGCTTTGTACGAGAGCTGGACGATCCCGCTGGCGGTGATCTTGGTGGTGCCGCTGGGCATGCTCGGGGTCTTGCTGGCGGTGTTGCTGCGCGGGCTCGATGCCGACGTGTATTTTCAGATCGGGCTCATCACCATCATCGGGCTATCGGCCAAAAATGCCATTTTGATCGTGGAGTTTGCCAAAGATTTGCAAGCCCAAGGCCGCAGCGTGCGCGACGCAGCGCTGGAGGCGGCGCGACTGCGGCTGCGGCCCATCATCATGACTTCGCTGGCATTTACCGCCGGGGTGGTGCCACTGGCCATTGCCACCGGTGCAGGGGCGCAAAGCCAGCAGGCGATAGGCACGGGGGTGATCGGCGGCATGATCACGGGCACCTTGCTGGCAATCGCTTTCGTGCCGGTTTTCTTCCTGGTGGTGCGCACCGCTTTCCAAGGCAGCCTGCGCCAACATTTCGTGCATCAAGACGACGCACAACAGATCGGGGTGCGACATGACTAAACGCTTGACTGCAACGCTGCGGCTGCGCCTGTGGGGCGCGAGCGCTCTGGCCTTTGGGTT
Source organism: Serpentinimonas maccroryi (assembly GCF_000828915.1). Classification (NCBI taxonomy): domain Bacteria; kingdom Pseudomonadati; phylum Pseudomonadota; class Betaproteobacteria; order Burkholderiales; family Comamonadaceae; genus Serpentinimonas; species Serpentinimonas maccroryi. The sequence continues at coordinate 1,962,026 of NZ_AP014569.1, forward strand.
GTTAAGCGGCTGCTCACAGTTCCAGCCCTACCAGCGCGCCGACATCGCTCTGCCCAGCCACTGGGCCACGGCAGGCGCCGAGGCCACCCGCACCGCCACCGAGCCGTCTGCGGCACCACTGCCGTGGCGCGGCTTTGTCAACCATGCGCCGCTGCAAACGCTGATCGAGCAGGCGTTGGAGCACAACCTCGATGCCCGCATCGCCCAGCGCCAAATGGCGCAACTGCAAGCCCAATGGCAGCAGCGCCGCGCCGCCCAAGGCCCTACGCTGGCCGCCGCCGCCGACGCCCAACGCGCGGGCGGTGACGGCGCCATGGGCAACCAGTACCGCGCCGGGCTGCTGGTTTCCAGCTGGGAAATCGACTTTTTTGGCCGGCTGCAAAGCCTATCGGAGGCCGCGCGGGCGCAGTACCTGGCATCAGCCGAAGCCGAGCGCTGGGTGCGCGTGAGCTTGGTGTCTGGGGTGGTGGCGGCATGGCTCGAGGTGCAAAGCGCACACGCCCTGCTCGAGGTGTCGCAGCGCACCTTGGCCAACCACGAGGCCAGCTTGCGGCTGGTGCAGCTGCGCTTGCAACACGGCACCGCCTCGGCCCTGCAGCGCCAGCACAGCGAGGCGCTGGTGCAAGCCGCGCGGGTGGCGCAAGCGCGCCAGCAGCGCCAGCTGCAGCTGGCCTTGCACCAGTTGCAGCAGCTGGTGGGGCCGCTGCACGACCCGGCCGCCAGCACACCGGCTCCCCTACCCAACGACACCAGCAGCGCCAACGGCAACCAAACGCTGGCGCTGCTGCAGCCGGTGGCCGTCGGCCTGCCCTCCGAGGTGCTGTTGCAGCGCCCCGATGTGCGCGCCGCCGAAAACCGGCTGGCTGCCGCCCAAGCGCAGATCGGGGCGGCACGCGCGGCCTTCTTTCCGCGCATCGCGCTCACCGCCCAGCTCGGCAGCGCCAGCACCGAACTGGCCGGCCTGTTTGCCAGCGGCAGCTGGGGCTGGACGCTGGCCCCGCAAGCCCTGCTGCCGCTGTTCGACTACGGCGCCAACCGGGCGGGTTTGGCGGCGGCGCAGGCCGAACGCGACATCGCCCTGCTGCAGTACGAGCAAGCCATACAAAGCGCATTTAAAGAAGTGCGCGACGCGCTCGCCAGCCAAAGCTTGATGCAGACCGAATACGCTGCGCAGCAGGCGCTGTGGCAGGCCGAAAGCCAGCGCGCCCACTTAAGCGCGCGGCTGCTGGCGTTGGGCAGCGCCAGCCAACTGGAACTGCTCGACGCCCAGCGCAGCGCCTTTGCCGCCGAACAGCAACTGGTGCAGCTGCGCTTTGCCCTGCTGCAAAATCGGGTCGCCCTGTACCGCGCCACCGGCGGGCATTGACGCCGTGGCGGCGGTCGCCCAGTGGCGCCCTTCGCAGCTTGGCTCCCTGCGCTCTGATTTAGAGGCTGTCGCACCCCTGCAGCCCGCACTCGCGGCGCAAATCGAGCGTGGCGCGCTGCCCCAGGTCGGCGCGGTGGGCTTGCAGCCAGGCGTCGGCGACGCTGTGGCCACGCGCATACAGATCGAGCAAGAAGGGCGGGTCGGTGCGCAGTTTGGATGCCGCCCCCAGCTCAACCAGCGCTGCGCCGCCGTCGATGCGGTGCGTGCGCAGCGCGGCGATGCGCGCCATGAGCGGGTCGCGCCCGGGGTGCGTGGCCGCCGGGCCGTCTTGCTCGATCAGGTTTTTGAGCAACTGCACCGTGCGCAGCTCTTTGAGCAGGCTGGCGTTGAAAGTGATCTCGCCGACCCGGTCCATGATGTCGGCCACCTGCTGCGGCACCTGGCTGCGCAGCATCGGGTTGATCTGCACCAGCAGCAAGTCGTCGGCTGGGCTTTCGCTGATGAGCGGCATGAGCGAGGGGTTGCCGGCGTAGCCGCCGTCCCAATAGGCTTCGCCGTCGATCTCCACGGCCTGAAACAGCGTGGGCAAGCAAGCCGAAGCCAGCGCCACCTCGGCGCTCAGCTCGTGCTGGCGAAACACGCGCAAGGCGCCGGTGCGCACGTGCGTGGCGGCGATGAACAGCTGCGTTTTGGTGCAAGCGCGCACGCGCTCAAAATCGACCGTGCGCTCCAAAATGCTGCGCAGCGGATTGAGGTCGAGCGGGTTGAACTGATACGGCGAAAACGGCTGGCCGATGGCCTTGCTCCACCAGCGCATCGACTCTTGGCTGGCCTGCTGCCAGGCTTGCACGCCGGGCAGGCGCGCCGTCCACGCACTGAAGCCACCCATGGCCGGCTGCAGCAGCGCAAAGGGCGATTGCGCCCCCACCTGGGTCCAGAAGTCGCGCAGGGTTTTGCGCGCGCCCTCGCGCCCGCCCTCCATCAGCCCGGCGGCCAGCGCCACCGCGTTCATGGCCCCGGCGCTGGTGCCGCTGATGGCCGCGATTTCTAGGGTTTCGTCTTGCAGCAGCCGGTCCAGCACACCCCACGTGAAGGCGCCATGCGCACCACCGCCTTGCAAGGCGAGGTCGATCGGCAGGGGTTTGGTGGGGCTTGGGGCTTGGGTCATGAGGCCATTATGCTGCATTGCAACATCATATGCACCACAGCCTGCTGACCGGGGCGGCTTTGCTGCAGTGAGCCGGTCGCGCGAGGGTCGTGGTCTGGCTGGGCTGGCGGCGCGGGCGGGACGCATGGACGCGCAGTGGCTGCGTTTTGAGCGCCCACGCAGACGCAAAAAACCCCCAAGGCACGAAGGTGCTGGGGGGGGTTTGGCACACTTTTGATCAGGGCTACGGCCAAGGGGCGAAAAAAATCAGTGGTGGCAAACCTCTTTGCGGTCGCCGATGCGCACCACAAGGATGCGCAGAGCACTGTCCTCGATGCTGGCGATGATGCGCCAGTCGCCGACACGGTACTTCCAAAAGACCCCCAGCTTGGAGCCCTTGAGGGCTTTGCCGATGCTGCGGGGGTCGTCGAGATGGGCGACACGCCCATGCAAAAAAACAAGGATGCGCCGCGCTACCTGCGGGTCGATTCTGCAAAGCTCGCGCTCGGCGGCGGGGTCGAGTTCAACCTTCCATGCCATAGCGCTTCATCACTTCTTCGAGAGGCACGGTCTGGGTTTTGCCTGAGCGAATATCGATCAGGCGTTGCTCGGCCAAGTACAAATCTTCGAGGTCGTCTAGGTGCTCAAGGATGGCCTCGCGGGCGTAGAAGGTCTTGGTGCGGCCGGTGGCTCGCGCCAGCGCTTCAAGGCGGCTTTCCACCTCAGCGGGTAGTCGGATGGCAAGCATGCTTCATACTCCTTTGGATGAATTTATACAAGTATAGCGCGCGTCGCCAAATCGCACAAATCGCACAAATCGCACAAATCGCACAAATCGCACAAATTGCTGATCACGATGGTATGTGCTCAACTCTGGCGAGGGGGCTGGCCAGCTAGGGCTGGGGCCGGAAAATCTTGGTCTGTCCGCAGCTTCCCACTTGACGACATATTCCATCCGAGGCATACTCGGCGCATGACTTGGGATATCGAATACACCGATGAGTTCGGCCGCTGGTGGAACACCTTAACCGAGGCCGAGCAGGTCTCCCTGGCAGCTTCGGTGCAGTTTTTGCTGATCGGTGGCGACAAAACCGCTGACGAACGCTGGTACGAGGTCAATATCCCCGTGGCTGACCGACTGTACGATGAACGCTTGGATGAACTGCGAAAGGAAGGGCTGATCAATGGCTAACAAATTTGCTGATTTGCGCGCACAGATGACGTCCGAAGCGCGCGCTCGCGTCCAAGCCAAGGCGCAGGCCATGCTGGCAGAAATGCCGCTCAACGAACTGCGGCAGGCGCGCGGGTTGTCGCAAAAGATGCTGGCCGAGGTACTGCACGTCCAGCAACCCGCAGTGGCCAAGATCGAAAAGCGCACCGATATGTACATCTCTACGCTGCGCAGCCACATCGAGGCCATGGGCGGCGAGCTGGAGGTGGTGGCGCGCTTTCCCGACGGCGCAGTCAAGATTTCCAACTTTGCCGACTTGGGCAAGGTCACGGCTGTTTGATCAGCAATCTTGGCTTGACACCGACATTTCCTTCGGGTGGGATGGCTTTTGCGCTTGGTGCTGGATGGCTGGCTGGCCGGAGCTGGGCTGGGCCGGGGTTCGTCAGTCGCAGGCTCTGATTCCTCACCCCGGCCCGGAAACGGAAAATCGTGGTCTGACCCCCATGGCACTCGGTTAAGCCCGAAGCGCGCGGAATCAGGGTGCGTTGCGCGCAAGTCAGAGCCGCGCCCTGTGCCAGAAAATCGTCCTCCGAACACGGTGAACCTCCGTGGGGGTGCGGGCTGTGGCACTGGGGGCAGTCGGCCTCATGCCGTTTTGCTGCGCGGCCAAAAATCGGCCAACCGCCCCCAGCGCCACAGCCCCCGCGCAAATCGGTACTTGACTCCGATCCCCATGTTTTTGGCTTAACCGAGTGCCATGATGGCCTGACCCCGATTTTTTACCGAACCCCATGCACGCTGTTTGCACCGTGCACGCTGTTAGATTTTCTGGTAAAGTATCTGACAATGAGGCCGACATGAGCACATCACAAGCCATCCGCGAGCGCATCGCTGCCCAGCCTGCTGGAGCACCTTTTACCCCAGCCTTGTTTGCAGGGTTGGGTTCGCGCGCATCCATTGATCAGGCCCTGATGCGCCTGACCAAGGCTGGGTTCGTCGAGCGCCTGGGCCGTGGACTCTACACCGCGCCCAGAACCAGCCGTTTTGGCTTGAAAACCATGCCTACGCCAGAGGCAGTGGCGCAGACTATTGCTGCCACTGAGGGCGCAACCATCGAGGTGCACGGGGCCGAGGCTGCTCGTCGTTTGGGATTCAGCACGCAGGTGCCAGCGCAGCCCGTGTTTTGCACCACCGGCGCGTCACACACCGTGCGCATGGGCAAGCTGCAGGTGCGGCTGCAGCACGTCGCGGCGCGCAAGCTCGCACTGGCCGGGCGGCCAGCGGGCCAAGCGTTGGCCGCGCTTTGGTACCTCGGACGTGGGCAAGTCACGCCGGCCACTTTTGAGCGCATCGCCGCCAAGCTGCCGAAGCTTGAGTTCGAGGCATTGCGCAGCGCCAAGGCCTCGATGCCAGCCTGGATGATCGATGCCCTGCGCCGCTACGAACAAGGCACGGCAGCGTATGACTGACGATCTACGCGAGCGCTACTTTGACCTGCCCGCCAGCGACCAAGCCGATTTGCTCCAGAGCCTAGCGCCGGTGATGGGGCGCCGGGCCGAAATCCTCGAAAAAGACATCTGGCTGTGCCAGGTGCTCGACACCCTGTTTCAGCTGCCATGCCGCAAGCCCATGGCTTTCAAGGGCGGCACCTCGCTGTCAAAGGTGTACAAAGCGATTGACCGCTTCTCCGAAGACATCGATGTCACGGTGGACTACCGCAGCCTAGTGACCGACGCGCCAGAGCTGGAAGCCATCAGCAGCAACAGTGCGCGCGGCAAGTTGTCGGATGCTTTGAAGGCAGCGCTCGCCCAGCACGTAAAAGACGAGCTGGTGCCGGCATTGCGGGCCGCGCTGGCCTTGGCGTTGCCCACGCAGCCCACCAGCATTGAGGTCAGCGCTGATGCAGAAAAGCTGTGGGTGTACTACCCAAGCGCGGTAGAGAACACCGACACCTACATGCGCTCGAGCATCTTGATCGAGTTCGGCGGCCGCAACTCCACCTTGCCTCAGAGCACGCTGGCTATTGCGCCGGATGTGGCCGTGCACGTTCCCGGCCTGGCCTTACCGACGGCGCAGGTGTCGGTGCTGTCGGCAGCGCGCACCTTCTGGGAGAAAGCCACGCTGATTCACGTCGAGTGCCATCGCCCGGGCCTTAAGCCCAGCGCGCAACGACTGTCGCGCCATTGGTACGACCTAGCGCGCCTTGCTGATCACGAGCTTGGGCAGCAAGCTCTGCAGGACATGGATCTGCTGCGCGACGTGCTGCGCATCAAAGAAACCTTCTACCGCAGCGGTTTCAGCCACTACGACCGATGCGCCAAGGGCGGCTTGAAACTGATCCCTGAGGCGTCGATGCTTGAAGCCTTGCGCCTAGACTACCAGGCGATGCTGACTGCGCAGATGTTTTACGGCGATACCGTGTCGTTTGAGGCCATTGTGGAACGGCTGGTGGCTTTGGAGTTGGAAATCAACAGAACAACCAAGGAAAAAGCTCGCAGCTCAATAAAGCATTCCTGAGGGCCAGCGCAACAAGCCCCAAACAGCCTGCCAGCACCAAAGTTCATGACTTTGAAGTCAGGAGCAGCCGGGTTCTATAGCGGCGACAAGCATTATGACATGGGGGTTCCGTAGGGGGTAAGGGCTGTGGCGCTGGGGGCAGTCGGCCTCATGCCGTCCGCTTCGCGGCCAAAAATCGGCCAACCGCCCCCAGCGCCACAGCCCCCGCGCAAATCGGTACTTGACTCCGATCCCCATGTTTTTGGCTTAACCGAGTGCCATGAGGGTCTGGCCCTGACTTTCGTGCTGCAGCTTAGACCATCGGCTTCGTAGCTGGCTGGGGCTGGCAGGGGCTGCTGGCCGATTTTTGGCCGCGCAGCGGACGGTATGAGGCCGGCGGCCCCTGCCAGCCCCAGCCAGCCCCAGTGCGCGTGCAAGCTTGCGCGCTTGCTGACTGTGCTTTGCAAGTGCTTTGCAAGCCCACGCAGACGCAAAAAACCCCCAAGGCCCGAAAGCGCTGGGGGTTTGGCACGTTTTGATCTGGCTTGAGGCGCTGGCGCTGCGGGTACGCAGAGCCAGCGCTTGGGTCCGTAGGCTGGGGCTGACTAGGTGCTGCGCGGTGTCAGCAACTGAGCTAGCCGCAGCCCAGCGGGATCAGAAGGTGTGGACGAGGCCGATGGCGTATCCAGATTCTTTGCGCACGTTGATGCCAGTGGCGCTTTCGCGCTGTGCTTCGCCAACCGCAGCGTAGATCCAAGTGCGGGCGCTCAGGTTGTAGGTGGTGCCGATCTGCCAGCCGTCGATATCATCGGTATTGCGCTCACCCTGACCAAAGGTGATGTAGGGTGCCAAGGCCCCCATGGGGAAGCGGGCACCGATTTCCCAACTCTGGGCATCAAAGGTGCGCAGGCCGGCCACGTCGCGCTGGCTGTCTTCATAAAGGAATGATGCCACCACGGGGCCAAAGTTGTAGCGCACGCCCAGGGCAATGTTTTGCATGTCGGCCACCACGGGAAAATCCATGTCTAGGTCGCCGAAGGCGAACTGAGCCGCCAGAGGGCCGCGCGTAAAGTTGAGGTTGAGTGTGTAACCGGTGAACTTAAGCGCAGTGCCCGATTCCTCGCTGCCCCCGCCAAAGGAGAAGGTAAAGCCGTTGACGGCCGGAGCAACGTAAGCAAAGGAGTTCTGGCTTCGACCATCAAAACGCTCGCTGCCTGCTGCGGCCTGCCACTGAGTAAATTGTCCGCCAGGAATGGTGTTGTTGGCCGGGCTGAAGCCGCGCGCCGTATCGAAGGCGTTCATGAAGGTGCCGACGACAAAAGTGCCAAAGCTCCCCGAGAGGCTTAGGTTGGCTAGGCGGGTGCGGGCATTGTCTGTGGGTGAAATGCCTGCAGGTGTATTGCGGTCGGCGTTGATGCCTATTTCGTAGGTGAAGCCGGCGCGCAGGCCGCCTCCGAGGTCTTCAGAGCCGCGAAAACCCAGACGACTACCCGTCCACCGATCTTGTTCCCCAGCGAGGGAAAAGGCATCGGTGGCCGGATTGGTACCGAGTGTCGTATCCACCGACGACATGCCCAAGTCAAGGCGGCCATAAACGGTTACGCTGGACTGAGCCAAGGTGGCTCCGGTTGCGGCCAAAGCGGCCAGAGCGACGAGGGTTTTTTTCACAGACTTGTCTCCAAAAATTGGTTGCACGAAATGTTTAGGCCTGTACAGCGCCAGTGCGCAAGCACTGTGCGCTGTTGGAAGCCGTTCGGCATTGCAGCATAGAGACACAAGCTGCACAAGCGCGATTACCCGCAGCACCGCTTTAATATGTAACTTGTGTGACAGCATAGGCCGGGGAATCAAGACCACCACCATCGCCAATGCCACGGAGTTTGGGCAATTTTAAAGACGTAGAAACGCAAAAAACCCCCAAGGCCCGAAGGCTTTGGGGGTTTGGAACGCTTTTGATCCGGCTTTAAGCGCTGGCGCTGCGGGCAGGCAGAGCCAGCGCTTGGGGCCGTGGGCTGGGACCGATTAGGTGCTGCACGGGTGCAGCAACTGAGCGAGCCGGAGCCCAGCGAGATCAGAAGGTGTGGACGAGGCCGATGGCGTAGCCGTCACGCTTGGTGTGGTTGGTGCCGTTTTGGTTGTCACGCTGGTTCTCTCCGAAAGCCGCGTAGATCCAAGTGCGGGCGCTCAGGTTGTAGGTGGTGCCGATCTGCCAAGCGCTGGTATCGTTGCTGCGGTTGGTAACCGGGTCAGCAGCTGTGGTGATTTCACCTTGGCCGTAAGTGATGTAAGGAGCAAAAGCGCCCATCGGGAAGCGTGCACCGATTTCCCAAGCGTTGAACTCACGCGAAGTCACGCCAGCAAGAGATTGCTCGCTGTCTTCGTAGATGAACGTCACCACCACTTGCGGCAGGGTGTAACGCACGCCCAAGGCCCAGTTTTGCACTTCGGCATTGGCCGGGGTGGCTACGGAGCCGAGGCCCAGCGGAACGTGGTAGCCCACATCCAAGTTACCAAAGGCGAACTGCGCAGCCAGAGGGCCTTGCGAGTAGTTCAAGCCAAGGATCATGCCGTCGTACTTGCGTGCGCTAGTACCGGAGTTAACTTCTTCGTTCACAGTACCGGCCGAGAACGTGAAGCCGCTGAATGCGGGCGACACGTAAGCGATGGCGTTTTGCGTGCGGCTGTCAAAGCGCTCGACGGTTGCAAGGCCGTGGCCCAAGGTGAAGTCGCCACCAGGAACGCTAGCGGTAGCTGGGCTGAAGCCGCGAGCGGTGTCGAAGGCGTTCATAAAGGTGCCGACGACCACGGTACCGAAGCCACCGCTCAGGCTCAGGTTGGCCAGACGGGTGCGGGCGTTGTCAGTTGGGGACACGCCAGCAGGGGTATTGCGGTCGGCGTTGATGCCGATTTCGTAGGTGAAGCCAGCGCGCAGACCGCCACCGAGGTCTTCGGTGCCACGGAAGCCCAAGCGGCTGCCGGTGCGGGTGCCTTCGGCGCCAGCCAAGGAGAACACATCGGTTGCAGCAGCAGTACCCGAGGTGGTTTCAACCGACGACATGCCCAGATCCATGCGGCCATAGATGGTCACGCTGGATTGGGCCAAGGTGGCGCCGGCGGCGGCCAGGGCGGCCAGGGCAATCAGGGTCTTTTTCATTGAAAAGTGCTCCAAAGTTAAACGGATGGGGCCCATGGCGGCGGTGCTGCCTGGCCGACCCCCGGTGACTGCACTGGGGGCTGGGCTCTATTGCACCAGAAAGCGGGGCCGCGCGGCGCGTTTGGGCGCGGTTTTTCGCTCAAGTGTGGCGCGGCTGCAACAGACGAAGGGCCCCGATCGGCGCCGGGGAATCGTAGTCTGACCACGATTTTGCACCTTTGCATCTTTCCTAAGCGCTTGGGTTTTGGTAGAGTAAGGCCATGCCCACTGTCCTGCGTCTCGATGGCCTGCGCGTCGTCATCTACCCAAACGATCACCGCCCCGCGCATGTTCACGTGACAGGGGCAGGTGGCGAAGCCGTTTTCGTCCTACATTGCCCCGACGGGCCGCCGACACTGCGAGAAAGCAGCGGGTTCGGCCTACAAACTGTCGGCCGCATCCTTGATGACCTGGCCGCGCACTTGGCGGCCCTATGCCTGCACTGGAGCGATATTCATGGCCGTTACTGAAGCCGAACTTGCCCAAGCCCAAGCCCGCGCCGCCGCAACGCGCCAAGCGGGCTACGCGCTCACGGCCCGCTACGACCGGCGCACGGCGCGGGTGGTTGTCGGACTCGATAGCGGCCTGCAGGTGGCGTTCCCTGTGCGCTTGGCCGAAGGGCTGGCCCATGCCGCCCCCGCTGACTTGGCCGAGATTGAAATCAGCCCCACGGGGCTGGGCCTGCACTGGCCCAAGCTCGATGCCGATGTGTATGTGCCGGCGCTGCTGCAAGGCGTGTTTGGCTCTAAGCGCTGGATGGCAGCACAGCTCGGCGCCGCCGGCGGCAAAGCCCGCACCAAGGCCAAGATCACGGCCGCCCGCGAGAACGGCCGCAAGGGTGGCCGGCCACGCCGGGCGACCGCGTAGGTGTCGAGGCAAAATCGTGCTCAGGGCACGATTCCCCCGTACCCATAGGTGCTGATCCCCGGGGTCGGGCGCGGCCTCTGAGGCTGCAAACGCAGCCGGATCGCGCCAGATGGCGTTGGCAACGATCTCGGTCAGCAAGTCGTCGATCTGCTCGGGGCCTAGGCCGTGGGCGCTGCGCAGACGCGGGCGCAGCAACACCTTGCGGTATTCGTGCAACAGATCGGACGACAGCAGATAGGCCAGTCGGCCGTCGAGCATGGCGATTTTCGTGGTCTGACCACGATTTTCTGATCAGCGACTGGAAGCGCGCTACTGCGACCACGCTCTCAGTGGCGACTGATGGCCTACGCTGCCGCACGAAGCTTATGCATCACGTTTGTGCTACATTGGGCAGCATGAAATCTGCCACACTGCCTGCTGTCCGTGTCGCCCCCGAGTTGCGCAACCAACTGGAGGCGGTGCTCGATGGCAACGAATCCATCAGCGCTTTCGTTGAAGAGGCGGTGCGCAGTGCGGTTAATTACCGCCGCATACAGGCCGAGTTTCTGGCCCGTGGCGAGCAGGCTTGGCAGGAGTACCAGCGCACGGGCCAATCGCGCCCTGCCGCTGAGGTTTTTGATCGGATTCAAGGCCGCATCGATGCCCGACGCCAGGCGCTTGTGCACCAGTCGTGACCCATCTGCCTTACCAAGTGCGGTTCACGCCAGTGGCCGGCTCCACGGGCTATTTGGCGCTCTACGAAATCGAATCCCGAACCTGCGTACAAGTGCTGGCCGTGCGTCATCAGCTGGAACAGGACTACCACTAGGTTTTCTGGCGCAGGGCGCGGCTCGGGAATCGTGCTCAGAGCACGATTTCCACGCCATAGGGTGTTGAAGTCGGCCTGTGTTGCCTTGCGCCAGCCGTTTGCGATACAATGTATCTCAGACCGTCAAAATAGGAGGCCATCATGGCTGCTACCACCACTATGATTCACGTTCGCGTGGATGAGAACATTAAGGCGCAGGCTGCAGAGACGCTGGCCTCGATGGGCCTGACCGTCTCGGATGCGATTCGGGTGTTTCTGACCCGTGTAGTCGCCGACCAGGAGCTGCCGTTCGCGCTCAAGGCGCCCAACGCCACCAGCCGCATCGCCATCGCCGAGGCCAACGAGATCATCAAGAGCCGCCGCGCTCGCTTCGCAACCGCTGACGCTATGCTGAATGACCTCGAAGAAGCCAGCCGCAAGTAAGCGGGCGAACCTGCCTCGCGCGTCGGACTACACCAAGGACTTCCTCAAGGACTGGCGGCGCCTGTCACACTCCGGCCGCTACGACATGAACCGGCTAAAAGAGGCCATGACGCTGCTGATTTCCAACGACGGGCCGCTGCCGCCCGAGTGGCTCGACCACGCGCTCACGGGTGATTGGGCAGGCCATCGTGAGTGCCACATCGGCGGCGACTTCCTGCTGATCTACACGCTCGACGACTCGGGCAAGAATGGCTTGGTGGTTTTCGTTCGCAGCGGGACTCACTCCGAGCTGTTCTTCTAGCCCGCGTCAGTAGCCCGCGCCAAAATCGTGGTCAGAGCACGATTTTTGCTCAAGACGAGGAGGTCCTACGGTTTCCAGTCGGTCTGGCTGGCCGCCAGCAGGGCATCCCAGTCGGTGGGTGGCTGCCCGGACTGGAGCATTTTATGGAAGATCACGTAAGGGTCGGTCTGGGCACCGGCTGTGCGCAGGCTGTGCGCATCGTTGACCCAAGCGTAGATGATGATGCGTGCCTTGGAGTCGAAGCGAAAGAACAAGCGAAAGCGCCGCCCGATCTTGGCCCGCCGCCAGTGGCGAAACGCCGGCCCCAAGGTGTTGCCCTGCCGGTATTCGTCGCGGCTCGGGTCGCTGGGCACCGCTTCAAGAATCAGCGCCGACAGGGCGCCGAGCAGTTTGACGTTGGCGTTGGACTCGAACCCCGCAGGGTCTAGCGCCTGGGCGCGCGCCGCAGCGGCGTCGAGCTTGCGCAGTTGCGCGATCAGGCCAGCATGAAAGAGCAGGCTCCAGCCGTGACGCTGCATCACAGCGCCACGTCGCCTTCGATCTCTGCACCCAAATCCACCGGCGTACCCAGCCGTGCGAGCAGGGAGCGCGCCAACTCATCTGGCAAGCTGGTGATGTGCAGCCCGGACTGAAGGTCTTGTTCTAGCAAGGCCAGGAAGCTGCCGATGGCCGGGTCGGTGTGCGCATCGTCGCGCACACGCGAGACGACGATGCGATCCCCTGTGAGATCAAAAGCCACCTTGCCCCCGGCAGCTACGCCCAAGGCCTGACGGATCGACTTGGGCAGGGTGATCTGCCCCTTCGAGGTGAGGGTGGCGACTTCGTGAATGGCGGGCATGAGGGCTTCCTGTGAGCGTGAGCGAAATGCCATGGTAAGGATTGATCCTTACTTTGTCAAGGCGAGGGGGGGGGAATCGGGGTGCAGGGCACGATTTTTCCCGCCATGCGCGCGGCTCGCGCCGGACTGATGGCTGTCGTGCAGTCAGAGACCACGATTTTCTTTCGCAGCGCTAGAATAGAAGACGTTAATTTTTGCGGGGGCCAAGCGCATGTCAACCGACACCGAACACACCAGCTGGGACGATCTGCGCGCCATGCTGCGCGCCCTGGCGCAGCAGTCGGCCGAGACCGACCGCCAAATCCGCGAGCTGCGCCTAGCGGGGCAAGAAACCAGCGCAGGCATGAAAGACACCGACGCGCGCATCCACGACGAGATGTTTGAGCTCACCACGCCCAGCGGCTTTGCGCCCCGGCGTTGGGGGTAGGTGAAAAATCGCGACCAGAGCACCAAATCCACAATATCCAAAATCGTGGTCAAGCACGATTTTTCTGCCACGATAACCCCCATGCGCCTAAGCCCTGAACAACGCCGGGTTCTGCTGGACAGCGCGCGCGCCTGTTTTGGTGCCAGCGTGCAGGTGCGGCTGTTTGGCTCGCGCCTCGACGACCGCCAGCGCGGCGGCGACATCGACTTGCTGCTCGAAACCGAGCTGCGCGACCCGGCGCAGATCGTGGCGGCGCACAGCCGGTTTCTGGCGGATGCCTACGCGCAGTTGGGCGAACAAAAAATCGACCTGCTGATCGACTACCCCGGTCGCACGAACCGTGCTCCAATATTTGAGCGCGCACGCTCTCAAGGCCAACTGCTGTGAGCGACGCTGCGCGCTTGCGCCTGAACGATGCTTGGCAACAGTGCCAGCGCCACCGGCACCACCTCGAACACGCCCTAACCGCTCTGCGGCCGCTGCTGCCTGTGAGCGCAGCCCAGTTGGCCTTATACGATGACGAAGCGGTGCAAGACTGGGATCAGTTTTTGCTGCGCTTCACCAAATTGCAAGACACCATGGGCGCACGCCTGCTCCCGGCGGTGCTCGATGTGCTGCAAGAAGCGCTCGAAGACCGGCCCATGATCGACAAATTGAACCGGCTCGAAAAACTGGGCCTGATCGAGCACGCGCACGATTGGGCCCAGTTGCGCGCCATCCGCAACCAGTTGGCACACGATTACCCCCAAGACGACGCCATCAAGGCCGCTTGGCTCAACCGGGCGGTGGCCGCGGTGGCCGTGCTCGATGCCACTTTGGCCCGCGTGCGCCCGATTTGTGAAGCCCAGTAGGGCGCACGGTCAGGAGTGGCAGGTTTTTTGCCGGCGCTGACAGCGGCGGTGGCTTGGGAAGACTGCGAGCTTTACACCGGGTGGTGTTTTATGATTTTTTGTGGGTGAATCAGGCCCCTTGCCATAGAGCAACCATTGCCCTATACTGCGACCATGAGCACCTACTTTTACCCCAAGCTGCAGGCGGTGGCCGCCCTCGAGCCCTACCGGCTGCGCACCACCTGGAGCACCGGCGAGGTGCTGGATGTCGATGTGGGCGCGACGCTGCGCAAGTACGCCGCCCTTACCCCCATCCTCGAGCCCGAGGTGTTTGCACGCGTGCATCTGGCCGAGTGGGGCGGCGGCATCGAATGGTTCGAGACCGAGCTGGGCCCCGACAACGTCTATGCCTGGGCCCAAGAGCAAGCCGGCGCAGTGAGCCACCAGATGTTTGGCGACTGGATGCTGCGCAACGCACTGTCGCTGCAAAGCGCCGCGCAAGCGCTGGGCATTAGCCGGCGCATGGTGAGCTACTACCGCACCGCGCACAAAGCCATCCCGCGCTCGATCTGGCTGGCCTGCCTGGGCTGGGAAGCCACCCGCCCCCATGCACAGGCGCTGCCCCGGCGCTTGCCCACGGCGCGCGAATACGCTGTCGCTCATGCATAGAGGGAGCAGCGCGGGCATGTAAGACACCGACGCGCTCATGAAGCAAACCGGGCGCCGGCTGGACCAGATTGGGCAGCATTACGCAGCCCATGGCTGCTTGAGGACGCGACAAGTTGCTTGACATGTACCGAGTAAAAAGTCAGGGGGCCGCGCACGATTTTTTCGTCAGTGGCAAAAGCAGTTTTTGGTGACTGTGCTTTCCTAGACTGCGCATCACGCAGTATTGGGCTACAATGTAGCCCACTGATTAAGAGGATTTTCCCATGTCTGCAAACGCTGTGGTTCGTGCCCGTATCGACGAGCACATCAAGGAAGAGGCATCGACTGTGCTGGCGGCGATGGGCCTGACCGTGTCCGATGCATTCCGCATCATGCTGACCCGCGTCGCCCGCGAGAAGGCGTTGCCGTTCGAGCCGCTGGTGCCAAACGAAACCACTATTGTTGCCATGCGCGAGGCTCGCGCCGGCAACCTCAAGAGCTTCGATAGCGTCGAGGCACTGATGACGGACTTGCATGCGCAGGATTGAGCACACCGGCCAGTTTAAGCGCGACTACAAGCGCGAGGCGAAAGGTCGGCACCGTGCGACGCTCGATTCCGAACTGATGCCTGTCGTGAAAACCCTAGCCTGCGATCAGCCGCTGGAGGCGCGCTACTGCGACCACGCTCTCAGTGGCGACTGGAAAGACCACCGGGACTGTCACGTCAAGCCCGACTTGGTGTTGATCTACCGCAAGCCCGATGACGAAGTATTGCAACTCGTGCGTATCGGCTCGCATAGCGAGCTTGGCCTTTGAGCGACAACCTTAGAAAAATCAGGGGCAGAGTACCATAGCACTCGGTTAAGCTAAAAACATGTAAATCGCGGTCAAGCAACGATTTACGTGGGGCTGGTGGGCTGGGGCGGTTGGCCGATTTTTGGCCGCGCAGCTAAGCGGCGTGAGGCCAACTGCTGTGAGCGATGCCGCGCGCTTGCGCCTGAACGACGCTTGGCAACAGTGCCAGCGCCACCGGCACCGGCATTACCTAAAAATCGAGTGCAGGCCACGCTTGATGGCACACAAACCCCCCGCTTTGGCGCACAATGCACCCATGAGTGCACTGGAAAAAACCCCCTTCACCGGCGCCGACTACCTGCTGTGGGAGCGCGAGCAGCCGCTCAAGCACGAGTTCGTGCGCGGCGAGGTGTTTGCCATGGCCGGCGCCAGCG
Source organism: Serpentinimonas maccroryi (assembly GCF_000828915.1). Taxonomy (NCBI): domain Bacteria; kingdom Pseudomonadati; phylum Pseudomonadota; class Betaproteobacteria; order Burkholderiales; family Comamonadaceae; genus Serpentinimonas; species Serpentinimonas maccroryi. The sequence goes on from NZ_AP014569.1 coordinate 1,977,770, forward strand.
ACGCGCATGTGACCATCAGCGGCAACGTGTTTGCGCGCCTGCGCCAGCACCTGCGCGCCAGCCCGTGCCGCGCCTACATATCGGACATGAAGCTGCAGATCGCTGCCGCCGACGCCTACGTGTACCCCGATGTGTTCGTGACCTGCTCGGGTGCCGACGCCGCGCGCAGCGACGCCAAAGCCGAGCCGCTGCTGGTGATAGAGGTGCTATCGCCCAGCACCGCTGCCTACGACCGTGGGCTCAAGTTTGCTTTTTACCGCAGCTTAAACAGCCTGCGCGAATATGTGTTGATCGACCCCGAGCACCCCAGCGTCGATGTGTTCAGGCGCAACGAAGCCGGCCTGTGGGTGCTGCACCCCTGTGGCCCGGGCCAAACGGTGCAGCTTGAGAGTGTGGGCTTGGAGCTGACGCTGGAGCAGGTTTACGAAGATGCCGCGCCCCCGGCAGCGTGAAGGTCGGTGCGGGTCAAAGCGGCTTGCAACATGTCGATGAACACCCGGGTTTTGATGGGCATGAGTTTGCGTTCGGGAAACATGGCCCACGCCGTGTAACTGGGCAGACACCAGTTTGGCAAAACACGCTGCAAAGCGCCGCGCTGCACATCGGCCGCAGCCAAAAAAACGGGCACCGCTGCAATGCCGGCTCCAGCACAAGCCAGCTTGATCAGAATTTCTGGCGAGTTGGCATTGACTCTGCCCGGCGGCGTGCCCAACCAATGCCGGTTTTCGCATGACAGGGCCCACGGTGCAACCGACCCGTCGGCCTTGAGCATGCGTATGGCTTGGTGTGCCGCAAGGTCGTCGGGGTGGGCGAGCTCGACATGCTGGGCGAGGTAGCCGGGCGCCGCATACAGCCCCAACGAAAACACCGTCAGGCGCCGCGCCGCCAAAGAGGCGTCGTCGGGCAAGGTTCCTATGCGCAGGGCCAAATCGAAGCCTTCACCCAGCAAATCGACCCGGCGAGATGACAAATCCAATTCCAGCTGAATGGACGGATGCATCGCTACGAACGCGGCCAGCATGTCGGCGAGCAGCAGGTTGGCAAAGTCGCTGGGCATGGAGACGCGCAGGCGGCCACTGGGTGCCGCCTGACGCCGCTCGCTCAAGGCCGCCACGGCCTCGATCTCGGAAGCCACTTGGCGCGCGTGTTCCAAGAGCTGCATCCCAAACTCGGTCAGGGACTGGCGCCGAGTGGTGCGCAGCAACAGGCGCTCACCCAAACGCTGCTCGAGCGCTGCCAGCCGGCGCGAGATGGTGGACTTGGGCAGGGCAAGCCGCTGCGCAGCGCGGCTGAAGCTCCCCAGCTCTGCGACGCTGGCAAAGATGAGCAAGTCGTTTGGGTCGATGCCTGCGCTTGATTGTTGCATGAGTGAATCAATCATATCCAATTTAAGGAGTTTCCCGATTATTTATACTTGATAAACTACAAATACGCATCAACCGTTGCGTTTAACTTTTGCAAAAAAGAAATTCATCATGCCCCACACCCTCTCCAACACACTCAACCTCGTGGCTAGACTGCTCATGGTCGCCTTGTTTCTGCCCGCTGGCATTGCCAAACTCACAGGCTTTGACGGCACAGTGGGCTACATTGCCTCGGTGGGCTTGCCCTTGCCCGCTGCGGGGGCAGCGTTGGCAGCTGCGGTAGAAATATTGGGCAGTTTGGCGCTGCTGGCAGGGTTTGGCACACGCATTGCCGCCATCGCTCTGGCGGTGTTTACCTTGGTGGCCAGCTTCTTTTTCCATGCCTACTGGGCGATGCCTGCCGATCAAGCGTTCATGCAACAACTGCTGTTCTTTAAGAACATCGCCGTGGTGGGCGGCCTGCTGGCAATCGCTGCCAATGGGGCGGGCGCTTGGAGCGTCGATGCCCGTCGCGGTTGAGCCACGCAATACCTTGGTCAAAACGCCAGCCTAGGGGTGTGCCTAAAGCCCTAGGCGTGTGCGAGTGGCGCGGACTGGGACGAGGTTACAGCCGCACCGCGATGCCCTGCGCGGCCATGAACTGCTTGGCTTGGGCCACGGTGTAGTGGCCGTAGTGGAAGATGCTGGCGGCGAGCACGGCGTCGGCGCCGCCTTGTTGCACCCCGTCGGCCAGGTGTTGCAGCGTGCCCACGCCGCCCGATGCGATCAGGGGCACGGGCACGGCGGCGCTCACGGCGCGGGTGAGCTCGAGGTCGAAGCCGGCCTGGGTGCCGTCGCGGTCCATGCTGGTGAGCAAAATCTCGCCTGCGCCCAGATCGGCCATGCGCTGCGCCCAAGCGAGCGCGTCGAGCCCGGTGTTGCGCCGCCCGCCATGGCTGTACACGTCCCAGCCGGGGCCTAGGGGGGCGCCGTCGGGGCCGGGGCGCTGCTGTTCGGCGGCGCTGCGGCGCTTGGCGTCGATGGCCACCACGATGCACTGCGCGCCGTAGCGGCCGCTGGCTTGGGCGATGAGCTCAGGCTCGGCGATGGCGGCCGAGTTGAAGCTGACCTTGTCGGCCCCGGCGTTGAGCAGGCGGCGCACGTCGGCCACGCTGCGCACGCCGCCGCCCACGGTGAGCGGGATGAACACCTGCGCCGCCACGGCTTCGATGATCGGCAGGATCAGGTCGCGGCCGTCGCTGCTGGCGGTGATGTCGAGAAAGGTGAGCTCGTCGGCGCCCTGCTCGTTGTAGCGCGCGGCGATTTGGACCGGGTCGCCGGCGTCGCGCAGTTCGACGAAGTTGACGCCCTTGACCACGCGCCCGCCGGTGACGTCGAGGCAGGGGATGATGCGTTTGGCGAGCATGGGGCGGGGCCGCTTTTAGCGTGGGTAGGCGTCGGCCAGCCGCTGCGCCGCAGCAAAGTCGAGGTCGCCGCTGTAGATCGAGCGCCCGCAGATCACGCCCTGCACGCCTTCGTCTTCGACCGCGCACAGGCGCTCGATGTCGTCTAGGCCCGCCAAGCCGCCCGAGGCGATCACGGGAATGGTGAGCGCTTGCGCCAGGCGCACGGTGGCTTCGATGTTGATGCCGCTGAGCATGCCGTCGCGCCCGATGTCGGTGTAGATGATGGATTCGACGCCGTAGTCTTGGAATTTTTTGCCCAGATCGACGACGTCGTGCCCGGTGAGTTTGCTCCAGCCGTCGGTGGCCACTTTGCCGTCGCGCGCGTCGAGCCCGACGATGATGTGGCCGCCAAAGGCGCTGCAGGCGTCGTGCAAAAAGCCGGGATTTTTGACCGCTGCGGTGCCGATGATGACGTAGCGCAGCCCGGCGTCGAGGTAGCGCTCGATGGTGTCGAGATCGCGGATGCCGCCGCCGAGCTGCACATCGACTTCGTCGCGGAGCTCGGCCAAGATGCTGCGGATGGCGGCTTCGTTTTTGGGCTTGCCGGCAAAGGCGCCGTTGAGGTCCACCAAGTGCACCCGGCGCGCGCCCAAGCCCACCCAGTGGCGCGCCATGGCGGCGGGGTCGTCACCAAACACGGTGGACTGCTCCATGTCGCCTTGTTTGAGGCGCACGCATTGTCCGTCTTTGAGGTCGATGGCGGGGATGAGCAACATGGCGGGGGGCTGGTGGCTGAGGGGTTTGAGTAGAAGATGAGGGCTTGATGCGGGCGGGCGGCTGGTGGCTGGCGCTTGCTGGGCTGGTCTTGAAATTGGGGGCAGCGCGGCGCGTTCAGGGCACCCAGCGCAAAAAGTTGCGGTACAGGGCCAGCCCTTGGTCGGCGCTCTTTTCGGGGTGGAACTGGGTGCCAAAGAGGTTGTCGCGCGCCAAGGCGCTGACGAAGGGGCCGCCGTAGTCGGTGCGGCCCACGCCGTGCGCCGGGTCGGCGGGCTGGGCGTAGAAGCTGTGCACGAAGTAGTAGTGGCTGCCGTCGGGGATGCCGTGCCACAGCGGGTGGGGATGCGGCTGGGCTGCGCCCACGGGGCCTTGCCAGACCTGGTTCCAGCCCATCTGCGGCACCTTGATGCGGCTGCCGTCGGGGTGCTTCTGGCCATCCAGCCTGAAGCGGCGCACTTGGCCAGGGATCAGGCCCAGGCAGGGGGTGTCGCCCTCTTCGGAGTGGTCGAGCAGCATCTGCATCCCCACGCAGACGCCAAACAGCGGCTTGTGTGCGGCGGCGTGCTGCAGCGCCGGCAGCAGGCCGCTGCGCTCGAGCTCGGCCATGCAGTCGGGCATGGCCCCTTGGCCGGGCAGCACCACGCGGTCGGCCTCGCGCAGCACCTGCGCGCTGTCAGTCACCACGACCTCGAACGGCGCTTCGAGCGTGCGCGCTGCGGCGCGCAGCGCTTGCGCCACCGAGCGCAGGTTGCCCATGCCGTAATCGACCACGGCCACGGTTTGCGGCTTCATGGCTGGGGATGGCTTGGGTGTTTGTGCGGCTGGCCCACAGACGGCGCCAGCGCGACGGCGGCAGCCGGGCTCATAGGCAGCCTTTGGTCGAGGGCATGGCGGCCGGCGCGCGCGGGTCGGGCTCGAGCGCGGCGCGCAGGGCGCGGGCAAAGGCCTTGAAAATGGTCTCGCACTGGTGGTGCGCGTTCATGCCTTTGAGGTTGTCGATGTGCAGCGTGATGCCGGCGTGGTTCACCAGCCCCTGAAAAAATTCGTACACCAGCTGGGTGTCGAGCTCGCCCAAGCGCGAGGCGGTGAAGCGCACGTCCATGTGCAGGCCCGGGCGGCCCGAAAAATCGACCACCACGCGGCTCAGGGCTTCGTCCAGCGGCACGTAGGCGTGGCCGTAGCGGCGGATGCCGCGCTTGTCGCCCACGGCGCGCGCCAGCGCCTGGCCGATGGTGATGCCGATGTCTTCGACGGTGTGGTGGCCGTCGATGTGCAAATCGCCTTCGCACTCCACGGTCAGGTCGATCAGGCCGTGGCGCGCGATCTGCTCGAGCATGTGGTCCAGAAAGCCGATGCCGCTGCGCAAGCTGGCCACGCCGCTGCCGTCGAGGTTGAGGGCGACGCGGATGCGCGTCTCGAGGGTCTGGCGGGTGACGTCGGCTTGCCGCATGGGGCTGCTGGATTCGGAGGGTTGCACGGCGGTGGCAAAACGGGAGCAAAGGGGGAAATCTCGACTGCCATGATACCATTCCAGCCCCACTACACCTCTGCCCCACCCCCCCGATGAGCCGCTACTGGAGCGCCGTGGTGCACGGCCTGACCCCCTACGTGCCGGGCGAACAGCCCCAGATCGCCAATCTGGTCAAGCTCAACACCAACGAACACCCCTACGGGCCTTCGCCGCTGGCGCTGGCGGCCATGCGCGCTGCGGCCGACGAGGGCCTGCGCCTGTACCCCGACCCCAACGCCGCCGCGCTCAAGGCCGCGCTGGCGCAGCGCCACGGCCTGCTGCCCGAGCAGGTGTTTGTGGGCAACGGCTCGGATGAGGTGCTGGCGCACGCCTTCATGGCGCTGCTCAAGCACGAGCGGCCGCTGTGGCTGCCCGACATCAGCTACAGCTTTTACCCGGTCTATTGCCGCCTCTATGGCCTGAGCGCGTGCACCATCGCGCTGCGCCCCGACTTCAGCCTAGCCCCCGACGACTACCTGCCGCACCCTGGCGGTGAGCGCGCCGGCGCCATCATCTTTGCCAACCCCAACGCCCCCACGGGCCGGCTGCTGGCGCTCGATGGGGTGGAGCGCATCGTGGCCGGCAACCCGGACGCGGTGGTGCTGGTGGACGAAGCCTACATCGACTTCGGCGGCCAGAGCGCCGCCGAGCTGGTGCCCAAATACCCGAACCTGCTGGTGGTGCAGACCTTCTCCAAGAGCCGCGCCTTGGCCGGCCTGCGCGTGGGCTACGCGCTGGGCCAAGCGCCGCTGATCGAGGCGCTGGAGCGGGTGAAAAACAGCTTCAACTCCTACCCGCTGGGGCGGCTGGCGCTGGCCGGCGCGCTGGCATCGGTGGCCGACGAGGCCCACTTTGGCGCCAACTGCCAGCGCGTGATCGACACCCGCGCCTGGCTGAATGATCAGCTCGAGGCGCTGGGCTTTGAGGTGCTGCCGTCGGCGGCCAATTTTGTGTTTGCGCGCCACCCAGCGCACCGCGGCGCCGATTTGGCCGCCGCACTGCGCCAGCGCGCGGTGCTGGTGCGCCACTTTGCCGCGCCGCGCATCGACGCCTTTTTGCGCATCACCGTGGGCACGCCCGAGCAGTGCGCGGCGCTGGTGGCGGCGCTGACCGAGGTGGTGGAGCGGGTGGCGGTGCAACCCACCTGAGCTTGAAAGCACCGCACCATGCGCCTGTCTGCCGAGCACGCCCACCTCATCCGCGCCCAGGCCCTTGAGCTGGCGGGTGCACAGGCCCGGGTGCGCCTTTACGGCTCACGCCTGCACGATCACTTGCGCGGCGGCGACGTGGATTTGTTGCTCGAGCTGCCCAGCCTGCCAGCCAACCCGGCCTTGCTGGCGGCGCAACTGGCCGGGCGCGTGTCGCGCGCGCTGCACGGGCGCAAGGTCGATGTGCTGATCGACGCCCCCGGCCTCAAGCAGCTGCCGATCCACCAGATCGCGCGCAGCCAAGGGGTGCTGCTGTGAGGCCCGATGCGGCGCAGCGCGAGCGCTTGCGTTTTTTGTGCCGGGTCGTGGGCAAGGAAGCGCGCCATCTGCTCGATACCCGACAGCGCTTGTTTGTGGCTGGGTTTGATGCCCAAGCCATCAGCCGCCTTGAGGACCACCCGGCGCTGGCCGACTGCGTCGAGGCTTTTGTGGGCCGTTTTGGGCGCTTGCAAGACACCTTGGGCGACAAACTGCTGCCTGCACTGCTGGCCGCTTTGGGTGAACGGGTGGCCTCGGTGGCCGACAACCTAGACCGCGCCGAGCGCTTGGGCCTGATCGATTCGGCCGATTCTTGGTTCACCATGCGCGCCCTGCGCAACCAGATGGTGCACGATTATGTCGAAGACCCGCTCTTGCTCTGGGCCGCGCTCGACGCCGGGCGCACCTACACCGACACGCTGAACCTAGCCGCTGAGCGTATGGTGGCCGAAGTACACCAGCGCGGCTGGCTCTAGCACACGGCTGCGCCCTGATCACAGCGCCAAGGTTTGGGCTTCGAGCCGGTGCGCTTTCCCTCCCAACCCATGCAACACCCTTCAATGCAATCTTTGCCCGAACCCTACCGCGCCGTGGTGTGCGGGGCCAGCGGGGCCATTGGGCAGGCTTTTGTGGCCGCTTTGCAGCGCGATGCGCGCTGTGCGGCGATGGCCGCAGCCCGGAAAAGCGCTGGGTAACCGGGCCAGCACAACCGCTCAAGCCCCGGCGCGGCGCTTGAGCCAGCGCATCAGCGTGCCCAGCAGCGGCAGCTTTTCGTACAGCTCTTCGGCGGCGTCCCAGTAGTCGCGGTGCAGGCGCACGCGGCTGTCGGGGCCCAGCAGCAGGTGGCTGCAACCACGGATGGTCTGCAGCGCGCCGGCGCTGGCGGCTTGGCCGCGTGCGGCGAAGCGAAACTCAAAATCCCAGAGCAAAAAAGCCTGCTCGCCCTGCACCACGCAGGTGCCCACGACAAAGCGCGGCTGCTGCAAGCGCGCAAACATCTGGGTAAAGATGGCCTCGATGGCGGGCACGCCCTGCACCTCGTGGAAGGGGTCTTTGAAGCGCGCATCGGGGGCGTAGTGGCGGCCCAGCTGCCCGAGGCTGGCGGGGCTGAGCTGCTCATAAAAAAGCACCAGTTCGGCGACGGCGTGATCGTGGGGGTTCATGGTGGGGGCTGGGTGCGGGGGTAAAACCATTAGGCGCAATCTACAGTCCCGTGCCCCGGCGCACCGCAGCAAAGTACCAGCGGTAGGGCAGCAGGCGCAGCAGCAGCATCAGGCGCGTGAAGCGTTTGGGAAAGTGGATGTGAAAGTCGCCCGCTGCCCAGCCTTGCAAAATCGCCGCTGCGGCCTGCTCGGGCTCGATCAGCGCGGGCATTTTGAAGTCGTTTTGCGCCGTCAGGCGGGTGGCCACAAAGCCGGGGTTGATCAGGCTCACACCCAGCCCTTGGGGCTGCAAGTCGAGGTACAGGGTTTCGGCGAGGTTGATCAGGGCCGCTTTGGTGGGGCCGTAGGCCAGGCTCTTGGGCAGACCCCTAAAGCCGGCCACGCTGCTGACCAAGCTGATGTGCCCGGCGCGGCGCGCCAGCAGGGCCGGCAGCAGCGCATCGAGCAGGACCCACACGCCGCTCAGGTTCACCTCTTGGTGGCGCAGCACTTGGGCCAGATCGAGCTCGTTGGCGCGCATGGGCAGGTAGTGGCCGGCCAAGTAGCACACCAGATCGATGGGGCCGGATTGCAGCAGGCTTTGGGCGGCCGCCTGCACCTGCTTGGGCTGGCACACATCCAGCGGCAAAGCCACGCTGCCGGGGTGCTGCGCGACAAATTCTTGCAGCGCCTCTGCTTGGCGCGCCGACAGCACCACGCGCGCGCCACGCTCGTGCAAGGCGCTGGCCAGCGCGCGCCCGATGCCGCTCGAGGCGCCCACGAGCCACACGGTGCGGCCGTGCCAGTCGGTGATTTTTGGGTTCATGGGCTGCATTCGTGGGTTTCGTGGAGTTCTTGGGGTTCGTGGGGTTCGTGGGCTCGTCGGTTTAGGCCTGCATCAGCACCGGGTCGCGGCGCCAAAAAAACCACAGCAGGGCCGCCGCCATCAGCTTGAGGGCGCAGGGCAGCAGTGCGTAGGCCCACGACAGGGCCTGCAAACCCTGGGCGCTGCTGTCGCCCGGCTCGTAGCCCCACCAGCCCAGCAGCGGCAGCGCCAACCCAGCGGCCAGCGCCAGGTTGAGCTTGGCGGCAAAGCTCCACCAGCCAAAGTAGGCCCCTTCGCGGGCGCCGTGGTCGCCTTGGCGCTGAATCAGGCCGGCGAGCAAGGCGTGCGGCAGCGTCAGGTCGGCGCCCAGCGCCACCCCAGACAAGATGCAGATGAGCAAAAAGGCCTGCCAATCGCCCGCCCCCAAGGTGGCGGCCCAGCCAAACACCGCCACCGCCATGACCATCGCGCCCAGCCACGTGCGCACCAGCCCCCAGCGCCGCACCAGCCGCACCCACAGCGGCAGCCCCAGCGCCGCGGCCACAAAGTAGCTGCCCAAAAACAGGGGCTGCATGGCGTCGCTGAGCTGCAAGCGGTCTTGGATAAAAAACAGCAGCAGCGTGGCCGGGATGGCGCTGGCGATGCCGTTGAAGATGAACACCGCCATCAGGCGCCTCAAGCCCGGCTGGCGCCACGGCAGCCAGAGCTCGGACGCACCCACGCCGTGGCGCAACCAGCCCAAAGCCGGGCGCGGCGCCAGCGCCCAAGCGCACCACGCCAGCGCCAGCGCCACGGCAAACACCGCCACCATCACCGGCAGACCGAGCAAGGTGGGCAGCACCGACGCCGTGACCACACCGCACAGCCCAGCCCCTTCGCGCCAAGCGACGATGCGCGCGCGCGTGGGCGCGTCGCCCCCGAGCCGCGCCCCCCAAGCCTGGTGGCAGATGCTCAACCAGCTAAACGCCAGATACGACAGCACAAGCGCCACCCACGCCCACAGCAGCAAGGCCTGCTGCGCGCGCACCGGCGGGAAAAACAGCGCCGTCAGGCCCAGCGCCAGCACCAGCGCCGCCACCAGCCCGGTGCCCAGCACCACCCGCGGCGAGCGGGCGTAGAGGCGGTCGCTGGCGCGGCCCAGCCACGGGTCCACCAAGGCGTCGAACAGGCGCGCACCCAGCAGCAGCGCCCCCAGCGTGGCCAGCGCCACGCCAAACTCGGTGGCGTAGTGGTGCGGCAGCAGCACGTACAGCGGCAGCGCCACAAAAGCCAGCGGAAAGCCCAGCGCGCCGTAGGCCAGCGTGCCCGGCCAGCGCAAATCGGGGGCTGCGGGGGCCGCAGGTGTGGCGTCCGCCTGCGCGTCGGCCGCAAGGGGGGCTTGGCTGAGCGCGGGCGTGGCGGCAGGTGGCACGGCGGTGGCCTGTGTTTAGCCGCGCGCCGGCAAGCCGAGCAAGGCGGCGCGCAAGCCGGGCTCGGATGTGGTCGGAGCCAGCCAGATGCCAAAAAACAACCGCGCAAACAGCGGGTCGGGCACTTCGCCCAGCGCCCGGTTGGGCTGGCGAAACTGGGCCGCTTGCCCCGGCCGGTACACGCCCAGCAGGCGGTCGCCGGCGCGCACATCGGGCAGCACGGCTTGCAAGGCGCGCTGCCAGCGCTCGCCTTGGTCGGGGGCGATGGGCTGCTGGCGCCGCATCTCCTCGATCGAGCGGCTGGCGATCGAGGCGGCGCTGAAGGCGCGCAGATACTCCAGCTCGAGCGCCAGCGCGTCGGAGGCGTGGTCGGCGGGGTTGAAGCGCGGCCCCACCCACAGCCGGGCCCGGTAAACCTCAAAGCCCCACACCCGCAACAGGCCCTGGCCCGACCAGCGCAAGCCCGGCACGGGCGAGGGCTCGCCGGCTGGTGGTTCGTTGGACAGGGGGGCTTGGGTTTGGGCCAAGGCCGCGCTGCTCCAGTTGCCGGCACACACAGCCGCCGCAGCCGGCAGCAGCAGCTGGCGCAAGAGCGCGCGCCGCTGGTTTTGCTCGGGCGCCAGCGGTTGGGGCTGGGCCAGCAGGCGGTTTGAAGAGTGCGCGCTCATGGTGCGTGCTCCAGCGTGAACTGGATCACGTCGATGTCGCCTTCGTCGAAGCCGGCTTCGCAGTAGGCGAGGTAAAAGGTCCACAGGCGCTCGAAGCGGCCATCGAAGCCCTGCGCGCGCACGGTATCGCGTTGCGCCAAGTAGGCGCGGTGCCAGCGGCGGCAGGTCTCGGCGTAGTCGGGGCCAAAAGCCAGCTCATCGACCACGCGCAGCCCCGCCGCCGCCGCCTGGCGCCTGAACTCGGCGGCGCTGGGCAAGCAGCCACCGGGGAACACGTGCTGCTGGATGAAGTCGGTCGAGGACACGTAGGCGCCGTAGAGCTCGTCGCGGATGACGATGCTTTGAATGCAGGCGCGCCCGCCGCGCTTGAGCAGCCGCGCCACGGTGTCGAAGTAGGTGGGCCAGTATGCGCGCCCCACGGCCTCGACCATTTCGATCGAGCAGATGGCATCGAACGGCGCCTCGTCAGTTCCTAGGCGCAGGTCGCGGTAGTCTTGCAGCCGCAGATCGGCCCGCTGCGCCAGCCCTTGGGCCTGCAAGCGCTGTTGCGCGTAGGCCAGTTGCTCGTCCGATAAGGTGATGCCGGTGACGTGGGCACCAAACTCGTGCGCTGCTTGCTCGGCCAGCGCGCCCCAGCCGCAACCGATTTCGAGCACGCGCTGGCCCGGCCGGTCCGACTGCAAGCCGGCCATGTGCAGAGCCCGGCGCAGCTTGGCGCGCTGGGCGGCCTCGAGGTTGCCGCCGGGCTGGCCTTGGAACCAGGCGCTGGAGTAGTTCATGCCGGCGTCGAGCCAAAGGCGGTAAAAATCGTTGCCCAAGTCGTAGTGGGCCTGGATGTTTTTGCGGCTGTTGACGCGCGTGTTGCGGTTGAGCCAGTGCCGCACCCGGTGCAGCAGCCGCCCGGCCCAGTGACCGTGGATCAGGCGTTCGATCACGGCGCGGTTGCGCAGCAGCAGGCGCAGCAATCCAGCCAAATCGGGCGTGTCCCACTGGCCCGCCAAGTAGGCCTCGCCAAAACCGATGTCGCCCGACTTAAGCACAGCGGCACACACGCCCCAGTCATGCACCCGAACCTCAACCGTGGGTTCGCGCTCCGAGCCCGGGCCATAGTGTGCGCATTGCCCGTCGGGCCAATGCACCGCCAGCCGGCCGTGCCCCAGTTGCTGCAACAGCCGCTGCAAGGTGCGCGCCGCCCAAGGCGGGCGCTTGGCTGGGGATTGGCTCGTTGCCAAAGGGGAACTCGAACTCGAACTCGCCGCGCCGGGCCAACCGGTGTTGCTTGCACAAGCGCCCCAAGCCGCCGACAAGGTGCTGGAAGACGGGTCTTGAAAGGGAGTCGATTGGGTGTTCACGGCAGACGCTCCTGGGGCTAGGTGTGCAAGAAAGGGGGCAAATGAGGATGACGGGGCTTCATTGGCTGACAAAGGCTTTGGGGGGCTCGGGCTTGCGCTGGAAACCGGTGCGCTTGAGCCAGAGCTTGAGCGCCTGCCAATGGATGCGCAGCAGCAGCAGCAGCGTCAGCGCCGGGTGCGCCCACAGCGCTTGGCGCAGGCTGGCGGCATCGAGCGCTTGCAGGGTGCCGCTGACGCTGGTCTGCAACAAGGGGCCGGCGTCGTCGTCGTGGTCGATGCGCACCACCGTGCGCGGCTGCGCGCCATCCAGGCGACGCATGAACCTAAAGCGGTACCAGCCCTGCACCTGGCAAAAGGGTGAAACGTGAAAGACCTTGCTGGCGCGGCACTCCTGCCCCTCGCGCGGCTGGTCCAGGAGGTAGCAGTGGCGCTCGCCAAAGGTGTTGTTGACCTCGGCCAGCACGGCGCGCAAGCTGCCGTCGGCGCGCTCGCAGTACCAAAAGCTCACCGGCTTGAAGGTGTGGCCCCACACCCTGGGGTAGCAGTGCAGCCAGATTTGGCCGTCGGCGTCGTCGATGCCGTGTGCGCGCAGCAGCTCATCCACCCACGCCAGCGCCCCGCCCTGCTGTGGGGTGCGGCCGTCGCCGTGGTCGCCGTCGTAAAAGCTGATCGGGGCCCAGCGGTTGCGCGCCAAGGCCGGCGCGGCTTGGGCCAAATCGCGCATGGGCAGCAGCAAAAAGCAGGTGGGATAGACAAAGGCGTTGCGCCGCGGGCGCAGGCGCGTGTGGCGCACCTGGCCGAAGCCGACGTAGGCTTGCGGCGCCGTGCTCACGCCGGCACCTCGTGCAGCGCGGGGCTGGGTTGCGCGGGAGCGCGCGTCTGCCCCGAACGCGGCGCACCCTGAACAAATGCGGCAGCACGCAGCAGGGCTTGGGCCGCCGCTTGGCCGGATTTGAGCCCGTCTTCGTGAAAACCGTATCCGGCCCAAGCGCCACAAAACCAGGTGTGCTGCTGCCCTTGCAGCTCGGCCAAGCGGCGCTGGGCGGCGATGGCGGCTTGGTCAAACACCGGGTGCGCGTAGTCGATCTGCCGGATGACTTTGGCCGGATCGATGGCGCGCACCGGGTTGAGCGACACCACCACCGGCTGCGCAAAGGGCAGCGGCTGCAAGCGGTTGATGAGGTAATGCAAGCAGACACGGGCCGCTTCGCTGCCGGCGTCGGCGGCGCGCTCGTAGTTCCACGCCGCCCAAGCGCTGCGCTGCTGCGGCAGCACCGCCGTGTCGGTGTGCAGCACGGCGCGGTTGTGCTGGTAGCGGATGGCGCCCAGCACGGCTTGCTCGGCGGCGCTGGGCTGATCGAGCAGCGCCAGCGCTTGGTCGGTGTGGGTGGCCACCACCACCAGGTCAAAGCGCTCGACCCCGGCTGGGCTGTGCAGCCAAGCGCCGTGCTCGTCGCGCTCGATGCGCTGCACCGGGGCGTTGAGGCGCGCATCGGGCAGGCTGGCGACGATTTTTTGCACATACTGGCGCGCGCCGCCGCGCACGGTAAACCACTGCGGCCGGTTGCGGATTTGAATCAGCCCGTGGTTGTGGCAAAAGCGCACCATGGTGGCCACGGGGAATTGCAGCATTTGGTCGGTGGGGCAGCTCCAGATGCAGCCCAGCATGGGCAGCAGGTACCAGTCGCGAAAGGCAGCGCCAAAGCGGTGCTGCTGCAAAAAATCCTGCAAGGGCTGCTGCATGGCCTCGGCTTGGTCGCCGCTTTGCGCCAGCCGCGTGCACAGGGCGTTGAAGCGCAGCAGGTCGCGCAACATACCCCAAAAGCGTGGGTCGAGCAGGTTGCGCCGCTGCGCAAACACAGTACCCAAATCGGTGCCGCTCCACTCCAGCCAGCGCGCGCCCTGCGGCACCTGCACCGAAAACGACATATCCGAAGCTGCTGACGGCACCCCGAGCTCGGCCAGCAGGGCAATCAGACGCGGGTAGGTGCGCTCGTTGTAGACCAAAAAACCCGTATCGACACCGTGCGTGCAGACGGCGCCGTCGGGGCCGGGCAGGGTCACGTCCACGGTGTGGGTGTGGCCGCCAAAGTAGGGCCCGGCCTCGAACAGGGTCACGTGGGCGTGCGTGCGCAGCGCATAGGCAGCCGCCAGCCCGGCGATGCCCGAGCCCACCACGGCCACGCGCAAGGCAGTGGCAGCAGGCGCGGGCTGATGGCTGGCGTGGTCGGGAGAGGGCATAGCAGATCCTGTTTTTGTCTTAGACAAACGTAGTATGCGCGAAAAAAGATTGGTCTGCAACCGAGGGCCACATAATGCCCGACCAAGCCCGCGTTAGGCCCCCGCTGCAGCCCTCGATCGAGCACCGCGCACAACCATAACCTGCGTAAAGTAAAGAGAAAATTGGCATAGATTGGTCCACAAAGCACAATCCAGCGGGCTTTTGTGGCATGATCGCAATCGATGCTCAAGCGCCTTACACCCCCACCTGCCCCGCTCATTTTGTCTATTGCAGACATGGAGCGTGAAACCGGTTTGGGCAAAGACACGCTGCGCGTTTGGGAGCGCCGCTACGGCTTTCCCAACCCCAGCCGCGACGCCCATGGCGAGCGCCGCTACGACGAAGCCCAGCTGCAGCGCCTGCGCCTGATCAAGCGCCTGCTGGATGCTGGGCAGCGACCGCACCAGGTGGTGCCCCTGCCCGAGGCCGAGCTGCAAGCCCGGCTGCAGGAGCGGTTGCAGGCGCAGCACGCCGGCCAGCCCCCTTCACCCCACCCTGCGCTGGAGCCCGTGCTGTGCCAGCAGTGGCTCAGCGCGCTGCAAGCGAACCAAACCGAGACCCTGCGCCTGCGGCTGCACGAGCAGCTGCTGCGCCACGGGCTGGGGCAGACGATCGAGGATTTCATCGTGCCCTTGAGCGTGGCCGTGGGGCAGGCGTGGTTGGACGAACGCATTTCGGTGTTCCAAGAGCACCTGCACAGCGAGATCGTGCAATCGGTGCTGCGCCAAGCGCTGGTGCAGCTCGATCAGCAAGGCCACAGCGGCACCCCGCCCCGGGTGTTGCTCACCACGCTACCCAACGAACACCACGCCTTGGGGCTGCTGATGGCCGAGTGCTTTCTGGCGCTGCAACACTGCCAGCGCTTTGCGCTGGGCCCCACCACCCCGGTGCTCGAGGTGCTGGCGGCGGCGCAGCAGCTGCAGATCGACGCCGTGGCCTTGAGCTTTAGCTCGCCCCACCCGCCCAACGAGGTGCTAACCGCCTTGCGCCAGCTGCGCGCGCAGCTGCCCAGCACGGTGGCGCTGTGGGTGGGCGGCAACGCCCCGGTGCTGCGCTCGCCGCGCCTGCCTGCGGGCGTGACCGCCTTGCGCCGCGCCTGCGAGCTCGAGGCGGTGGTGGCGCAGTGGCGGGCCGAGCACAGCGCCGCTTGAGCGCCTTAGCCGTTTGTGGACGGGTGCAGCCGCATCTCGGCCGCGCGGGCGTGCGCCTGCAGGCCCTCGCCGTGCGCAAGCACGCTGGCGATGCGGCCCAGCGTCTGCGCGCCGGCGGCGCTGACCTCGATCAGGCTGCTGCGTTTTTGAAAATCATAGACCCCGAGCGGGCTGGAAAAGCGCGCCGTGCCGGCCGTGGGCAGCACGTGATTGGGGCCGGCACAGTAGTCGCCTAGGCTCTCGCTGGTGTAGGCGCCCATGAAAATGGCGCCAGCGTGCTGCAGCAACGGCTCCCAGCGCTGCGGCTCGCGGCAGGCGAGCTCGAGGTGCTCGGGCGCGATGCGGTTGCTGATGGCGCAGGCTTCTTCGAGGCTGCGGGTCTGGATCAGGGCGCCGCGGCCGTTGAGGCTGGCGGCGATGATGGCGGCGCGCGGCATCTCGGGCAGCAGGCGATCGATCGCCGCCTGCACCGCATCGAGGTAAGCCGCGTCGGGGCTGAGCAGGATCGACTGCGCCAGCTCGTCGTGCTCGGCCTGGCTGAACAAATCCATGGCCACCCAGTCGGGCGGCGTGCTGCCGTCGGCCAGCACCAGAATCTCGCTCGGGCCGGCGATCATGTCGATGCCCACTTGGCCAAACACGTGCTTTTTGGCGCTGGCCACGTAGGCGTTGCCGGGGCCGGTGATCTTGTCCACCCGGGGCACGCTCTGGGTGCCATAGGCCAGCGCCGCCACCGCCTGCGCGCCGCCGATGGTGAAGGCGCGCGTGACCCCGGCCACGTGGGCGGCGGCCAGCACCAGCGCATTTTTGGTGCCGTCGGGCGTGGGCACCACCATCACGATCTCGGCCACCCCCGCCACTTGGGCCGGTATGGCGTTCATCAGCACCGAGGACGGGTACGCGGCGCGCCCGCCGGGTACGTAGATGCCCACGCGCTCGAGCGGCGTGACCTTTTGCCCCAGCAAGCTGCCGTCGGCGTCGCGGTAGCTCCAGCTTTGGCCGCAGGCCTGCAGCTGGGCCTCGTGGTAGCGGCGCACGCGCGCGGCCGCTTGCAGCAGCGCCTCGCGCTGGGCGTCGGGGATCTGCTCAAAGGCGGCTTGCAGTTCCGACGGTTGCAACTCCAGCGCCGCCATGCTCGGGGCGTGCAGGCGGTCGAAGCGGTGCGTGCAGTCGAGCACGGCGGCGTCGCCGCGGGCGCGCACGTCGGCCACGATATCGAGCACGCGCTGCTCGATGGCGGCGTCGGCCGCGGCCGACCAGTGCAGGCGCTGGGCGAATTGGGCCTCGAAGTCGGGCTGCTGCGTGCTCAGGCGCAGCGGGCGCGCTTGCAAAGGCGTGGTGAGTGCGGCGGATGCAGCAGGTGCAGCGGGCGTGGTCATCATGCCAGCACCCCCGGCGCCGGGGCGGCCCCAGCGGACTGGGCGGCTTGCGCTTGCGGCGCCGCCTGCGCAAAGGCATCGAGCAGCGGCCGCAGCAGCGCGCGCTTGACCTTGAGCGCTCCCTGGTTGACCACCAGGCGCGAGGAAATGTCCATGATGCGCTCGACCTCCACCAGCTGGTTGGCCTTGAGCGTGTTGCCGGTCGAGACCAGATCGACGATGGCGTCGGCGAGCCCGGTCAAGGGCGCCAGTTCCATGCTGCCGTAGAGCTTGATCAGATCGACGTGCACGCCTTTGCTGGCAAAAAACTCGCGCGCGATCGCCACGTATTTGGTGGCCACGCGGATGCGCGCGCCTTGGCGCACGGCGCGCACGTAGTCAAAATCGGCGCGCACCGCCACGCTCATGCGGCAGCGCGCGATCTGCAGATCGAGCGGCTGATACAGCCCGACGTTGGCCGCCCCGCCCCACTCGGCCTCGTGTTCGAGCAGCGTGTCTTTGCCGCACACGCCCAAGTCGGCGCCGCCGTACTGCACGTAGGTGGGCACGTCGGAGGCGCGCACCAGCACCACATTCAGCGCCGGGTGGTTGGTGGGCAGGATCAGCTTGCGCGAGCGCTCGGGGTGCTCCAGCACCTCGATGCCGGCGGCTTGCAGCAGCGGCAGGGTTTCGTCGTAGATGCGGCCTTTGGACAGGGCCAGCGTGATGCGGTCGGCACTCATGCGATCCTCTCGATTTGGGCGCCCAGGGCGCGCAGTTTGAGCTCCATCTGATCGTAGCCGCGGTCTAGGTGGTAGATGCGATCGACCACGGTTTCGCCCTCGGCCACCAGCCCGGCGATGACCAAGCTGGCGGAGGCTCGCAAGTCGGTGGCCATGACGGTGGCGCCCGACAGGTGCGCGCCGCTGCCGCCCAGCCCTTCGATCAGCGCCAGCCGGCCGTCGATGCGGATTTTGGCCCCGAGCCGCTGCAACTCGTGCACATGCATGAAGCGGTTCTCGAAAATGGTTTCGGTGACGCTGCTGCTGCCCTGCGCCACGGCGTTGAGGGCCATGAACTGGGCCTGCATATCGGTCGGGAAGCCCGGGTATTCGGTGGTGCGAAAGCTCTGCGCGCGCAGCAGCGCCGCGCCGGGCGACTGCACCTGCAAGCCGTCGGCGCTGGCTTGCACCGACACCCCGGCCTCGCGCAGCTTTTCGATCAGCGCCTCGAGGTGCTCGCCGCGGGCGTGGCGCAGGTGCACGGCACCGCCGCAAGCGGCCACGGCGCACAAAAAGGTGCCGGCCTCGATGCGGTCGGCCACCACCGCGTGCTCGGCCCCGTGCAGGCGCTCGACGCCCTGGATGCGGATGCGGCTGCTGCCGTGGCCCTCGATCTGCGCCCCCATGGCGATCAGCAGCTCGGCCAGATCGGTGACTTCGGGCTCTTGGGCGGCGTTTTCGAGCACGGTTTCGCCCTCGGCCAAGGTGGCAGCCATGAGGAAGTTTTCGGTGCCGGTGACGGTGATCATGTCGGTGGCGATGCGCGCGCCGCGCAGCCGGCTCTGGCCCGGTGCCAGCTGCGCCACCATGTAGCCGTGCTCGATGGCGATCTGCGCCCCCATGGCCTGCAAGCCCTTGATGTGCTGATCGACCGGGCGCGAGCCGATGGCGCAACCGCCCGGCAGCGACACCCGCGCCCGCCCCAGCCGCGCCAACAGCGGCCCGAGCACCAGCACCGAGGCGCGCATGGTCTTGACCAGCTCGTAGGGGGCCAGCGGCTCGAGCGCCGCGCCGGCGTGCAGCGTCAGGCCGCCGCGCTCGCCGTGGGTCTGCACCTGCACGCCCATGTGTTCCAGCAGGCGGCGCATGGTGGCCACGTCGCGCAGGCGCGGCACGTTGCGCAGCGTCACCGGCTCGTCGGTGAGCAAGGTGGCGCAGAGCTCGGGCAGGGCGGCGTTTTTGGCGCCCGAGATCGGCACCTCGCCGTGCAGGCGCTGGCCGCCTTGAATGCGCAGTTTGTCCATGGGTGGGGGTGGGCGGTGGAGGGTTGGGGGAGCGCCTGGGTGGGGCTGGCCGCGCGCAGTCGATTAAGCCGGGTTGGCTTGGCGCGCCGACCATTCGGCCGGGGTGTGCGTTTGCATCGAGAGCGCGTGCACCTCGTCGCGCCGGATGCGCTCGCCCATCGCGGCATAGACCATCTGGTGGCGCGCGATCAGGCGCTTGCCCTCAAAGGCGGGCGAAACCACCACGGCGTACCAGTGGCGGCCGTCGCCGTTCACCTCGAGGTGCAGGCAGTCGAGGTGGGCGGCGATGAGGGTTTGCAGTTCTTGCGCGGTCATGGTGTCGGGTGCCTGGTGTGGAATGCTGGGTGCGGAATGCTTTGGGGTTGTGCCAAAAAAATGCGGCCAGCGATAGGATAACGAAGTGGGGGCGCCGGCGCGTCAGTGCCGCAGCTTATAGCCCGATTTGAGCAGATGCAGCGCCAGCCCGCCGACCAGCACCCAAGCAACGCCGAGCACCGCCAGCGACAGCCATGGCGAAACATCGCCCTGGCCGAGGAAGCCGTAGCGAAAGCCGTCGATCATGTAGAAAAACGGGTTCAGGTGGCTGACGAACTGCCAAAACGGCGGCAGCGAGTGGATGGAGTAAAACACACCGCTCAAAAACGTGGCCGGAAGGATGAGGAAGTTCTGAAACGCCGCCATCTGGTCAAACTTGTCGGCCCACAGCCCGGCGATCACGCCCAAGGCCCCGAGCAGCCCGGCCCCGAGCACGGCAAACACCAGAATCCAGAGCGGATAAGCGATGTACACGCCCACAAACCACACCGTCACCAGCCACACGCACAAGCCCACCGCAAGCCCGCGCACGATCGACGAGCCCACGTAGGCCACGAACCAGGCCCAGTGCGACAGCGGCGTGAGCAGCACGAACACCAAGTTGCCCATGACCTTGCTTTGGATCAGGCTCGACGAGCTGTTGGCAAAGGCGTTTTGCAACACGCTCATCATGATCAGACCTGGCAGCAAAAAGCTGGTGTAGAGCACGCCCTCAAACATCTGCACGCGGTCTTGCAGCACGTGGCCAAAGATCAGCAGATACAACAGCGCCGTGACCACCGGCGCCGCCACGGTCTGAAAGCCCACTTTCCAGAAGCGCAGCACCTCTTTGTAAAACAGGGTCTGCCAGCCGCTCATGACGCCACCCCCGCACGCATCAGCTCGAGGAACACGTCTTCGAGGTCGGCTTGGCTGATTTCGAGGTCGTCGATCTGCAGGCCGGCCAGGCGCAACTCGGCCAAGGTGCGCTCGAGCGCAGCCGCGTCGGGCACCGGCAACTGCACCACGCGCCCGGTCACCCGCGCCTGCGCCGCCAGCGCCGGCGGCAAGGCTTGGTCGGTTTTGAAGCGCAGCACCTTGGCGCTGCTGGCGCGCTTGAGCAGCACCGAGGTGCGCTCCAGCGCCAGCACCCGCCCGTCTTTGAGCATGGCGATGCGCCCGCACAGCGCCTCGGCTTCTTCGAGGTAGTGGGTGGTGAGCAACACCGTGCTGCCTTGGCGGTTGAGCCCAGAGATGAACTGCCACAGCGTTTGGCGCAGCTCGACATCGACGCCGGCGGTGGGCTCGTCGAGCACGATCACCGGCGGGCGGTGCACCAGCGCCTGCGCCACCAGCACGCGCCGCTTCATGCCGCCCGAGAGCTGGCGCATGTTGGCGTTGGCCTTGTCGGCCAACCCCAAGCCGGCCAGCAGCTCGTCGATCCAGCCTTCGTTGCCGCGGATGCCGAAGTAGCCCGACTGAAAGCGCAGCGCCTCGCGCACCGTAAAAAAGGGGTCAAACACCAGCTCTTGCGGCACCACGCCCAGGCGCCGGCGCGCGGTGGCGTAGTCGCTGGCCACGTCGGCACCGAGCACGGTCACGCGGCCGCTGCTGGCGTGCGCCAAACCGGCCAAGATGCTGATGAGGGTGGTTTTGCCGGCGCCGTTGGGGCCGAGCAGGCCAAAAAACTCGCCCGGCTCGATGTCAAAGCTCACGCCGTCGAGCGCCTGCAGCTCGGCGCCGGCGCTGCGGTAGCGCTTCGAGACCTGCTGAAACGATACGGCGGCAGTGGCAGAGCTAAGGGGCATGAGGTGGCGCGGCTAAACCGGCCATTTTATAGCCTTAAGCGGCCAGCAGTTCGCTCACGCCGTAAAGGGCCGCCAGTTCGCGCAGGCGCAGCGGCATGTGCAGCACCTGCAGGCGGCCGCCCCGCGCCTGCAGCAAGCGCGCCACCGCCAGCAGCGCCGCCAGCGCCGACGAATCGAAGTGCTGCAAGGCAGCGGCATCGAGCGACCAGAGGGCGGCGGCAGTCTGGGCTGGCGCGGGCGAAACGGCGGTGGCTGGGGACACAGGGACAGCGCCGCCTGACTCCATCACCGCCAGACAGCGCTGCACGTAGGCATCGGCCTGCTCGTGCGTCAGGCGCTGCGGCAAGTCGGGCAGGCTGCGGGGCGCGGCCAAGACTGCACTGGGGGCCGTGCTCATGGGCATGGTCGCGTGGGGGGCTCAGGTGCGCGCCGCCGCCGCACCGGCGCGGTTGCGCTCGGTCAGCGCCGCGATCAGGCCGTCGATGCCGCGGGCGTTGATCTCGGTGGTGAACTGGTTGCGGTAGGTGTCCACCAGCCAGATGCCCATGACGTTGAAGTCAAATACCTTCCAGCCCTGCGGGGTGCGCTCGAGCCGGTAGTCGATCTGGATCGGTTCGCTGCGCCCGCGCAGCTCGGTGCGCACCACCACCTCGGTGTCTTGCGGGGTGAAGCGGCTGGGGCGCAGCACCAGCGTTTGGTCGGTCACGTGGCTGAGGGCACCCGAGTAGGTGCGCACCAGCAACAGTTTGAACTCGTCTTGCAACCGGGTGCGCTGCTCGGGTGTGGCCTGGCGCCAGAAGCGCCCCACGGCCGAGGCGGTCATGCGGCGAAAGTTGACGTGCGGCATCAGCTGGCCATCCACCAGCGCCATGATGCGGTCGATGTCGCCGCTGCGCAACACCGGGTCGGCTTGGATCTGGCGCAGCACCTCGAGGCCCACGCGCATGATGAGCGCATCGGGAGCCTCGAGGGTTTGCGCAGCCACCCGGGCAGGCGCCAGCAGGGCAGCGCCCACCACCCCGAGGGTTCCAAGGGCACCAAGGGCGTAGAGCGCAGCGCGGCGCGAGGCCGCGGGCAGAGTGAGTGGTGGCAAGTCGTGTTTCATGACGGGTATTGTGCAGCGCCCAAGCCGGTCCGGCCGGTTTCAGGGCGCAGATGTTGCATTTGCTTGCATCGCTTACTGTGCCGGCACCGAAGTGGGGGCGGGAGCGGGAGCGGGAGCAGCTTCGGGCGCGGATTCCTCCTCATCGGGGAACTCATCGGTGCGGATTTGCGCCGCACGGCGTTGCAAAAACGCATCGCGGATGAAGCTGTAGCGGTCCAGCGCGATGCGGTCCACCATGTCGGTGGCGGGCAACAGGTCGGCGCGGTTGTCGGTCAGGCGCAACACCGTGAGTGCGCCGCGGTCGGCGCTGGGCTCCACGGTGCCGATCGGGTCGGCGTTTTGGCCCACCACCTGGCCCACGGCATCGCGCAAGGTGGATGGACCCATGAGCGGCAGCACCAGATAGGGGCCAGGCGGCACGCCCCAGCGCCCCAAGGTGTGGCCAAAATCAAGCGGGGTGCGCTCGACCCCAGCCTCGGTGGCGATGTCGAGCACGCCGCCAAAGCCAAAGAAAGTGTTGATCTTGACGCGGGTGAAGTTTTCCACCGCCTCTTGCGGCCGCGCCTGCAGACTGGCGTTGACGAACGACCAAACGTCGCGCAGGTTGTTGAAAAAGTTGTTGACCCCGGTGCGCAGCGGCGAGGGCACGGTGTCGCGGTAGGCGACGGCGATGGGGCGCGCGATGGTGCGGTCCACGGCGTCGTTGAACTGCTGCACCTGGCGGTTGAGCGGCTCCAGCGGGTCTTGGGGGTTGGCGTCGGGGCCGGTGGCGCAGCCGCTCAAGACCATCAGCGCCAAGGTTGCGCAGCCTAGGCCCAGCCACCCGGCGCGCGGCGGGGGGTGTGCGGCACCATGCGCAATCTGCACGCCCTGCACATTTTTCACGCCCTGTAAACGGTTCATTTTTTCGATCCCTCCATTGATGCTTTATCCATCCCACCCCATCGCTGCGCGCTCACTGGCTGGCAGCGGCACCGTCGGCACCGGAGTCGGCGGCGCGGTTGAACAAAAACTGTCCGATCAGATTCTCGAGCACGATCGCCGACTGCGTCAGCGTGACCGTGGCCCCGTCGGCCAGGTTTTCGTCGGCCCCGCCGGGCACGATGCCCACGTACTGCTCACCCAGCAGGCCGCTGGTCAGGATTTGAAACGAGCTGTCGCTGGGAAAAGCATAGCGCTTTTGAAGCACCAGCGTGACGTCGGCCTGAAAAGTCTGGTCGTTGAAGGTGATGGCCTGCACCCGCCCGACAGGCACCCCGGCGCTGCGCACCGTGGCCCCGGCGCGCAGGCCGCCGATGTTGTCAAAGCGCGCCGTCACCTGGTAGGTGGGCTGCCAATTGATCTGCAACAAGTTGGCCGCCTGCAGCGACAAAAACAGCAACGCCAGCGCCCCCAGCAGCACGAACAGGCCCACCCACACATCTTTGACCGAGCTTTGCATATGCGTTTTCCCCTCACACTCCAAACATCAGCGCCGTCAGGACAAAGTCCAGCCCCAGCACCGCCAGCGAGGCCATGACCACGGTGCGCGTGGTGGCGCGCGCCACCCCTTCGGGCGTGGGCGTGGCCAGATAGCCCTGCAGCAGCGCGATGAACGTCACCGCGATGCCAAACACCAGCCCCTTGACGAGGCTGTTGCCCACGTCGCTCCAGACATCGACCCCGGCCTGCATCTGGCCCCAATAAGCCGAAGCATCGACACCCAGCAGATGCACGCCCACCAACCAGCCGCCCAAGATGCCGACGGCGCTAAACACGGTGACGAGCACCGGCAGCACGATCACACCGGCCCAGAAACGCGGCGCCAAAATGCGCGCGATCGGGTCCACCGCCATCATCTCCATGGCGCTGAGCTGTTCGCCGGCTTTCATGAGGCCGATTTCGGCCGTGAGCGAGGTGCCGGCACGGCCCGCAAACAGCAGCGCCCCGATCACCGGCCCGAGTTCGCGGATCAGGCTCAAGGCCACCAGCAAGCCCAGCACCTCGGTGGAGCCAAACTGGTTCAGGATGTAGTAGCCCTGCAGCGCCAGCACAAAGCCCACGAACAGGCCCGAGACACCGATGATGGCCAGCGAGTAGTTGCCCAAAAAGTGGATTTGGTCGCGCAGCAAGGGGTAGCGGCGCAGCACCGCCGGCAGCAGCACGAAGAGGCGCAGCAGCAAGCGCGCGCCAAACCCCAAGCTGGCGAGCCACTGGCGCACCGCAAAACCGATGTGCGAGAGCGTTCTTTGCGTCACCGGCGGCCTCCATCGGCAGGGCGGGAGGAGCGGGAGGAGCGAGCTGGGGGCGTACCCAAGCCGTAATCGTCGGCCACCGAGGCCGCCGGGTAGTGAAAATGCACCGGCCCCTCGGGCTCGGCGTGGATGAACTGGTGCACCAAGGGGTCGGTGCTTTCGCGCACCTGCTGTGGGCTGCCCTGCTCGGCCACACGGCCATGGGCCAGCACCACCACGTGGTCGGCAATGGCCAGGGTTTCGTGCACGTCGTGCGACACCAGGATGCTGGTCAGGCCCATGGCGTCGTTGAGCTGGCGGATCAGGCGCGCGATGGTGCCCAGCGAGATCGGGTCCAGCCCGGCAAAGGGCTCGTCGTAGAGCACCAGTTCGGGGTCGAGCGCGATCGCGCGCGCCAGCGCCACGCGGCGCGCCATGCCGCCCGAGATCTCAGACAGCAGCAGGTCGCGCGCGCCGCGCAAGCCCACGGCGTCGAGCTTCATGAGCACGATGTCGCGGATCAGCCCCTCAGACAAAGTCGTTTGCTCGCGCAGCGGGAAGGCGACGTTGTCAAAAACATTCAGGTCGGTGAACAAGGCGCCGAACTGGAACAGCATGCCCATGCGCCGGCGCACCGCATACAGGCCGGCCAAGTCGAGCGCGCCCACCTCGAGGCCGTCAAAGCGCACCTGCCCGGCTTGCGCCCGCTGCTGGCCACCGATCAGGCGCAACACCGTGGTTTTGCCGCCGCCCGATGCGCCCAGCACCGCCGTGACGCGGCCACGCGGCACCGTCAGCGACAGGCCGTCGAGAATCGGGCGCGGGCCGTAACCAAAGCGCACGTGCTGCAGCTCGACCAGAGGGGGTGGGGCGGTGGGGTTCATATAGAGGGGGTGGCGCGATCATAAGGGAAAGCCCGCGCTCCCAACCCGCCTGGGGCTGATAGGCTCAGCGCGGCAAGTCCGAGCGCCCCATCAGGAATTCGTCCACCGCCCGCGCCGCTTGCCGGCCCTCGCGAATCGCCCACACCACCAGCGACTGGCCGCGGCGCATGTCGCCGGCGGCAAACACCTTGGGCACGTTGGTGGCGTAGCCGCCGCTGGCCTCGGTGTGGGCACGGGCGTTGCCGCGCGCGTCTTTTTCCACCCCAAAGGCCTCGAGCACGCTGGCCAGCGGGTGCGTAAAGCCCATGGCCAGCAGCACCAGATCGGCCTTGTGCTGCTGCTCGGTGCCGGGGATTTCGACCAGCTTGCCACCTTGCAGCTCGATTTGCACCGTGGTCAGGCCGGTGAGCTTGCCTTTGCTGCCGGTAAAGGCCTTGGTCGAAATGGCAAAGGCGCGCTCGCAGCCCTCTAGGTGGCTGGAGCTGGTGCGCAGCTTGATCGGCCAGTAGGGCCAAGTCAGGTTGCGGTCTTCTTGCTCGGGCGGCATGGGCAGCAGCTCAAACTGGGTCACGCTGGCGGCGCCGTGGCGGCGGCTGGTGCCGACGCAGTCGGAGCCGGTGTCGCCCCCGCCGATCACGATCACGTGCTTGCCGTCGGCGCGGATCTGCTTTTTCAGTTTGTCGCCGGCGTTGACCTTGTTTTGCTGCGGCAAAAACTCCATCGCAAAATGCACGCCCTCGAGCTCGCGCCCCGGCACCGGCAGGTCGCGGCTTTGCTCGCTGCCACCGCACAGCAGCACGGCGTCGTAGTCGGCCTGCAACTGCGTTGCGGGAATGCTGCGCTTGGCCTCGTTTTGCACCTTGGCCCCGGCGCCTTCGGTGGGCATGGCCCCCACCAGCACCCCGGTCTGGAACTGCACCCCTTCGGCCTGCAGCTGCGCCACGCGGCGCTCGATGTGCGCTTTTTCCAGCTTGAAATCGGGGATGCCGTAGCGCAGCAGGCCGCCCACGCGCTCGTTTTTCTCATAGACCGTGACCGCGTGCCCCGCGCGCGCCAGCTGCTGCGCCGCCGCCAAGCCAGCCGGGCCCGAGCCCACCACGGCCACCTTTTTGCCCGTGGCGTGTGCCGCTGGCTGCGGCTGCACCCAGCCCTGCTCCCAGGCGCGGTCGATGATCGCGTGCTCGATCGACTTGATGCCCACCGCGTCGTCGTTGATGTAGAGCGTGCAGGCCGACTCGCACGGCGCTGGGCAGATGCGGCCGGTGAACTCGGGGAAGTTGTTGGTGCTGTGCAGCACCGCGCTGGCGTTTTGCCAGTCGGCGCGATAGACCAGATCGTTGAAATCGGGGATGACGTTGTTGACCGGGCAGCCGTTGTTGCAAAACGGCGTGCCGCAGTCCATGCAGCGCGCGGCTTGGCGCTTGGCCTGCGCGTCGTCGAGCGCGATGACAAACTCGCGGTGGGTTTTCAGGCGCTCGGCTACCGGCTGGTAGCCTTCCTCGAGGCGCTCGAACTCCATGAAACCGGTGATTTTTCCCATGATGCGGTGCTCGCTAAACTAGGTTGGAGTGGGACAGCAGGCTCAGGCCGTGGCTGCTGGGGCCAAGGCGGCTGGGACGGCGCTGGCAGCAGCCTGAGCGCGCGCGTGCAGCTCGCCCAAAGCGCGCTGGTACTCGGTCGGCATGACCTTGACGAAGCGGCTGCGGCTGTCGGCCCAGTGGTCCAGAATCTGGCGCGCCTTGGCCGAACCGGTCCAGCGCAGGTGCGCTTCGATCAGGGCGCGCAGTTGCGCCTCGTCGGTCTGGCCGCGGTGCCAGATGCCGCGCTGGCCCGCGGCCTCTTGCTCGGCCGCTGGCAGCACTTTTTCGAGCCGCACCATGGCGGTGTTGCAGCGCTGGGCAAACTGGCCGTCTTCGTCGAGCACATAGGCCACGCCGCCGCTCATGCCGGCGGCAAAGTTGCGCCCGGTTGCGCCCAGCACCACCACGGTGCCGCCGGTCATGTATTCGCAGCCGTGGTCGCCGGTGCCCTCGACCACCGCCGTGGCGCCCGAGAGCCGCACCGCAAAGCGCTCGCCGGCCACGCCGCGCAAAAAGGCCTCGCCGCTGGTGGCGCCGTAGAGCACGGTGTTGCCGACGATGATGTTGCGCCCGGCGTCGCCACGAAACTCGATGCTCGGGCGCACCACGATGCGCCCGCCCGATAGGCCCTTGCCGGTGTAGTCGTTGGCGTCACCGATCAGATACAGCGTGATGCCACGGCACAAAAAGGCGCCAAACGACTGCCCGCCCGTGCCCTCGAGCTGGATGCGGATGCTGTCGTCGGGCAGGCCCTCGGGGTGCACGCGCGTGACCGCGCCCGAGAGCATGGCGCCCACGGTGCGGTTGACGTTGCGCGCCGATTCGATGAACTGCACGCGCTCGCCGCGCTCGATCGCTGGGCGCGATTTTTCGATCAGGCGCACATCCAGCGCCTGCCCCAAGCCGTGGTCTTGGGTGCTGGTGTGCCGGCGCGGCACCGCAGCGGGCAGCGGCGGCTGGTAAAACAGGCGCGAAAAATCCAGCCCCTGCACCTTCCAGTGCTCGAGCCCGCGCCGGGTGTCGAGCAGATCGGCACGGCCCACCAGATCGTCGAAGCGGCGCACGCCCAGCTGGGCCATGATCTGACGCACCTCCTCGGCCACGAAGAAGAAGTAGTTCACCACGTGCTCGGGCTGGCCGGCAAACTTGGCGCGCAGCAGCGGGTCTTGGGTCGCCACGCCCACCGGGCAGGTGTTGAGGTGGCATTTGCGCATCATGATGCAGCCCTCGACCACCAGCGGCGCGGTGGCAAAGCCAAACTCATCGGCCCCCAGCAAGGCGCCCACCACCACGTCGCGCCCGGTCTTGATTTGGCCATCGACCTGCACCCGGATGCGCCCGCGCAAGCGGTTGAGCACCAGGGTCTGCTGGGTTTCGGCCAGCCCGATCTCCCACGGGCTGCCGGCGTGCTTGATCGACGACCAAGGCGAGGCCCCGGTGCCGCCGTCGTGGCCAGCGATCACCACGTGGTCGGCCTTGGCCTTGGCCACCCCGGCGGCGATGGTGCCCACGCCCACTTCCGACACCAGCTTGACCGAGACGTCGGCGCGCGGGTTGACGTTTTTCAGGTCGTGGATGAGCTGCGCCAGGTCTTCGATGGAGTAGATGTCGTGGTGCGGCGGCGGGCTGATCAGCCCCACGCCCGGCACCGAGTGGCGCAAAAAGCCGATGTAGTCCGAGACCTTGGTGCCCGGCAACTGCCCGCCCTCGCCCGGCTTGGCGCCTTGGGCCATCTTGATCTGGATTTGGTCGGCGCTCACCAGGTATTCGGCCGTGACGCCAAAGCGCCCCGAGGCCACCTGCTTGATGCGCGAGCGCAGGCTGTCGCCCGGTTGCAGCGGCAGGTGCGCCACCACCTTGTCGGCACCGATGACCGAAGCCAGCGTCTGGCCGCTGCCGATGGCGCTGCCCTTGAGCTCGGCGCGGTAACGCGCCGGGTCTTCGCCGCCCTCGCCGGTGTTGCTCTTGCCGCCGATGCGGTTCATGGCCACCGCCAGCGTGGCGTGGGCCTCGGTGCTGATCGAGCCCAGCGACATGGCGCCGGTGGCAAAGCGCTTGACGATCTCGCGCGCCGGCTCCACGTCGTCGATGGCGATGGCGCGCGCCGGATCGACGCGGAACTCAAACAGCCCGCGCAGCGTCAGGTGGCGCCGGGTCTGGTCGTTGATGATCTGGGCGTAGTCTTTGTAGCTGGAAAAGTTGTTGGCGCGGGTGGCGTGTTGCAGCTTGGCGATGGCGTCGGGCGTCCACATGTGCTCTTCGCCGCGCGCGCGCCAAGCGTATTCGCCGCCGGTATCGAGCATCTGCGCCAGCAGCGGGTCGGTTCCAAAGGCGGCGCGGTGGGTGCGGATGGCCTCTTCGGCGATCTCGAACACCCCGATGCCCTCGACCCGGCTGGGTGTGCCGCTGAAGTACTTGTCCACCGTGGCGCTGCTCAGGCCGATGGCCTCGAACAGCTGCGCGCCGCAGTAGCTCATGTAGGTGCTCACGCCCATTTTGGACATGATCTTCGACAGGCCCTTGCCGATCGCTTTCACGTAGTTGTAAATGGCTTTGTCGGCCGACAGATCGCCGCTGAGCTCGTGGTGGATCGCCTCCAGCGTTTGCATCGCCAGCCACGGGTGCACGGCCTCGGCGCCGTAGCCGGCCAGCAGCGCAAAGTGGTGCACCTCGCGCGCGGAGCCGGTTTCCACCACCAGCCCGGCGCTGGTGCGCAGCCCCGTGCGCACCAAGTGCTGGTGCACCGCCGACAACGCCAGCAGCGCCGGAATGGGCAGCTGCTGCGCGCTCACGGCGCGGTCGCTCAAAATCAGGATGTTGCTGCCGCCCTTGATCGCGTCCACCGCCTCGGCGCACAGCGAAGCCAGTTTGGCCTCCACCCCCTCCTTGCCCCAAGCCACGGGGTAGCAGATGTCGATCGTGCTGCTCTTGAACTTGCCGCCGGTGCGGCGCTCGATGCCGCGCAGCTTGGCCATGTCGGCCGGGCTCAAAATCGGCTGGCTGACTTCGAGCCGCAGCGGCGGGTTCACCTGGTTGATGTCGAGCAGGTTGGGCTTGGGGCCGATGAAGCTCACCAGCGACATCACGATCGCTTCGCGGATCGGGTCGATCGGCGGGTTCGTGACTTGCGCAAACAGCTGCTTGAAGTAGTGGTAGAGCGGCTTGTTCTTGCTTGAGAGCACCGCCAGCGGGCTGTCGTTGCCCATGGAGCCGATGCCCTCTTCGGCGTTGAGCGCCATCGGCGCCATGAGGAACTTGATGTCCTCTTGCGTCATGCCAAAGGCCTGCTGGCAGTCGAGCAGGGTGGCGTCGCTGTGGTCGAGCGCGGCCCGGGCCGACTCTGCAAGGCGCACCTCGCCACCCTCGGCGGCACCGGCCACCGGTTGCGTCACGTCGTCGAGGCGCACGCGCAGGTTTTCGATCCACTGCTGGTAGGGCTTGCTGTAGGCCAAGTTGGCTTTGAGCTCTTCGTCGTCGATCAGGCGCCCCTGCTCGAGGTCGATCAGGAACATCTTGCCCGGCTGCAAGCGCCATTTGCGCACGATGCGGCTCTCGGGGATGGGCAGCACGCCCGACTCCGAGCCCATGATCACAAAGTCGTCGTCGGTAACGCAGTAGCGCGAGGGCCGCAGCCCGTTGCGGTCCAGCGTGGCGCCGATCTGGCGCCCGTCGGTAAAGACGATCGAGGCCGGGCCGTCCCAGGGCTCGAGCATGGCGGCGTGGTACTCGTAAAAGGCGCGCCGGCGCGCGTCCATCTGGCCGTGCTGCTCCCAAGGCTCAGGGATCATCATCATCACCGCCTGCGCCAGCGGGTAGCCGGCCATGGTCAGCAGCTCGAGGCAGTTGTCGAAGGTGGCGGTGTCGGACTGGCCGGCAAAGCTGATCGGATACAGCTTGTTCAGGTCGGCGCCCAGCACCGGCGAGCTCATCACGCCCTCGCGCGCGCGCATCCAGTTGTAGTTGCCCTTGACGGTGTTGATCTCGCCGTTGTGCGCCACGTAGCGGTAGGGGTGCGCCAGCGGCCACTCGGGGAAGGTGTTGGTCGAAAAGCGCTGGTGCACCAGCGCCAGCGCCGAGCTGCAGCGCGGGTCTTGCAGGTCGAGGAAGTAATCGCCCACCTGGTTGGCCAGCAGCAGGCCTTTATAGACCACGGTGCGGCTGCTCATGCTGGGCACGTAATACTCTTTGCCGTGCTTGAGGCCCAGCGCCTGGATGTGCGCGCTGGCGGTTTTGCGGATCACGTAGAGCTTGCGCTCGAGCGCGTCTTGCACGATCACGTCGGTGCCGCGGCCGATGAACACCTGGCGGATCACGGGCTCGGTCTGGCGCACCGTGGGCGACATCGGCATGGCGCGGTTCACCGGCACGTCGCGCCAGCCCAGCAGCACCTGGCCTTCGGCGCGGATGGCGCGCTCCAGCTCTTGCTCACACGCCAAGCGGCTGGCGTGTTCTTTGGGCAAAAACACCATGCCCACACCGTACTCACCCGGCGGCGGCAGGCTGCAGCCCTGCGCGGCCAGCTCGGCGCGGTACAGGGCGTCGGGCAGTTGCAGCAAAATGCCGGCGCCGTCGCCCATGAGCTCGTCGGCGCCCACGGCACCGCGGTGGTCGAGGTTGGCCAGGATCTGCAAGCCCTGCTGCACCACGGTGTGGCTTTTTTGCCCCTTGATGTGGGCCACGAAGCCCACGCCACAGGCGTCGTGCTCGTGCGCCGGGTCGTACAGGCCGTACTGGCGCAACTGGTCGATTTCAAGGCTAAACGACACGGCAAACTCCTAAGCGGTTAATGACTGGGAGCGAGCATAGGGCAAAGCGCGGGCTTTGGCAAGCACAACAAATGGGGTCTGACCCTAATTTATCATTAGCCTGGCTTGCTTGATTTAATTTGGGGACAGATTAAAATGAAACCTGGCTTCGCCCCCTAAGATTGCCCACCATCCTGCACGCGCCCGGCTTTTGCGCCACCCCTTCATCCCGATTGTTTCGATTTTTTGACCCTGAAATTCAAGCCCTGCCACCCTTCGGCGGCAACTGCCTGCGGGCATGGATCACGTTCACAACCTCTACCCGTTCGAGCGACTCGCGGTAGAACACGATGTAATTGCTGCGCACGACCAGCTCGCGCAGACCCTTGACGCGAACCGAGGGCTTGTAGAGCTTGGGGTGATCGGGCAGCTTCCCGACCTTGGCCTCGATCTCGTCTTTCAGCGCTTGGGCGGCATCGGGGTTGTCGTTGGCAATGGTGGCCACGATCTGCAGCAGATCGGCGCTGGCCTGCGGGCGCCATTCAAGCCGTGGCTTTGCTGGCATGCTGCTTGCGCTTGGATTCGATCAGGGCCTGCACCTCATCCATGACTTGGCGATGCCCGATGTTGGGTCGGGGGTCGGATAGCGTTTCGGCCACCTTCTCGCGCACCCAATCGGTGTGCGCCTTGGCCTCGAAGGCGCTGCGCATCCGTTCAGAGGCATCGGGCCGCGCGCGGCTGGCCTTGATCGCTTGGGGGTCAAAGTCGGCGGCGTTGACGTGGTATTGGGAAATTCCGATCTGCTTGAGGTAGCAGACCAGCGTTTCAAACTTGCGAAAGGTCCGCACGGCCCCGCGCCGCGCGGCGAGCGCGCGCTCGGTGTTGCCGCACTTGACGACGACGCCCCAGCCGCCACCGTGGCCGATGACCGCGGCAGCGCGCACGGCTCCGGCCTGCGCGAGGAGGGCTAGGCTTGCGTGGTCGATGGTGTCTGCTGTGATGTCCATAGCGGCGCCTTTTGTTGCTGGAATACTCGCTGTAATAGTAGCCGATTAATTATAAATTGGCAACCTTTTGCCAACGCGGGTTAGGCTATCTCAAGGGGCAATCGTGCCCTACCCCACCCGCCGCGGCCGCCCGCGCTGCGCCGGCTGCAGCCGCCGTGGCGTGAGCTGCTGCAACTGCGCCACGAAAGCCGGGCTGCCCAGCACCCAGCCTTTGAGCGCGGCTTGCTCGAGCCGCTGCTGCGCCGCCTCGCTCAGCCCCTGCTGCACCAGGGCCACATAGGCGGCCTCGCGCTCAAAAGGGGTGTTGCCCAGTTGCCAATAGGCCGGTGGCGCGCTCAGGGCGGGATCGTGGCGCAGCCCGGCGTAGTGGGCGTGGCTGCTCCAAGGGGTTTCGGCCGCCGTGCGCGCCTGCCCCTGCCGCTGCGCTTGCGTGTCTAGGCTCAAGAGCGCGGGCAGCAGCTCGGCTTCGGGTTGCAGCACCGTGCCGCGAAAGCGCCCCTCCCACAGCGTGCCGGTGTGGTCGTGGCGCAGGTTGTAATGGCGCACATAGCTGCGCCCCAGCGCCTGCATGGTGCGCGACACGGCGCCGTCGGCCAGCGGCGTGAGCAGCAGCCGCACCTGCTGCGCCAGCAACACATAGCCATGCCACTGCAGCGGTTGCGCGCGCACGGCCTCGGTCAGCATCTGCAAAAACACCTGCCGATCGGCAGCGTCGTGGAACAGCTCCAGCCCCGGGTGCGCGCGCCAGATCAACAGGTGCGGCCAGCCGCTCAGGCTCAGGCGGGGTTGGCGTGCCATTGGGGTGCGGCCCTTGCCTAGTTAATCGAACAGACTCTGCCCGGTCAGGCGCAGGTGCTCGCGCATGGCGTAGCGGTCGGTCATGCCGGCGATGTGGTCGGCCACGCGCCGGCGCAGGCTGATGGGCAGGGCGCCGGGCGCCTGGGCCGGCAGCTGCCGCGGGTCTTGGTGGTAGATCAGGTAGAGCTCGGTCACCACTAGGCGCGCGCGCTCGGTCTGCGCCAGCACCTGCGGGTGGCGGTAGAGCTGCGCCATCAAAAAGCGCTTGAGCGCGCCGGTCTGGGCGCGCATGGGGGCCGAGAAGCGCAGCAAGGGCGGGCACAGCCGCACCTCGTCCACCGACTGCACGCCGGCTTCGGCAATGGCGGCGCGGCTGGCGTCGATCACGTCATAAACCTGCTCGGTCAGCATGCGCCGGATCGTTTCATAAAGCAAGCGCTTGGCGTTGAGCGCCGGGTACTGTTGCCGCACGGCACGCAGATGGCGCTCAAACAGCTCAACCTCACCCAACTGCTCGAGCGTGAGCAAGCCCGAGCGCACGCCGTCGTCGATGTCGTGCGCGTTGTAGGCGATCTCGTCGGCCAGATTGGCCAGTTGCGCCTCGAGCGAGGGCGCGTGCCCGAGCAAAAAGCGCGCCCCCACGCCACCGGGCTCGAGCTGCTGCAAGCGCTCGGCGTTGGCGCGCGAGCAGTGCTTGAGTATGCCTTCGCGGGTCTCGAAGCACAGGTTCAGGCCGTCGAAATCCGGGTAGCGCTGCTCGAGGGTATCGACCACGCGCAGGCTTTGCAGGTTGTGCTCGAAGCCGCCCACCGGTTCGTGCGGCGTGGGCTGGTCTTCGGGCGCGTCGGGCTCGGGCGGCAGCTGGTGCAGGCAGGCGTTGAGCGCGTCTTGGCCGGCGTGGCCAAAGGGGGTGTGGCCCAGGTCGTGGGCCAGCGCCAGCGCCTCCACCAAGTCTTCGTGCAGCCCCAGCGCGCGGGCGATGCTGCGCCCCAACTGCGCCACCTCGAGCGAGTGCGTCAGCCGGGTGCGAAACAGATCGCCCTCGTGGTTCAGAAACACCTGAGTTTTATAGACCAAGCGCCTGAAGGCGCTGCTGTGGATGACACGGTCGCGGTCACGTTGGAAGTCGTTGCGCGTGGGCGCCGGCGCCTGCGGGTAGCGCCGGCCGCGGCTGCGCTCGGGGTGGCAGGCGTAGGGCTGGAGCTCAGGCACAGCCGGCCTCGAGCACCTCGACCACCAGAGCGTCGTCCACCGGCCGCAGATGGGCCGCGCCAGCGTCGTCGACCAGCACGAAGCGGATCTGGCCGGCGTCGGCCTTTTTGTCCACCCGCATCAGCTCGAGGTAGCGCGCGGCGTTGGCGGCGGGGTCGGGCTCCAACCGGGGCGCCCGCACCGGCAGGCCGGCGCGCGCGATCAAATCGGCCAGATGCTGCACCCGATCAGCCGACAGCAGCCCCAAGCGCTGTGAGAGCCGCGCCGCCAGCACCATGCCGCAACCCACCGCCTCGCCGTGCAGCCACTGGCCGTAGCCCAGCCCGGCCTCGATGGCATGGCCAAAGGTGTGGCCAAAGTTGAGGATGGCGCGCAAACCGGTTTCGCGCTCGTCTTGTCCTACCACAGCGGCCTTGATCTCGCAGCTGCGCCGCACCGCGTAGGCCAGGGCAGCGGGGTCGAGCTGGCGCAGGGCTTCGAGGTGGCTATCGATCCAGGTCAAAAAATCGAGGTCGTAGATCGGGCCGTACTTGATCACCTCGGCCAGCCCGGCGCTGATCTCGCGCGCCGGCAGGGTGCGCAAGGTGTACAGGTCGCAGACCACGCGCAGCGGCTGGTAAAAAGCGCCGATCATGTTTTTGCCCAGCGGGTGGTTGATGGCCGTTTTGCCGCCCACCGACGAATCCACCTGCGCCAACAGCGTGGTGGGCACCTGCACAAAGGGCACGCCGCGCATATAACAAGCGGCCGCAAAACCGGTCAGGTCGCCCACCACCCCGCCGCCCAGGGCAAAGAGCAGCGTCTTGCGGTCGCAGGCCTGTTGCAGCAAGGTATCGAATACGTGGTTGAGGGAGTCCCAGTTTTTGTATTGCTCGCCGTCTGGCAGCTGCACCAGATGCATGCGGCCAAAGCGCCCCACCAAGCTCTGCTGCAGTCTGGCGGCATAGAGCGGCCCCACGGTGGTGTTGGTGACGATCAGCGCCTGTGCGGCCGCAGGCAGGCCGTCCCACGAGGCGGCGTCGTCGAGCAAGCCGCTGCCGATGAGGATGGGGTAGCTGCGCTCGCCGAGTTCAATTTGTAGGGACATGGTCAATGCGAAGCGTCTGATGCATGTGCAGGGTTGAGGGGTGCGGGTTGCAACTCCAGCTTGGCCGCGATCCAATTGACCAGCGAGGCCACCGAGGGCCGACCAGTCTCGACCACACAATGCGCCGTCTCGCGGTACAGCGGGTCGCGCTGGGCGTGCAGTTCGCGCAGCTTTTGCAGCGGGTCGGCCACCTGCAACAGCGGCCGGCTGCGGTCGTGCTGCACGCGCCTAAAAACCTCCTCGGGCGCCGATCGCAAATAAAACACCTGCCCACGCTCGCGCAGGCACTGGCGGTTGGCCGGGCGCAGCACGGCGCCGCCGCCGGTCGAGAGCACGCACGCCGGCCCTTGGGTGAGCTCGTCAAGCACCGCCTGCTCCACGTCGCGAAAGCGCGCCTCGCCCTCGCGCTCGAAAAACTCGCGGATGCTGCAACCCAAGCGCTGCTCGATGGCGAGGTCCGAATCCACGAAGGGCAACTGCAAACGCCGCGCCAGCAAGCGCCCAACCGTGGATTTACCCGATCCAGGCAAACCGATGAGGATGATCAAAAGCCTTACCTTCTGGGCCCCAAGGCAGACATTTCGGTGAGCACACGGGGCGTGATGAACACCAGCAGTTCGGTGCGTCGGGTCGAGGTTTGGTTGCTGCGAAACAGGTTGCCCAGCACCGGCAGCTCACCCAAGACCGGCACCCTGGCCTGGTTGTTGGTCTCTTCTTGGGTGTAAATGCCACCGATCACCACCGTGCCGCCGTTTTCCACCAGCACTTGGGTTTGCACGCTCTTGGTCTGAACAGCTGTTTGGCCATTGAAGACGATCGGGGTGTCGTTGTTGACGCGCAGCTGCATGATCACATCGCCATCCGGGGTGATCTGCGGCGTGACCACCAGCTTGAGCGAGGCGTCGATGAATTCGATCGTCGTGTTGCCGTCGGCGTCGCGGCGCAGGAAGGGGATTTTGCGGCCGTCTTCGATCGTGGCCTCGCGCTGGTCGGCCGTGACCACGCGCGGGCTGGCGATGGTCTTGAGGCGCCGATCCGACTCACTGGCCTCGATTTCAAGGTTGAGCAACCGCGTCACGCTCGGGTTGAAGAGCGAAAAGGCGAAGGTGCCGGAGCCAATGGTGGGGGTGGGAATATTGGTGACGTTGGAATTGCCTGCGCCGGTGGCACCAATGGAACCAAAACCAAGCGTGGTCTGCACCCGGTTGCCATTGTGACGCGCCAACGTCACCGGATCTGCGATGCGCCCGCCAAAGCGCACCCCCAGATTGCGCCCAAAGCTGTCTTCGGCTTCCACGATCCGGGCTTCGATCAACACCTGTCGCATCGGCACGTCCAAGGTCTGGATCAAGGTCTGGATTTCTTCGAGCTTGGACGCGATGTCGGTGACAAACAACTGGTTGGTGCGCGGCTCGGCAAACACCGAACCTTGGCTGCTGAGAATGCGCACCTCGTTTTCGCCCGTCCCCACCGCGGTGGTCAGGTGTTCGGCCACCTCTTGGGCGCGCGCAAAGTTGAGTCTAAAGCTCTGGGTGCGGACCGGCTCTAGGCCACGGATGGCCTGAGCAGCTTCGAGCACTTCGCGCTCTTTGGCCAGGATTTCGGTTCGCGGCGCGATCCAGATCACGTTGCCGGTGCGGCGCATGCCCAGGTTTTTGGCCTGGAGCACAGTGTCAAGGGCCTGATCCCACGGCACATCGCGCAGGCGCATGGTCAGGCTACCGGTGACGGTGTCGGAAGTGATGATGTTGAAGTTACTGAAATCGGCGATCACTTGCAGCAAGGAGCGCACTTCGATATTTTGGAAGTTGAGCGAGATTTTGTCGCCGGTGAAGTTGGGCTGCTGGCCCTGGCGGTTGGCTTCTTGCCGCACCTCGCGCACCTCGAGCACAAACCGGTTGTCGGTCTGGATGGCGCTGTGCTCCCAGTTGCCCGTGGGTTCGACCAGCAGGCGCACCCGGTCGCCCACTTGGGTGGCGGTGACGGTTTGCACCGGGGTGCCAAAATCGCTCACATCGAGGCGCCGGCGCAGGCCTTCGGGCAGCGAGCTCTGCTGGAACTCCACCACCAGGTTGCGCCCTTGCTGGCGCACGTCCACGCCGGTCTGGCTGCTGGCCAGCTCGACCAGCACCCGCCCGGCGTTTTGTGCGCCGCGCCTAAAGTCGATGTCAACCAGCGGTTGCGTGCGCGCAGCTGGGCCTGCTGCTGCAAACGCTGCGCCCAACGCGCCCCCCGCCGCCGGTGCGGCCGCCTGCGCCCCGGGCTGCAGCTGCACCAGCAAGGTGTTGCCCTCGATGCGCAGCTCGTAGCCCACAGGCTGGCTGAGATTCAACACGATGCGCGTGCGGTCGCCCGCCTGCACCACGTTGGCCGAACGCAGGTTGCCTTGGTTGAGCTCAAACAGATTTTGGCCGGTGGCGTTGCTGGCCCCGGGAATGTCGAGCGCGATGCGCGCCGGCGCCTGCATGCTGAAGCCGGCCGGCAGCTGGCGCAGCGGTTCATTGGTCTGGATGCGCACCAGCTCGCCGCCGCCACCTTGTGCCGCCACCGTGAGCGACTGGATGGCCAGCTGCGCCTGCACCCACCCCGACATCATCAAAGTGCAAGCCAGCAAGGCATAGCGGGAGTAGCGCGACAGGGTCTGAGGGTAAAGGTTTTGATGATGGGTATTCATTGGCCGGTGCCTTCCTGCAACTGCAAAGTGGTGGTGCGCTCTACCCATTCGCCAGCCGGGTCTTGAGCGATTTCGCGCAGGGTGATCTGGGTTTCGCTGATGGCGGTGATGCGTCCGAAATTTTGCCCTAGGTGGTTGCCGCGCCGCACCTGGTGAATCAATCCCTCGGACCGCACCAGCGCCACGGTTTCGTTGCCACGGCGCAACAAACCCACCATGGTGATGGTGTCGAGCGGTACCGCCTCCAGCGGGTCTTTGCGGCGACGCATCTCGGCCGCCAGCAAACCAGATACGGCGGGCGAGACGGTCTCAGCGCGCAGCAGCACCGTGAGCTTGTCGGAGCTAAAGGGAGAAACAGCGCCCAGCCCTTGATAGGCTTGCGGTATGTGGGGCTGGGGTGCCGGCACCGGCACCACGCTGGGCTGGGCTGCCGCCCGTTGCTGCTCCATCCAAGCCGAGAGATCGTCACCGCTGCTGCTGCAAGCAGTGAGTGCAAAGGCCGTTGCCAGCAGCAAGCCTAAGGGGTAAAGCCGTGCAGTGCTCATCGTTGACCCCCGGCGGCGCGCTGTTGTTGCTGCTCGCGCTGGCGCTGCGCAACCTCTTCGGGGTCGAGGTAGCGAAAGGTTTTGGCGGTGGCGTCCATGATCAGCACATCGGGCCGGTTGGGTGCCGGCGTGAGGCTCAGGTTGTTGAGGGTGACGATGCGCGACAGGTGAGCCACGTCGGAGACAAACATGCCGATGTCGTGGTAGCTGCCGCTGACACGCACCGCAATCGGCAGTTCGGCGTAGTGATCGCGCAACTCGACCTGCCCGGGCCTAAACAGCTCGAACTGCAAACCGCGCCCAATACCGGCTTGGTTGATGTCCGAGAGCAAAGCATCCATCTCGGCCCGGCTGGGCAATTGGCGCTCGAGCTGGCTCACATAAAGGCGCACCTGTTCGAGCTGGGCCCGCAATGCATCCAGATTGGCCGCCTGGGCCACTTTGCTCGTGAATTCGGTGCGCAACTGCGCCTCGCGCTGGCGCTCGGTTTCAAGCTGCGCGCGCATGCCGCTTAGCACCACAAACCACAGGCCCACCAGCACCGCCAACGCCACCACCAGCAGCAGCAAGCGCCGCGGCATGGCGGGCCAGCGCGAGGGGTCGTTGGGATCGAGACCACTGAATTGGGACCGCACATCTTGTTGCCAACGGGCAAAGTCGAACGAGGCGGATTTGGTTTTTTTGCTCATGATCGGTTCAGGCCCTCTCAATGCGGCTGCGCTTAGACTCGACCGCCAGTGGCCGCCGGTGCAGGCGATTGACCTGCTGGCTGCGTCTGGCCGGGTTGCGCCGGTGTTGAACCTTGCGGGCTGGTTTGCGTATTGGGGCTAAGGGTCAAACGCACCGAAAAATTGAACACGCGGCGCTGATCGCGCGGCCCAAGGGCCAACGTTGCAGCAGTGATTTCGACCAGATGCGGTTGAGTGAGCCATGGGCTGCGACCGCCAAAATTGCGCAGCAACTCGGACACCCGCTCCTGCGATTGAGCCACCCCGGTCAAGGTGATGGCTGCAGCCTCTTGGCGCAGCGCCGTCAGGTGCACGCCTTCGGGCAGCAGCCGCACCATCTCGTCGAGCAAATGCACAGGCAAATTGCGCCCGGCTTGCAAGCTCTCTACGGCAGCCTGGCGCGACTTGAGGCCATCGAGCTCCTGCTGCAAGGTGGCCACTTCGCGAATCTGGACATCCAGCTTTTGGATCTCGGCCTGGATGAACTGGTTGCGCTCCTGCTGCCCACTGATCTGCAGCTGGAAAAAACCATAGACCAGAGCCGCCAGAACCAGGCCTGCACCTATCGCCAAACCCAGGTTGACGAAAAACTGCTCGCGCTTTTTCTTGCGCGCAATTTCGCGGTGGGGTAATAAATTGATAGCGATCATGAAGAATACCTGCGCATAGCCAAGCCCGTGGCCACCAAAAACGCCGTGCTGCTATCCGCCCCTTTGGCCGAGACTGAGGCAGCCGATAGCGCCATGCCTTCAAAGGGGTTGACAATCTTGCAAGGGAAGGATGTTTGATTCATGACCGCCACCTCGATCCCAGGCACCGCGGCCGCCCCACCCGACAGCAACACGTAATCCACCTTGTTGTGCGGGGTGCTGGTAAAGAAAAACTGAAGGGCACGGCCTATATCTTGCCCTAGCTGACTCTGGTAGGGCGAGAGCACGGCTTCGTGGTAATCGGGTGCAAAGGCGGCGGATTTCTTCTTGCTTTCGGCTTCTTCAGGAGAGATCGAGTAGTGTCGAGCGATCCACGCCGTCAACTGATTGCCACCAAAATTCTGCTCGCGCTCGTAGACCATGTCTTCGTTGCGAATGACCTGCAAGCTCGAGTTTTGCGAGCCCAGCTCGAACAGGGCAACCAGCATGTTTTCCCCTCGATTCGGCAATGCCTCGATCACCCGAGCGGCCGCCAACCTTGAAGCGAACGACTCCACATCAAGCAGCACCGGCACCAAGCCGGCCGCCTCGGCCAGGCCTTGACGGTCTGAGACCTTCTCTTTGCGCGAAGCCACCAGCAGCACCTCGACAAAATCGGGCATCTTGGGCGCCGGACCCACAACACAAAAATCGAGGCTGACCTCAGCCAGCGGGAACGGAATGTACTGCGCCGCCTCAGACTCAACCTGAAGCTCCAACTCTGCCTCACTCAACCCAGCAGGCAGGTTGATTTTTTTGGTGATCACGGCCGAACCCGGCAAGGCCAACGCGGCGCTGCGGGTTTTGCTGCCCGACTTTTTGACCAACCGCTTGAGTGCAGATGCCACTTGGTCAAATTGCTCAATGTTGCCTTCCTTGACCCATCCGCGCTCCAAGGGCTCTACGGCGCAGTGCAGAACCTCCCAGCGACCAGAGGGATCACGCTGCAGCTCAACCAGCCGGAGTGAGTTTGTGCTGACGTCGATCCCCAGCAAGGGAGCGGGTTCCCGACGAAGTAGCGTTCTGATTGAGACCAAATTCACCCCCAAGAGCGGTTACGGTTCGACACAAAAAGGGACATGTATCAAACCTAGCATCAAGCAGACGGTTTAAGTACCACTGGCCTGGGCTGCCGTTGAAAAAAACGATGCGCCAAGTTGGCACAGTGTAGCCACAAGGCAAGTAAGTTTACAAACTTTGACAGACTCTAAGCCATCCGAGCGCACGATCAGGCTGCTTTTTTTATAATCCGATACCTTAGATGCAAAATATTCATGTCCGCCACCTCGCCTCGCTCGCCTGAGCCCGACCCGCATCGGGCCGCTTCTACCCGCACAAAGCCTGTAGGCTGGTCGCGCCGCGTGAGGTCGATGGCGTTTACCGCCATCGTCGCATCGGTAGTGGCTGCGTTTGCGGGCGCGGTGTTGCTGGGCCTCGCCGTGACCTTGGCCTACCCCAAGCTGCCCGATGTCACCAGCCTGAGCGACTACCGCCCCAAATTGCCCCTGCGCGTCTATGCACGCGACGGCGAGCTGATCGGCGAGTTTGGCGAGGAGCGGCGCAACATGACGCCCTTTGCCGAAATCCCGCCGGTGATGATCCAAGCCGTGCTGGCGATCGAGGACGAGCGCTTTTTCGAGCACGGCGGGGTTGACTTTCGCGGTGTGGCGCGTGCGGCGCTGGCCAATGTGTTCGACCCCCTGAGCCAAGGCGCCTCGACCATCACCATGCAGGTGGCGCGCAACATGTTCCTGACCAAGGACCGCACCTTTTTGCGCAAGTTCTACGAGGTGCTGCTCACGTTCAAGCTCGAACGCCTGCTAACCAAGGAAGAAATTCTGGAAATCTACATGAACCAGATCTTCCTTGGGCACCGCTCTTATGGTTTTGCGGCGGCGGCGCAGACCTACTTTGGCAAGCCGCTGGCCCAGCTTTCAGTTGCCGAAGCAGCCATGCTGGCCGGCCTGCCCAAAGCCCCATCGGCCTTCAACCCGATCAGCAACCCGCGCCGCGCTCGCATCCGCCAACTGCACATCATCGACCAGATGCTGGCCAATGGCTTTATCACGGCCGAGCAGGCGCAAGCCGCCCGGGATGAGCCGCTGCAGCTGCGTCGCCTCGACCCCGAGCAGTTCATCCACGCCAACCACGTGGCCGAAATGGTGCGCCAGCAGGTGTTTGCCCAGTACGGTGAGGCCGCTTACGCGCGTGGCTTGCGGGTTTACACCACCATCGACGCCGACCAGCAGCGGGCCGCTGTGCGGGCGGTGCGCCAAGGCGTGATCAACTTTGAACGTCGCCAGCACTACCGCGGCCCCGAGCGCTTCATCGAGCTGCCTGCGGAGGCCGCTGCGCGCGAAGCCGCCATCGACGCGGCGTTGACAGCGATCCCCGACTTCAACGGCTTTGTCACCGCCGTGGTGCTCGAAGCCAGCGCGCGCCGGGTGCTGCTCAGCCGCGGCGAGGTGGCCCCGATCGAGGTTACAGGCACCGGCCTCGATTCGGTGCGCTCCGGGCTGGCCACCAACGCGCCGCCGCACCTGCAGCTGCGCCCCGGCGCGGTGGTGCGGCTGGTGCGCGACGCGCAGCAACGCTGGGCCATCACCCAGAAACCAGTGGTGGAGGCCGCTTTTGTGGCCATGGATCCGCGCAACGGCGAAATCCGCGCCTTGGTCGGCGGCTTTGACTTCGATCGCAACCAGTTCAACCGCGTCATCCAGTCGCAGCGCCAGCCGGGCTCGGCGCTCAAGCCTTTCATCTATTCGGCCGCGCTCGAACACGGCGTCATGGCCTCGACCTTGGTCAACGACGCGCCGCTGTTTTTTAGCGCCGCCGCCACCGGCGGCCGGGCCTGGGAGCCGCGCAACTACGACGGCCAGTTCGAGGGCCCGATGACCGTGCGCACGGCCTTGGCGCGCTCGCGCAACATCCCCTCGATCAGCGTGCTCAAGGCAGTGGGGCCGAGCAACGCCCAGCAGTGGCTGACGCGCTTTGGCTTTGAGGCCGAGCGCCACCCCCCGTATCTGGCCATGGCGCTGGGTGCGGGCGCCGTCACGCCGCTGCAACTGGCCAGCGCCTACGGTGTGTTCGCCAACGGGGGTTTTTACACCCCACCGGTGCTCATCACCCGCATCACCGACCACGAGGGCAAGGTGCTGATGCAAGCGCCGGCGCGCGGGCTCGAGCACGCGCAGCGTGTGATCCCGGAGCGCAATGCCTTCGTCATGACTCAGCTCATGGGTGAAATCACGCGCAGCGGCACGGCGGCACGGGTGCAATCGACCTTGCGCCGCCCCGACTTGTACGGCAAAACCGGCACCACCAACGACGCGGTCGATGTCTGGTTTGCCGGCTTTCACCCAACCCTGTCGGCGGTGGCCTGGATGGGCCACGACACACCGCGCAACCTGGGGCGCAACGCCACCGGCGGCTCGCTGGCGTTGCCGATCTGGAT
Source organism: Serpentinimonas maccroryi (assembly GCF_000828915.1). Lineage (NCBI taxonomy): Bacteria > Pseudomonadati > Pseudomonadota > Betaproteobacteria > Burkholderiales > Comamonadaceae > Serpentinimonas > Serpentinimonas maccroryi. The sequence goes on from NZ_AP014569.1 coordinate 2,021,308, forward strand.
CGACTTCATGCGCGAGGCCTTGGCCGGGGTGCCGGTGCAACAGCCCAACGCACCCGCCGGGCTGATGGTGGCCGGAGGGGAGTGGTACTACGAGGAATCTGGCCCAGGACAAGGCGTGGCCTCGCTGGGCATGGCCGACGCCGACACCGCGCCAGAGGGCGCGGCCGAAATCGCCCCGCCCATGGCGGCAGAGGACCGGCGCAACATCTTGGACTTGTTTACCCGCCCGAACTGAAGCGCAGCGCCGCCCCGGCTTGGGCGCTGGCTTCTTGCGAGAGGCGCTCGTAAAACTCCCCCGCCCCTTTGGTGTCGAGCCACTGCTGGCCATCGAAGCGGTAGTGGGTGCCGCCGCTGCGCGCCGCCATCCACACCTCGTGCAGGGGTTTTTGCAGGTTGATGACGATCTGGCTGCCGTTGCGAAACACCAGCGTGACCATGCCGCCCACGCGCTGGTTGTCGATGTCCACCTCGGATTCGTCGTTGATGCGGTCGCAGCAGCGCTCGACCGCCCGCAGCAGGGCTTCGGCGTGGTTTAAATAGTCGGTGTCGTTCATTACAATCGCGCCATGCATGATTCAAACGGCATTGTAGGCTTGAAGCCTGGTGAGCACACAGCGGCTTTACCCTCTCACCTGCGGCTGCTGTGCTTAAGCGCCTGCCTGGGGCTGCTTTTGCTCGCCTTGCCGGGGTGCGGCCAAAAGGGGCCGCTGTATTTGCCTAGTGCAACCGAAGCGGGAACCCCGACTTAAGCGCACCACCCCGCCCGCGACAGCCCTACCCCTTTAGCCCAATCGTCCACATGTCAGCCTCCAATCCTGCGGCACCGACGGTGCCGGGCACACCCTTTTTCCATTATGCCGACGGCCACCTGCGGGTGGAAGGCTTGGCGCTGGCCGACCTTGCGCGCGAGCATGGCACGCCGCTGTTCGTCTATTCCCAGGCCGCGCTGCTGGCCGCGCTGGGCGCCTACCAGCGCGCCTTGCAGGGGCGCGCGGCGCTCATTTGCTACGCCGTCAAGGCCAACCCCAACCTGGCCCTGCTGCAGACCCTGGTGCAAGCGGGCTGCGGGCTGGATATCGTCTCGGGCGGCGAGCTGCAGCGGGCGCTGCACAGCGGCGTGGCACCTGAGCGCATCGTGTTTTCGGGCGTGGGTAAGACCCGCGCCGAGATGCGCCAGGCGCTGCAGGCCGGCATCGGTTGCTTCAACGTCGAGAGCTTGCCCGAGATCGAAGTTTTGAACCTTGAGGCGCTGTCGCTGGGGCGGCAAGCGCCGCTGAGCCTGCGCGTAAACCCCGACGTGGACGCCCGCACCCACCCCTACATCTCGACCGGGCTCAAAAGCAACAAGTTTGGCATCGCGCACACCGAGGCCCTAGGTGCCTACCGCCGCGCGGCGTCGTTGCCGGGCTTGCGCATCGTGGGCATTGACTGCCACATCGGCTCGCAGATCACCGACAGCGCGCCCTACCTCGACGCGCTCGAGCGTGTGCTCGACCTGGTGGCAGCCCTGCAGGCCGCAGGCATCGCGCTCGAACACCTCGATTTGGGTGGCGGCTTAGGCATCACCTACCTCGACGAGTGCCCACCGGCGGCCGACGCCTTGTTCGCCGCCGTGCTGCAGCGCATGGAGGCGCGCGGCTTTGGCAACTTGAAGCTGCTGCTCGAGCCGGGGCGCTCGCTGGTGGGCAATGCGGGCGTGTGCCTGACCGAGGCGCTCTACCTCAAGCCCGGACTGGCCAAAAACTTCCTCATCGTCGATGCCGGCATGAACGACCTGCCGCGGCCGGCGCTGTATCAGGCCTATCACGCCATCGTGCCGCTGCAGTTGCGTCCGGCCCAAGCGGTGCAGTGCTACGAAGTGGTCGGACCGGTGTGCGAGAGCGGTGACTGGATCGGCCATGACCGCCTGTTGGCCGTGCAGCCCGGCGACTGGCTGGCGGTGTGCTCGGCCGGTGCCTATTGCACCAGCATGGCCAGCAACTACAACAGCCGAGGCCGCGCCGCCGAGGTGCTGGTCAGTGGCAGCAACGCACGCCTCATACGCCGGCGCGAAACGCTGGCCGATCAGCTTGGGCCCGAGCTCGGGCTCTAGTACCAAACCCCACACCAAGCGCCGGCCATGGCGGCTGGAGGCAAAAGCGAAAGCCAGCGCCGCCGCAACAAAAATGCGGCCTCGCTGGCTTTTGCGCCTCAGGGCGCGATCATTGCACGATTCAGAGCGCGCCGTAGCTGTGCAGGCCGCTCAGGAAGATGTTCACGCCCCAGAAGGTGAAGTTGGTGATAAAGAAGCCGGCGATCGCCCAGTAGGCCGCCACCGTGCCGCGCAAGCCATTGACCAAGCGCATGTGCAACCAGGCGGCGTAAGTGAACCAGCTGATCAGCGACCAGGTTTCTTTGGGGTCCCAACTCCAGTACGCGCCCCACGCTTCAGCCGCCCACAGCGCGCCCAAAATGGTGGCGATGGTGAAAAACAGCAGCCCAATGGCGATGCACTTGTACATGATGTCGTCGAGCACCTCGAGCGCTGGCAGCTTGGCCGCAAAGCGGTCGCGCGCCATGACGATGAACCCGATGATCAGGACCGCCACACCCACGTAGACCGCCCAGAAGTTGCTCATGCCCACGGCGGCAGCGTAGTTGGTCTCACCCGGCGCCACGGTGTAAACCCCGAACAAAAACGGCTCGAGCAAAAACACGGCGGCCAGCAGCCAAACCGGCGTCAGCTTGAGCCAGCTCAACTTGAAGGTGCTTTGCTTGAGCAGATAGGCAAAGGCCAGCATGGCCGCGATGGTCCAAGTGCCGTAGCTCACGAAGTTGGTGGGCACGTGCAGCTTCATCCACCAGCTTTGCAGGGCCGGGATGAGCGGCTGGATCTCGTGCGCTTCTCGCGTCACCATGTACCAGAGCAAAAAAGCCACCGAGGCGCTGACCACCAGCATAGAAAAAGCGCCGATCTTGCGCGTTTGGTACCGGTCTTCGTAGTAGAGGATGTAGAGCGTGGTCATCCAGCCGAACATGATGAACACTTCGTACAAATTGCTGATCGGGATGTAGCCCAAGCCGGTGTTGTGCAGGTAGGTCTCGTACCAGCGCACGCAAAACGCCACCAAGCCCATGGTGACCGCCACCCAAGCGATCTTGGCACCGACTTCCTCGAACCCGGCACCGTTTTTCTTTGCCAGCAAGCCCACCCAGTAAAACACGGTGCTGGCCAGCAGCAGCAGGCTCATGTGCAACACGGCGGTCTGGCTGGCCAAGAAGAACTTGAGCAGAAACACCTCTTCGGCGCGGGCATAAACGCCTACGCCATCGACCTGATAGAGTTCTATGGCGGTGAGCGACAGCACCGCCACCACCACGCTCAGGTAGCTGATCGGGCGCCAGAACCAAGCCAGCGCGATCCAGCTCGGGGCGGTGAGCAGCAGCACGAAAATCTCGTAGCGGTCGAGGTACGGCTGAAACAGGAAGTAGCTGTAGGTGAGGCCGCCCACCACCATGGCGGCAAAAATCCAGTCCCAAGCCTTGAGCCGGGAAAAATAACCCGGCCGCATGGGCTGCGAGCCCGCGCTCTTCTTGAGTTCAATGGTCTGTGTGGCAGCAGTCATGAGGTGGCCTCGGGTGCTTGATTAAACAGGTGACGGCGCAATTGCTCAAACTCGCGGTCGTTGTCGGAGATTTTACGGTTGGACGACATCGCCATGGTGGCATCCAGTGTGTCGGAGTCGGGTTTAGGCGCCAGCCAGACCCAGACCCGGCGCTCGCGCACGTAGAGCATGGCGATCATGCCGAGCGTCAACAACAGGCAGCCAAAGTAGACGATGTTGCGCCCTGGTGCGCGCGATACCTGAAACACGCTGGCCTCGACCTGCTCGAAGCTGGTCATCATGAAGGTCAGGGGCGCGGGGTAAAAGAACGAATCGCTCAGGCCCAGCACCGATTGGGTCATGAAGCTGGCGGTCTGCTCGTTGAGCGGGGCTGGGTTCAGGCCGGCGCGCTCGCGCGTGATCTGGTAGAGCTCGAGCAGGCTGCCGTTGAGGATGCGCAACATGAGCTCGCCGGCGCGCTCGCGCTCGGTCTCGGGCACGTTGACCTCGAGGAAGGCCGACACCGCCTGCAGCCCAGCCAGCACGGGCATGTCGCGCCGTGGCAAGGTGGCGATTTCGGGGTCTTGGCCTGCGAACAAATCGAGCGCCCGCTGCGCCGACAGCATCAGGGCCTGCTGCAGCTCGGCGCGCTGACCGGCGGCCGCCGCCGCCACGTAGCGCAGCACCGCTTCGCGCCGCAGCTGCGGGTCGGCCAGCGCCGTGCGCAAGCGTATGAAACCGTCGATGCTGTCGCGGTCGTCTACCGGGATGCGCAGGTAGCGGAAGTCATCGGCCTCGGTCTCGCGCACGCCCAGCACGAACACGCGCCGGCCGTCGAGGTCGATGGGCAACATGAAGTTGTGGAACTCGCGCGCTTGGCCGGCTGCGTCGCGCAAGCGGTAGGTGATGCTGGGGCCGACGTTTTTCATCTGGGCCTCGGCGACGGTGCGGTGCGCCGAACCGAGGCGCTGCGTGATCTCATTTTGCAAACTGAAGCCAGCGATGGCCGCTGCCTCTTCGGCGGCTTGGGTGTTGGCCAGGTTTTCGACGTTGTAGAGGCTGAAGTCGGTGAACTCGAGCGTGAAGGTCTCGCCGCCCCGGTGCAGCGTGGTCGATTGGCCGATGCGGCCCTCAACGGTAAAGGCCTCGGCGCCGTCGCCCATGGGCAAGCCGCGCAGCTGCACCAGCGAGCCGCCGTCGTCGTAGCTGGCCTGGAAGATGGTGACGCCGCGGTGGTGCGCCGGGTGGTTGACCTCGACCCGCTTGGGGATGATCTCGCCGGTGTATTTGTCGTGGATCAGGATTTCGCTGGCAAACAGGCGCGGCATGCCGGTGTCGTAGTACTCGACGATGAAGTCTTTGAGCTCGATCGAAAACGGTAGCTCTTGCAACAACACCCCGCCCGGCTGCGGCAGGATGGCGGTGCCGGTGTTGGCGCCTTCGGTGACCAAGATGCTGCCGCGGAAGGTGGGGTTCCAGTCGCTCAGGCGGTGCTGCTCGGGCACGTCCGAGATCAGGCCACCGCCCTCGAAGGTGGTTTTGCCCAAAAACAGGGTGTGCAACTGCACCATCAGGCGCCCATCGAGCAAGGCCCCGGCGCAGATGATCACGATCGCTGAGTGCGTGAGGATGTAACCGAGCTTGTTCCACGCCCCGGCCTTGGCCGCCACCATCCAGCCCACGCCGGCGGCGCTCTCGCGCCGTTGCAGCTTCACTTTCCAGCCCGAAGCCAGCAGGGTTTGGCCGATGCGCTGCGCCGCCGCTTCACCCGCTTCGGCGAGTTCAGCCCGCGCCTTGAAGGGGAAGGCCTTCAGGCTTTGTTCGCGCATGTCCTCTTTGAACTGGCGAATGTCGTTGAGCATCTTGGGCGAGGTGCGCACCACGCACAGCAAGGTGCTGGTGACCAAAAACAGCAGCATCAGGGCATACCACCAGGCGCTGAAGATGGTGTAGATGCCCATGATCTCGAACACCCGGTACCAGAACGGGCCGAACTGGTTGATGTAGTTGTTGAGGGGCTCGTTTTGCAGCACCACGGTGCCGCTGACCGAGGCGATGCTGATCACCGTCAGCAACGCGATGGCAAAGCGCATCGACGACAACAGCTCGATCAGATCGCGCACCAGCGGCGAGCCACGCTCGATGACGATGCCAGCAGTAGAAACACTCATCAGTTGCAAACCAGTGTGGGGGTGGGGCTCGGTTGAGCTGGGCGTAGCTTAGTGGCGCGTTGGGCGCTGCAGGTTCCCATCTATCGCAGCGATTGTCGGCTCTGGAGCGATCAAGGTGCGAGGCCAAGCAAAAAACCCCTCGATTTAGGAGGGGCCCAGAAAGTGCGGTGCGCTATAGGCCTAGGCCTTAACGCAGGCCAGCAATGAAGTCGGACACGGCCTCGATTTCGCGGTCGGTCATGTGGCGGGCGATGCGCGCCATTTCGGGGCTGTTGCCGCGCGCACCGGTGCGGAACTGTTTCATTTGGTCGGCGGTGTAGCGGGCGTGCTGACCTGCCAGACGCGGGTACAGCGCCGGCATGCCGCGCCCGGCCGGGCCGTGGCAGGCCATGCAAGAGGCGATGTTGCGATCGGCCAAGCCGGCGCGCCAAATGCGCTCGCCTTCGCGCACCAGTTCGGGGTCGCGGGCGTAGTTGGGGGCCGGGGTTTGGCGCGCCAACCAGTGCGAAACGTCGCGCTTGTCGTCGTCGGTGAGTGCGGCTGCAAAGCCCGACATGATGGCGTTTTGGCGCTTGCCCGATTTGTAGTCGCGCAGTTGCTTGATCAGGTACTCTGGCAACTGCCCGGCCAGCGAGGGGTTTTCGGCCATGGTCGAGTTGCCGGCCACGCCGTGGCAGGCCATGCACATCTGCATGTAAATTTGTTCACCGCGGGCGAAGTTGGGCACCGAGTCGGAGCGCGCCGCCTGGGCATGCGCAAACGAAGCAGTGAACGAAAAAGCAGCCAACGCGGCGGCCCCGATGAGCGTGACGAAAGATTTCATGTCGGATTCGGAGGTCAACGGCAAAAAAGGGGGAAAGTGCCCACGCAGCCACGAGCACAGGAGATTTTGTGCGTAATTCTACAATGCCGTATGCTGCCCGCTTCAAACAACCACACCCTTTACTCCAGTGACCCCTCTCTCTGAAGCCGGCAAAGCCGCCATGGCGTGGCTGCACACGGCGCGCTTTTTGACCGAAGCGCCACAACTGCAGCACCTGCCCGACTCCACTTTGCCCGAGATCGCCTTCGTCGGCCGCTCCAACGCCGGCAAGTCCACCTGCATCAACACCCTGACGCAGCAAAAGCGCCTCGCTTTTGCCTCCAAAACCCCCGGGCGCACGCAGAGCATCAACCTCTTTGCCCTAGGCAAACAGGGGCTGACCGACGCCGTGCTGGCCGACCTGCCCGGCTACGGCTACGCGGCGGTGCCGCAAGCGGCCAAGCGGCGCTGGCAAGAGGTGATGGCCAACTACCTGGTGAGCCGGCCCAACCTGCGCGCCGTGGTGCTGCTGTGCGATGCGCGCTTAGGGCTGACCGAACTCGACGAAGCGCTGCTGCAGGTCATCCGCCCACGGGTCGAGGATGGGCTAGCCTTCAGGGTGCTGCTCACCAAAGCCGACAAGCTCAACCGGCAGGAGGCCGCCAAGGCCTTGTCGGTGGCGCGCCTGCAAACCGCCGGCGGCAGCGCGCAGCTGTTTTCGGCCAGCAGCAAGCTCGGGCTGGAAGAAACCGCGATCCAGATTTGGGATTGGGCGCACCCGGAGGCCCCCGCTGCGGCCCCACCCCCGGCCTAGCCCTTGTAGCGCGCATAGCCCCACAGGTACTGCGCCGGGCAGTGCCCGATCACCGCCTGCATGGCCTGGTTGATCTGCGCCGCTGCGGCCTGCGGCTCGTGCGCCAGCGGCGCGCCCACCACATCTATCCACGGGCGCACGTGCAGCACGTAGCCGCGGCCCCAGCGCCGCCGCTCGCCCCAGATCAGCAACACCTGCGTGCCCGGCACCTGCGCCAGCCGCGCCGCCAGCGTCATGGTGTAGGCGCGGCGACCAAAAAACGGCGCCCACACCCCCATGCCGGCGGGCGGCACTTGGTCGGGCAGCAGGCCCACGGTCTGCCCCTGCTTGAGCGCTTTGAGCAACTGGCGCACCCCGCTCAGGTCGGTGGGCACGCTGTGCATGCCGGGGCGCTCGCGCGCCGCCTGCAGCACCGGGTGCAGCGCCGCCACGCGCGGCGGCCGATAGAGCACGGTGATTGGGCGCGGGGCGTGCGCGTCCGCTTCCACCGCCCCCCCGCTTTGCCCCTCAGGCTGCACCCCAAAGCGCTGCGCATAGGCCTGAGCCGTGAGCTCAAAGCAGCCCAAGTGCGGTGTCAGAAACAGCAGCCCCTGGCCTTGGCGCAGCGCAGCTTCGATGTGCTGCGCCCCGTCCCAGCGCAGCGGAACCGGGGCCCCAAACCAGATGCGCGGCAGCTCCGCCATCTGTTGCCCGGCCGCGCCCACCGAGGCCCAGCGCACCCGCCCGGCCAGCCCGGCCTGGGCCGTGTGGTCGCGCCAGCGCTGGCGGTAGGTGGGGCTCAACAGCCAGATCAGCCAGCCCAGCAACCAGCCCAGCGCGTGCAGCGGCGGCAGCGGCAGCCGCCCCATGAGCCTGAAAAAAAACAGCATCGGGTGTCGATAGAAGCGGTGTCGTTACAATGCGCGCATCGCCGAGTTAGAGAACAACTTGCGGGCGATTCATAAATCCTGCTAAAGCGTTCGCCGCAGCACCTCCAGCGCCGGGCGAATCGCCCAAGCGCAATCCTTGGAGTGTATGCAACAAATGGCGAACGACTTTCTTTTCACCTCCGAATCGGTTTCCGAAGGCCACCCGGACAAGGTCGCCGACCAGATCTCGGACGCGATCCTGGACGCGATCTTCGAGCAAGACCCGCGCTCGCGCGTGGCTGCCGAAACGCTGACCAACACCGGGCTGGTGGTGCTGGCCGGCGAGATCACCACCAACGCGCACGTCGATTACATCCAGACCGCGCGCGACACCATTAAGCGCATCGGCTACGACAACACCGACTACGGCATCGACTACAAGGGCTGCGCCGTCATGGTCTGCTACGACAAGCAGAGCAACGACATCGCCCAAGGCGTGGACCACGCCAGCGACGACTACCTCAACACCGGCGCCGGCGACCAGGGCCTGATGTTCGGCTACGCCTGCGATGAAACGCCGGTGCTCATGCCCGCGCCCATCTACTACGCGCACCGCATCGTCGAGCGCCAGGCGCAACTGCGCAAAGACGGCCGCCTGCCCTTCTTGCGCCCCGACGCCAAGAGCCAGGTCACCATGCGCTACGTCGATGGCCGGCCACACAGCATCGACACCGTGGTGCTCTCGAGCCAACACGCGCCCGAGATGAGCGACGGCAAGCACATGCTGCCGGCCTTCATCGAGGCCTGCGTCGAAGAAATCATCAAGCCGGTGCTGCCGCGCGAGTGGCTGCAAAACACGCGCTACCTCATCAACCCCACCGGGCGCTTCGTGATTGGCGGCCCGCAAGGCGACTGCGGCCTGACCGGGCGCAAGATCATCGTGGACACCTACGGCGGCGCCTGCCCGCACGGCGGCGGTGCCTTCAGCGGCAAGGACCCGACCAAGGTCGATCGCTCGGCCGCCTACGCGGCGCGCTACGTGGCCAAAAACATCGTCGCCGCCGGGCTGGCCAAGCAGTGCCAGATTCAGGTCGCCTACGCCATCGGCGTGGCCAGGCCCATGAACGTGACCGTCTATACCGAAGGCACGGGCGTGATCCCGGACGACAAAATCGCCCACATCGTCGGTGAGGTGTTCGACCTGCGCCCGCGCGGCATCATCCAGATGCTGGACTTGTTGCGCCCGATCTACAGCAAAACCGCCGCCTACGGCCACTTCGGCCGCGACGAACCCGAGTTCACCTGGGAGCGCACCGACAAGGTGCAGGTGCTGCGCGAGCTGGCTGGGTTGAAGTAATCACCGCTGCCCGCTCAATCAAAACACTCCGCCTGCGCCAAGCTGGCCGCAGCCACGTCTTTGGCCGCCAGCAGCGGCTGCTCCACTCCGGCCTGCGTCAAGGGCCAGTGGATGCCCAGTGCCGCGTCGCACCAGAGCACGCTGCGCTCGTGCGCCGGGCTGTAATAGGCGGTGGTTTTGTAGAGGAATTCGGCCGATTCGCTGAGGGTGAGAAAGCCGTGCGCGAAACCCGGCGGCACCCAGAGCTGGCGGTGGTTGTCGGCCGACAGCTCAACCCCATCCCAACGGCCAAAGGTGGGGGAGCTGCGGCGCAAATCCACCACCACGTCATAGACCGCGCCGTGGGTGACGCGCACCAGCTTGCCCTGCGCCTGCGGTGGCAGCTGGTAGTGCAGGCCGCGCAGCACGCCGCGCGCCGAGCGGCTGTGGTTGTCTTGCACAAACTGCACGCCGGCCAAGCCGGTGGCGGCGTCGAAGTCGCGCTGGTTGAAGCTCTCGTAGAAGAAACCGCGCGCGTCGCCATAGACCTTGGGCGTGAGCACGAGCACGCCGGGCAAGGCGGTGGGGGTGACGGTGTAGGGCATGGGGGCTTGGGGCGGGCTAGGGCTAGGGCTGGGGTTGGGGGTTTGGGCTAGAACCGACGGCCTGTGCCCAGCAACGCCAGCAGGTACTGGCCGTAGCCGTTTTTGCGCAAGGGGGCGGCGAGGCGCTCGAGCTGGGCGGCATCGATCCAGCCGTTGCGCCAAGCGATTTCTTCCGGGCAAGCGACTTTGAGGCCTTGGCGGCGCTCGAGCGTGGCGATAAACTGACTGGCTTCGAGCAGGCTGTCGTGGGTGCCGGTGTCGAGCCAAGCATAGCCGCGGCCCATGGTCTGCACGTTGAGCTGGCCTTGCTCGAGGTAGGCTTGGTTGACGGCGGTGATTTCGAGCTCGCCGCGCGCGCTCGGGCGCACGGCTTTGGCGATCTCCACCACTTGCTGGTCGTAAAAATACAGGCCGGTGACGGCGTAGTTGCTCTTGGGTTGCACCGGTTTTTCTTCGATGCTGAGGGCGCGGCCTTGGGCGTCGAACTCGACCACGCCGTAGCGCTCGGGGTCGTGCACGTGGTAGGCGAACACGGTGGCGCCTTGGGTTTGGGCGCTGGCGGCGCGCACCAGCGGCTGGAAGTCGTGCCCGTGGTAGATGTTGTCGCCCAGCACCAGCGCGCTGTGGGCGCCGTCGATGAAGCGCTCACCGATGAGGAAGGCCTGCGCCAGCCCGTCGGGGCTGGGCTGCACGGCGTATTGCAGGCTCATGCCCCACTGCGCGCCGTCGCCCAGCAGCTGGGCAAAGCGCGGGGTGTCTTGCGGCGTGCTAATGATGAGCACCTCGCGCAGGCCCGCGAGCATGAGGGTGCTCAAGGGGTAGTAGATCATCGGCTTGTCATAAACTGGCAGCAGCTGTTTGCTGATGGCCAGCGTGGCCGGGTGCAGCCGGGTGCCGGAGCCACCGGCTAGGATGAGGCCTTTGCGAGAGGTCATGGTGTCTGTATCGGGGTTTGATTTTTTCACGCCAGCACCTCGGCCAACATGCGCTGCACGCCCTGCTGCCACGGCGGCAGGTGCAGGCCGAAGCGGCTTTGCAGCAAGGCGCAGTCGAGGCGCGAGTTGTGCGGGCGCTGCGCCGGGGTGGGGAAAGCGCTGCTGGGCACGGCGTCGATGGCCTGCACGCGCCAGTCGAGCTCGGGGCGCAAGCGCCGGGCCTGCTCGATCACGGCGCTGGCGTAGCCGTGCCAAGTGGTTTCGCCAGCGGCTGCGAGGTGGTAGGTGCCGGGTTCGGCAGCGCCTCTGAGCACCAGGGCCACGGCGTGGGCGCTGACGTCGGCGATCAGCTCGGCGCCGGTGGGGGCGCCGCATTGGTCATCGACCACGCTCAGGCGCTCGCGCTGCTGCGCCAGGCGCAGCATGGTTTTGGCGAAGTTGGCGCCGCGGGCGGCATAGACCCAGCTGGTGCGAAAGATCAGGTGCCGACGCCCGGCGGCGAGGATCGCCCCCTCCCCCGCCAGCTTGCTGTGGCCATAGACGTTGAGCGGGCCGGTCGGGCTGCCCTCGGCCCAAGGCAGGTGGCCGCTGCCGTTGAACACGTAGTCGGTGCTGTAGTGCACCAGCCAAGCCCCGCTCTGGTGCGCCAGTTGCGCCAGCAGGCCCGGCGCGTCGGCGTTGATGCGCTGCGCCAGCGCCGGCTCGCTCTCGGCTTTGTCGACTGCGGTGTAGGCGGCGGCGTTGACGATCACCTGCGGACGCAGCTGCTGCACCGTGCGCGCCAGCGCTTCGAGGTCGGCCAGATCGCCGCACAGCCGCGGCGCGTGCGGGTCGAGCGGATTCGGGCACGGGTGGCGGTCGAGGGCGATGAGTTCGCCCAGCGGCGCCAGGCTGCGCTGCAGCTCCCAGCCCACTTGGCCGTTTTTGCCCAGCAGCAGGATGCGCGGTGGGTGGCTCATGGGGCCTCCTGCGCTTGGCCGTAGTGCTGGCGCAGCCAGTCGCGGTAGCTGCCGCTTTGCACGTGCGCCACCCAATCGGGGTGCTCTAGGTACCAGCGCACGGTTTGGCGGATCCCGGTCTCGAAGGTGTGCGCCGGCTGCCAGCCGAGCTCGCGCGCTATTTTGCTGGCGTCGATGGCGTAGCGCCGGTCGTGGCCGGGGCGGTCGGCAACGAAGGCGATGAGCTCGGCGTAGCGCTGCAGCGGCACGCCGCTGTGGTGGTGGCGCACGCCACGCGCCTGCGCCGGGGCCAGCTCGTCGAGCAAGGCGCAGACGCTGTGCACGATCTCGAGGTTGGTTTTTTCGTTGCCACCGCCCACGTTATAAACCTCGCCCACGCGCCCGGCGGCGAGCACGCGGCGGATGGCGCTGCAGTGGTCTTGCACGTAGAGCCAGTCGCGCACCTGCAGGCCGTCGCCGTAGATGGGCAGCGGCGCGCCGGCCAGCGCCTTGACGATGAGCAGCGGAATCAGTTTTTCGGGGAAGTGGTAGGGACCGTAGTTGTTGGAGCAGTTGGTGGTGAGCACCGGCAGGCCGTAGCTGTGGTGCCAGGCGCGCACCAGGTGATCGCTGGCGGCCTTGCTGGCGCTGTAGGGGCTGTTGGGCTGGTAGGGGTGCTGCTCGGTGAAGGCTGGCTGACCGGGCTCGAGGCTGCCATAGACCTCGTCGGTGCTTACGTGCAGGAAGCGAAAGGCGGCTTGCTCGGTCGCGGGCAGCGCCGCCCAGTGGCCGCGCACGGCCTCGAGCAGCTCGTAGGTGCCCTGCACATTGGTTTGGATGAAGGCGCCCGGGCCGTGCAGCGAGCGATCGACGTGGCTTTCGGCGGCGAAGTTGAGCACGGCGCGCGGCCGGCGCTCGGCCAGCAGGCGCTGCACCAAGGGTCGGTCGCCGATGCTGCCGTGCACGAACTGGTGCCGCGCATCGGCTTGCAGGCTGGCGAGGTTTTCGAGGTTGCCGGCGTAGGTGAGCAGGTCGAGGTTGACGACCGGCTCGTCGCTCTGGGCCAGCCAGTCGAGCACGAAGTTGCTGCCGATGAATCCGGCACCGCCGGTGACAAGGATGGCCATGTGGGTGGGCTGCGCGGAGCTATAAAAACAGATGAATGATCATAACCGGCGCTGACTGGTGTCAATTGCTTGTCAATTGCTGTCTTGGCAGCAGCAGATGCGGTCGTGAGGGGGGCTCGCTGGCGCACTTACGGTTGACAAAAAGCACGAACGATCGTACTATTACCGTCATGAACACCGATCTCAAATCCGCATTCGAAGCCGCCGTGGCGGCCAGCAAAGAGCTCACGCAACGGCCCGACAACGCCACTTTGCTCAAGCTCTACGCCCTGTACAAACAAGCCACCGAAGGCGACGTGAGCGGCGCCAAGCCGGGTTTTGGCGATCTGGTCGGGCGCGCCAAATGGGATGCTTGGGCGGCGCTCAAGGGCACCAGCACCGACGCAGCGATGCAACGCTACATCGATCTGGTGGACGGCCTAGAGTAAGCATCACGCGCACTGGTTGGCTGGGGCCTAGGCTTGCAGCCAGGCGTCGGGGTTTAAGCGGGCACGCTTGGGCGCGACCACGGGCTTTGGGCTAACATCGCCTTCGAGCCTATTGCAAGGAGGCAAGCATGAAACTCAACCCCGCCATCGTGGCTCAGGCCGAGCAGCTCACCGCGCTGCGGCGCGATTTGCACGCGCACCCCGAGCTGTGCTTTGAGGAGCACCGCACCGCCCAAGTGGTGGCCGAGCGCCTAGGCGCCTGGGGCCTGGAGGTGGTGCGCGGTTTGGGCAGCACAGGCGTGGTTGGGCTGCTGCACGGGCGCGACGGCGGCGCCTGTGGCCGCGCCGTGGGCTTGCGCGCCGACCTCGACGCGCTGCCCATGACCGAGCTCAACACCTTTGCCCATGCCAGCCGGCACCCGGGCCGGATGCACGCCTGCGGCCACGACGGCCACACCGCCATGCTGCTGGCCGCCGCCCAGTGCCTGAGCCAGACGCGTGACTTCGAGGGCACGGTGGTGTTCATCTTCCAGCCGGCCGAAGAAGGCGGCGGCGGGGCGCGGCACATGATCGCTGACGGCCTGTTTGAGCGCTTCCCGGTGCAGGCGGTGTTTGGCTTGCACAACTGGCCTGGCATGCCGGTGGGCAGTTTTGCCGTGAGCCCGGGGCCGGTGATGGCCTCGAGCAACGAGTTCAAAATCACCGTGCACGGCAAGGGCTGCCACGCGGCGCTGCCGCACAACGGCATCGACCCGCTGCTGGTGGCGTGCCAGATGGTGCAGGCGTTCCAGACCATCATCAGCCGCAACAAAAAACCGATCGAGGCCGGGGTGCTGAGCGTGACCATGATCGCCGCCGGCGAAGCCACCAACGTGGTGCCAGACCACTGCGTGCTGCAGGGCACGGTGCGCACCTTCAGCCTAGAGCTGCTGGATTTAATCGAGCAGCGCATGCGCACGGTGTGCGAGCACACGGCGGCGGCTTTTGGGGCCACGGCCACGTTTGAGTTCCACCGCAACTACCCGCCCACCATCAACAGCGCCGCCGAGGCCGAGTTTGCGCGCAGCGTGATGCTCGACCTGGTGGGGCCGCAGCAGGTGCTGGCCCAAGAGCCCACGCTGGGGGCAGAAGATTTTGCCTACATGCTGCAAGCCAAACCGGGTGCCTACGCCTTTATAGGCAACGGCGACGGCGCGCACCGCGATGGCTACGGCGCCGGCCACGACGCCGGGCCCTGCACCCTGCACAACCCGCGCTACGACTTCAACGACGAGCTGATCGCGCTCGGCGGCAGCTACTGGGTGGAGCTGGCTAGGCGCTGGTTGGCGCGGTCGGACGCGCGCTGATGCGCGATCGCCAGCAGGCCGTCGAAGATCAAGGTGTCGACCAGCTCAAACGATACGCTCATGCTGGGGGCCATTTTCCAAGCGGCGCCGCCGGTCATGTAACACACCGGGGTTTGGCCGCAGTGCTGGGCCAGCTGGTCAACCATGCGCTGCACCGCGCCGGCGATGGCGAAGGTGCCGCCGCTGGTGAGAGCGTCGCTGGTGTTGGTGGGAAAGGGCTTGACCACGCCGGTGGGCACGTGCAGGCCGGCGGTGCCCGATTCGAGCGCGCGCAGCATGATGCCGTGCCCGGGCAGGATGCAACCGCCCAGAAAACGCCCTTCGGCGTCGAGCGCCTCGATCGTGACTGCGGTGCCGACCATCACCACCACACAGGGCCGCAGCTGCTGGCGCGCCAGCAGGCGCTGGCGCGCGCCGATCATGGCCACCCAGCGGTCGGCCCCTAAGCGGGCCGGATGGTCGTAGCCGTTGATCACGCCGGCCTCGGCGGCGCTGGGCACCACCCATTCGGGCGCGGCGTCCCAGATTTCGAGCTGTGCTTCGACCCGGCGCTTGATGGCATCGGAGGCCACCACGCTGCCCAGCACCATGCGCGGCGGGCGCAGGTTGATCCAGTCGCCCTCGGTCAGTTTGTCGATGTTTTCAAGGAACTGCACCCCGTGCGCCAGCATGCGCGCACCCATGACGGGCTGCTCATACAGCGCCCATTTCAGGCGGGTGTTGCCCACGTCGAGTGCCAGCAAGCTCATGCGCGCCGATGATACGCCAATGCTTGCGCTGAACCCCGGCCGAGCCCCGGCTAATCCAGATTCTGGCTGCGCGCCCAGTGCATTTCGTCGGTGATCAGGCCATCGACACCGAGTGCGCGCAGGCGCTGCACGTCGGCGGCGCGGTTGGCGGTGTAGCACAGCACGCGCCAGCCCATGGCGCGCGCCTGCTGCATCAGCGCCGCGTCTGGCAGCCGATGCTGGCAGACGATGGCCACACAGCCGAGCTGCGCCGCCACCTCGGGCCAGCCGCTCCAGAGGGTATCGAGCAGCAGCGCGCGCGGCAGCTCGGGCGCGGCCTGCTGCGCCGCTTGCAAGGCAGCGGGCTGGAAGGAGCTGAGCAGCGGCGGCACGCGCTGGCCCTGCCAGAGCGCGCGCGCGGCCAGCGCCACGGCGCTGCCAGTGGCGGCCTCCTGCCCCGGCATGGGCTTGATTTCGATGTTCAGCGCCGCGC
The DNA here is from genome assembly GCF_000828915.1 of Serpentinimonas maccroryi. NCBI lineage: Bacteria > Pseudomonadati > Pseudomonadota > Betaproteobacteria > Burkholderiales > Comamonadaceae > Serpentinimonas > Serpentinimonas maccroryi. Next base: position 2,037,463 of record NZ_AP014569.1, read on the forward strand.
CTTGCTGCAGGCAGTGGGCGGCGATGGTGGCCAGCGTGGGCAAGGGCTCGCCGGCGCTGTTGCTCGAATGCCAGCCGCCGGCGTCGAGCTGCGCCAGTTCGGCCCAAGGCAGCGCGTCGGCTGGGCCGCGGCCGTTGGTGGTGCGCTCCAGCGTGTCGTCGTGCAGCAAAAAGGGCACGCCGTCGGCGCTGAGCTTGACGTCGCACTCGAACATAGAAAATCCGCAGGCGCTGCCGTGCTCGAAGGCGCACAAGGTGTTTTCGGGCCGCTCTTTGCCGGCGCCGCGGTGCGCGATCCAGTAGGGGTAGGGCCAGTCGGACAGGCCGGTGGGGTTGGCTGGGTTCATGGGTGCGTCAAGAACGGCTAAGCCCCGTGGCGGCGTCGAAGGTGTGGATGAACTCGGGCTGCGGCTGCACGCGCAGGGCTTGACCGAGGTCGGGGATGGCGCGCTGGGCCGAGACCCGGATGGTGAGCAACTCATCCCCAAGGCGGGCGTGGATCAGGCGCTCGGCCCCGAGCAGCTCGACCGAATCGACCACCGTGTCCCAGCCGCTGTCGCCAATGACCAGGTGCTCGGGCCGGATGCCCAGCACCGTGCCCGGGCGCACACCGCTGGCGTGGCGCAGCAGGTTCATGGGCGGCGCGCCCATGAAGCCGGCCACGAACAGGCTGGCCGGGCGCTCATAGACCTCTTCGGGGGTGCCAAATTGCTCCACCCGGCCGGCGTTCATGACCAACATGCGCTGCGCCAGCGTCATGGCCTCGACCTGGTCGTGCGTGACAAAAAGCGAGGTGATGCCCAGTTCGCGGTGCAGCTTCTGGATTTCGAGCCGGGTTTGGGCGCGCAGCTTGGCGTCGAGGTTGGAGAGCGGTTCATCGAACAAAAAAGCCTGCGGCTGGCGCACGATGGCGCGCCCCATGGCCACGCGCTGGCGCTGCCCGCCCGAGAGCTGGCTCGGTTTGCGCTCGAGCAGCGGCGCGAGCTCGAGGATGCGGGCGGCGGCATCGACGCGCGCGCGGATTTGGGGCGCCGTCAGGCCGCGTATGCGCAGCCCATACGCCATGTTGTCGAACACGCTCATGTGCGGGTAGAGCGCGTAGTTCTGGAACACCATGGCGATGTCGCGCTCGGCCGGTTGCACATTGTTGACGACGCGCTCGCCGATCTGGATCGTGCCGGAGGTAATCGACTCGAGCCCGGCGACCATGCGCAGCAGGGTGCTTTTGCCGCAGCCCGAGGGGCCGACGATGACCACGAACTCGCCGTCGGCGATCTGCGCATCGACGCCGTGGATGACTTGGAGCGCGCCCGGACCGATGCCGTAGCTTTTTTTGACTTGATTGAGTGCCAGCGTAGCCATAATTTTTCGTATTTTCGGAGTTTATTTTTCGCTGTCCACCAGCCCTTTGACGAACCACTTTTGCATCAGCAGCACCACCAGCGCCGGCGGCAGCAAGGCCAGCAGCGTGGTCGCCATGACCAGGTTCCAGTCGGTGGTGGCGTCGCCCGTGCCGATGAGCTTGGCGATGCCGACGACGATGGTGTCGAGGTTCTGGTCGGTGACGATGAGCAGCGGCCACAGGTACTGGTTCCAGCCATAGACGAACATGATCACGAACAGCGCCGCCAGCTGGGTGCGGGTGAGCGGCAGCACCACGTCCCAGAAAAAGCGCAGCGGGCCGGCGCCGTCCATCTTGGCGGCCTCGACCAGCTCGTCGGGCAGGGTGAGAAAGAACTGGCGCAGCAGCAGCGTGGCGGTGGCCGAAGCGATGAGCGGCAGCGTCAGGCCGGCAAAGGTGTTGAGCAGCCCGAGATCGGTGACCACTTCGTAAGTGGGCAAGATGCGCACCTCGACCGGAAGCATGAGGGTGATGAAGATCAGCCAAAAGCAGAACATGCGCCCGGGGAAGCGGAAAAACACCACCGCGTAGGCCGAGATGATGGAGACCGAAATCTTGCCCACGGCGATCACCAGCGCCATGATCAAGCTGTTAAACAGCATGAGCCAGACCGGCGGCGACAAATGCCCGCCCTGCATGCCCTCGATGATCACCGTGCGGTAGTTCTCCCACCCTTGGTCGCCCGGCCACAGGGGCATGGGGGCTTGGGCGATGTCGGGGTTGCTGAGGGTGGAGGCGACAAAAGCGATGTACAGCGGCAGCGCCGTGATGGCGATGCCGATCCAGATCACGGCGTGCGCCAGCGCCTGACCCGGCAGCGAGTGCGATGGGCTGTTGTTCATGAGTAGTGCACCCGGCGCTCGAGGAAGCGAAACTGCAGCGTGGTCAGGCCGATGACCATGAGCATGAGCAGCACCGACTGCGCCGCCGAGCCGCCGAGGTCGAGCGCGATCATGCCGTCGGTATAGACCTTATAGACCAGCGTGGTGGTGTCGGTGGCCGGGCCGCCGGCGGTGACGGCGTGGATGACGCCAAAGGTGTCGAAAAAGGCATAGACCAAGCCGACCACGAGCAAAAAGAAGGTGGTGGGCGAGAGCAGCGGAAAAACAATGGTGCGAAAGCGCCGCCATGGGCCGGCGCCGTCGATGGCTGCGGCCTCGAGCAGCGAGCGTGGAATCGACTGCAAGCCCGCCAGAAAGAACAAAAAGTTGTAGGCCACCTGCTTCCAAGCCGAGGCCATGATGACCAGCAGCATGGCGTCGTTGCCGTCGAGCGTGGGGTTCCAGTCCAGCCCCAGCACCTGCAAGGTGTGCGCCACCACACCGATGGCGGGGTTGAACATGAACAACCACAGCACCCCGGCAATGGCCGGCGCGATGGCGTAGGGGATCATGAGCGCGGTGGTGTAGGCGCTGCGCGCGCGCAGCAAGGCGTCGGCGGCCAGCGCCAGCAGCAGCGCCGGCACCATGGCCAACAGCGTGACCGCCGTTGCAAACACCAGCGTGCGCACCAAGGTGTTGTAGTACTCGGGGTCGGTCAAGACCATAACGAAATTGTCGAACCAGACAAAGCGCACGGACAGACCGAAGGGGTCTTGCTCCTGAAACGCCATCATGAGCGCCTGCAGGCTGGGCCAGATAAAGAAGATTAGGGTCACCACCAGCTGCGGCGCCAGCAGGGCGTAGGGCAGCCAGCGGTTGGGGAATATGACTTTTCTTTGCATAAGCAAACCCGCCCCGGGTGGGGGGCGGGCTGTAAGGGCGGGCGCGGTTCGATTACCCGAGCCCGCCTAAGTGGCGGGGTTAAAGCTCAGAGGCTGGGAGGCAATAGTGCGTGTTTGGATCTTAGTTGACCGAGCGCTCAAAGGCGCGCAGTTGCGCGTTGCCGCGGCGCTCGAAGTTGCGCAGGGCCTGGGCGGCGGTCTGGCGGCCTTGCAGGGCGCGCTCAACTTCTTCGTGGTAGATGTCGCGGATTTCGGTCCAGCGGCCAAAGCGGTAGCCTTGGGTGAACTGGCCTTGGCGCGCTTCGATCAGCGACAGGATGGGCACATCGCGGCCCGGGTTTTGGGTGAAGAAGCCGGCTTGCTGCATGGCGCGGAACGAACTGTTGGTCGCCGGCAGGAAGCCGGTGGTGCGCGCCCACTCGGTCATCACGCGGTCGGAGCGCAAAAAGTCGAGGAACATGGCGATGCCGCGCATCTCTTGCGGCGTGCGGTTGGGGGCGTTAAAAACCCACAGCGAGGCGCCGCCGATGGTGGTGGCAAAGGGCGCGCCTTGCACGTCAGGCCAATGCGGCAGTTGGGCGGTGCCCAGGGCAAAGCGGCCGTCGCGCTGGATGGCGGCCAAACCGCCCGAAGACTGCAGCAGCATGGCGCACTGGCCGCTGATGAACTTGGCCGCAGCGTCGTTGGAGCGCCCGCCGTAGGAGAAGGCGCGCGTGGGCTGCAGGTCGATCAGGGTTTGCACCATGCGCTGGTTGAGCGCGTTGTTCACCGTGAGCTCGGAGGCAGCGCCGCCACGGCCGTTGTCCAGCGTGCCGATCTGCTGGTTGTGGCGGGCGTTGAACTGCTCGAGCATGATCCAAGCCAGCCAAGTGGTGGTGAAACCACACTCGGCGGCGTTGCGCTCACGAATTTGCTTGGCGGCGGCGATCATCTCGGGCCAAGTGCGCGGTGGGCGGTTGGGGTCGAGGCCGGCGCGGGTGAAGGCGTCGCGGTTGTAAAACAGCACGGCGGTCGAGACGTTGAACGGCATCGACAGCAGCTCGCCGTTGGGCAGGCCGTAGTAGCCGCGCGCCGGGGCGATGAAGTCGGCTGGGTTGAAGGCGATGCCAGCACGCTGGAACACCTGCGACACCGGGATGATGGCGCCGCGCGACTGGATCATGTCGCCCGAACCGGCGTCAAACATCTGCATGATGTGGGGCGGGTTGCCGGCGCGAAAAGCGGCCATGGCGGCGGCGCGCTGCTCGGGGTACTGGCCACGGAACGAGACCACGACGCGGTACTCGTTTTGGCTGCGGTTGAAGTCTTCGCCAAAGCGGCTGAGCAACTCGCCGTTGACGCCGGTCAGGCCCATCCACATCTGGATTTCGGTGCGCGGCTGGGCGGCAGCCGGCGCTTGTGCGTGTGCGACCACGGCGCTGGTGGCGGCCGCAAAAGCCAGCGTGTATGCCAGCAAGGTTTTCTTCAAGGCCATGAGAGTAGGCTCCTGGTTAAGCGTAAAAAACATGCAGCCAATCCCAACGACTGGCCTGAGGCTGCGCATTGTGCTCGCTGTTTATGTCGTTTTGATGAAGATTAGATGACGCATGGTGCCGCAAAAGCGCGCGCACCGCAAGCGCAGACAAACCCTGATTTGTCACGATTACTTCATCAATGCGTCACGCGCCTGTTACGCATTGCGCCCAGCATGTGGCGCATGAACGCCCCCGACCCCTGCCCGCTCCTGATCGAAGATTTTCCGCACACGCCGCGCTCGCTGCGCGTGGCGCTGGTGAGCGAGACCTACGCCCCCGAGGTCAACGGCGTCGCGCTCACGCTCGAGCGCATGGTGCACGGTCTGCGCGCGCGCGGTCACGACCTGCAGGTGGTGCGCTCGCGCCAAGCCGGCACCGATGCGCCCAGCGCACAAGCTGGTTTGGAGCAGGTGCTGATGCGCAGCCTGCCCATCCCGAACTACCCGCAGGTTCGTTTCGGCCTGCCGGCCAAAAGCGCATTGCTGCGGCTGTGGTCGCTGCGCCGGCCCGATCTGGTGCACATCGCCACCGAGGGGCCGCTGGGCTGGTCGGCGCTGCAAGCGGCGCGCAAGCTCAAGCTGCCGGTGAGCACCGACTTTCACACCAATTTCCACGCCTACAGCCGCCACTACGGCGTCGGTTGGCTGCAAAAACCGATCGCCGCCTATCTGCGCAAGTTTCACAACGGCGCCGACTGCACCTTGGTGCCCACCGCCAGCCTCAAGGCCGAGTTGCAGGCGTTGGGCTTTGAGCGGCTGCTGGTGGTGGGGCGCGGGGTCGATACCCAGCGCTTCAACCCGGGGCAGCGCAACCCAGCACTGCGCGCCGCCTGGGGCGCGGCCGACGACGACTGCGTGGCGCTGTTTGTGAGCCGCTTGGCGCCCGAGAAAAACCTTAACCTGCTGCTGCAAGCCTTTGCCGCCATGCAGCAGGTGCAGCCGCGCTGCAAGCTGGTGTTGGTGGGCGACGGCCCCGAACGCGCCCGCTTGGAGGCGCAGTGCCCGCAAGCGCTGGTGTGCGGCATGCGCACCGGCACCGACCTGGCCCAGCACTACGCCAGCGCCGACGTGTTTTTGTTCCCCAGCCAGACCGAGACCTACGGCAACGTGATCCCCGAGGCCATGGCCAGCGGCCTGGCGGTGCTGGCCTACGACTACGCCGCCCCGGCCGAGCTGATCCGGCACCAAGAAAGCGGTCTGCTGGCACCCTTTGGCGACAGCGCCCGCTTCATCGAGCACGCGCAGCTGCTGGCGGCACAGCCCGAGCTTGTGCAGGCGCTGCGGCGGGCCGCCCGCGCGCGCACCGAGGCGCTGGACTGGGGCCAGATCGTGCAGCAGACCGAAAATTTGTGGTTGCAAATGCTCAAAGAAAGCGCAGGCACACGCCCGGCTTGAGCGCGGGGCGCTGTTGAGCAACCCCTTCACAACAGCGCGGCCACGCCCTGCTGCTGCCGTTGCTTGCCGCGCGCTTGCTGCAACCGCGCCACGCCCAGCCGATTGCGCCGCCCAATACCCAGGTAGGCTAGGCCGTGCTGCTCGAGCAATTGCGGGTCGTACAGATTGCGGCCATCCAGAACTAGGGGCTGGCGCAGCAGCGCCCGCAAGCGGGCGAAATCGGGGTTCTGGAAGCATTTCCACTCGGTCAGAATCAGCAGGGCGTCGGCCTGTTGCAGCGCCTGCTCGGGCCGCTCGCACCAGCGCAACTGCCCCGGCTCGAGCTGCACCGACTCTAGGTCGTGCTGCAGGGCGCGGCGCGCCTCATCGAGCGCCACCGGGTCGTGCGCGCACACCTGCGCGCCGCGCGCCAGCAGCCCGGCGATCACGCTGCGGCTGGGGGCTTCGCGCATGTCGCTGGTGTTGGGCTTGAAAGCCAGGCCCCAGACGGCAAAGCGGCAGCCGCTCAGGTCTGGGCCCATGAGCTCGAGCACCAGTTGCAACAGGCGCTGCTTTTGCTCGGTATTGATGGCCTCGACGGCGCTGGCGATGCGCATGGGCAGGCCGTGGCTGGCCGCCGTCTGCACCAGCGCCCGGATGTCTTTGGGAAAGCAACTGCCGCCGTAACCCGTGCCGGCGTAGAGAAAACTGTGGCCGATGCGGCTGTCGGCGCCGATGCCACGGCGCACCGAATCGATGTCGGCCCCCACCCGATCGGCCAGCGCGGCGATCTCATTCATGAACGAGATCCGCGTCGCCAGCATGGCGTTGGCGGCGTACTTGGTGAGCTCGGCGCTGCACACGTCCATCCACACGGTGCGCTGGTGGTGGCGGTTGAAGGGCTCGTAGAGGCGGGTCAGCAACAGCCGCGCGCGCTCGCCCTCGGCCCCGGCGGGCAGCCCGATGACGATCCGGTCGGGCCGCGTGAAGTCCTCCATCGCCGCCCCCTCCTTGAGAAACTCGGGGTTTGAGACCACCGCAAAAGGGCTGCCGCTGCGCCCGCGGCGACGCAACGCGCTGGCAATCGCCTCGGACACCGCCGCCGGCGTGCCGACGGCGATGAACAGCAGCTCGGCCTGCTGCACCCCCTGCGCCATGGAATGCGCAAAACGCAGCCGCCCGGCCTCGCGGTTGCGGCGCACGCATTCCTCGAGCCCGGGTTCGTAGATCGGGACGCCGCCCGCTTGCAGCAGCAGCACACGGGTCTGATCCTGATCCACCACCAGCACCTGATTGCCCACTTCGGCCAAGCAGGCCGCCGTCACCAGCCCGACGTAGCCCGCCCCCACCACGGTGATCTTCATGCTCGCACTCCTCGCATTGATGCGCACCTGATGCTGCCGCCTGAGCGTGTCACTGTTGCTGCAAGCCCATGAAATATTGATGAATGCCCGATTTTTGGCAGCTGTCACGATTAATTCATGCCAGTGCCATTTGCAGGACACACGGCAGCCCAAGAATCGCTAGCCAAAGGAGCTTTCATCCATGACCGATCTGTCTGTGCTGGAAAAACTGCGTCAACCCCAAGGGTTGGGCCTGCCGCCGGTGGCGCCGCGCCCAGCGGCTTGCCAGAGCGCCCCCCTCCACGTCAGCTGGGCCCGCCATCTGGACGAAGTGCGCGCCGCACAGCGCCTGCGCTACCAGGTGTTTGCGCTCGAGATGGGCGCGCGCCTGCCGCAGACCCTGCCCGGGCACGACATCGATCTGTTCGACGACTTCTGCGAGCACCTGCTGGTGCGCGACGCCGCCAGCGAGCAGGTGATCGGCACCTACCGCGTGCTCACGCCCACCCAAGCCAAGCGCGTGGGCGGCTTTTACAGCGAAACCGAATTCGACCTGACGCGGCTGCGGCTGCTGCGCGAGCAGATGGTGGAACTCGGGCGCAGCTGCGTGCACCCCGAGCACCGCCACGGCGGCGTGATTCTGGCGCTTTGGAGCGCGCTGGGCGAGTTCATGACGCGCAACCGGCTGCACACCATGATCGGCTGCGCCAGCATCCCCATGACCTCCGAATCGGGCGGCGGCCACGCGGCGGCCAGCATCTGGCGGCAGCTGAGCCTCAAGCACTTGGCTTCGGTCGAGTTTCATGTGCGCCCGCGCCTGCCGCTGCCGATCGAGCGCCTCGATTCCACCTTGGTCGTCGAACCGCCGGCGCTCATCAAAGGCTATCTGCGCTTGGGCACCAAGGTGCTGGGCCCGCCGGCCTGGGACCCGGACTTCAACACCGCCGACCTGCCGATGATGATGCGCTTGGCCGACCTGCCGCCGCGCTACCGCAAACACCTGCTGGGGGCCTGATGCGCAGCGGCTTTGCCCCCGACACCCACCTGCAAGGACTGTGGTCTGCCGGGGCGGCTGCCGATTCGGCGGCGGCGTCTGCGTTGGCCCATCCGCACCCGGCCGACGACGACGGCGACGGCGACGACGCACTGCACGCCTCGGGGCGGCGCCTGCGCACGGTGTTCATCTCCGACCTTCACCTCGGCACCGCCGGCTGCCAAGCCAAGGCGCTGCTGGCCTTCCTGAAGGCGCACCCGAGCGAAAAGCTGTATCTGGTGGGTGACATCATCGATGGCTGGCAGCTGCGCCGCAAGTGGTACTGGCCGCAGAGCCACAACGACGTGGTACAAAAGATTTTGCGCCGTGCGCGCAAGGGCTGCAAGGTCATCTACGTGCCGGGCAACCACGACGAGTTTGCGCGCCACTTCATCGGCCACCAGTTTGGCGGCGTCGAGGTGGTGGAAGACGCGATCCACCAGACCGCTGACGGCAAAAAGCTGTGGGTGATCCACGGCGACCACTTCGACGGCGTGATCCAGTACGCCAAGTGGCTGGCCTACTTGGCCGACAACCTCTACGATCTGGCGCTGCGCCTGAACACGCGCTTCAACTCGCTGCGCGCCCGGATCGGGCTGCCGTACTGGTCGCTGTCGCAGTACCTGAAATACAGCGTCAAGGGCGCGGTCAAGTACATCCAGCAGTTCGAGCGCGCGGTGGCGGCCGAGGCGCGCAAGCGCGGCTTCGATGGCGTGGTCTGCGGCCACATCCACCACGCCGAAATCCGCGACATCGACGGCACGCTGTACTGCAACGACGGCGACTGGGTCGAGAGCCTCACCGCCTTGGTCGAGCACCACGACGGCCGACTCGAGATCGTGCACTGGCCCCAGCGCAGCGGGCAGCGCACGGCGCCAGAAGCGCAAACCCAAGCCGTGCCGGAAAAGCTCAGCGCATAACTCAGCGCATAACTCAGCGCACAGCTCAGCGTATAAACCAGCGCAACAACTGGCGCAGCAGCCAGCCGCCACCAGCGGGCGCGTAGGGCGGATAGACCAGCTCGCCGCTGTTGAAGCGCCCCTTGGCGTGCACGCCCTTGGCCTTGGAGAAGGTGAGAAAGCCCTCGTGGCCATGGTACTGCCCCATGCCGGATGCGCCCACGCCACCAAAGGGCAGCTCGTCTTGGGCCACGTGCATGAGGGTGTCGTTGATCGTGACGCCGCCGCTGTGCGTGCGCTCGAGCACCTGCTGCTGCACCTGCCGGTCGTGGCTGAACAGGTACAGCGCCAGCGGGCGCGCGCCGCTGCGGATGTGCGCCAGCGCTTGGTCCAAGCTGGCGTAGCCGATGACCGGCAGCAGCGGGCCAAAAATCTCCTCTTGCAGCACGCTGGCGCTTTCGGGCACCCCGAGCAGCAGCTGCAGCGGCATTTTGCGCGTGCCCTCGAAGGTTTCGGCGGCCGGGTTGCATTCGATCACCTGCGCCCCGCTGGCGCGCGCCTGCTCCAGCCAAGCCTGCAGGCGCTGGTGCTGGCGCTGGTTGACGATGGCGCTGTAGTCGGGGTTGGCGCGCAAAGTGGGGTAGAGCTGCGCCACCGCCGCTTGCATGGCCTGCGCAAAAGCCTGTTCTTGGCCAGCGGGCAGCAGCACGTAGTCGGGGGCGATGCAGGTCTGGCCGGCGTTGAGCAGCTTGCCAAAAGCGATGCGCCGCGCCGCCACCGCCAGATCGGCGTCGGGCGCGATGAGGGCTGGCGACTTGCCGCCGAGCTCGAGCGTCACCGGAGTCAGGTTGCGCGCCGCCGCCGCCATCACGATCTTGCCCACCGCCGTGGAGCCGGTGAACAGCAGATGGTCCCAAGGCTGCTGTGCAAAGGCGCTCGAGACCTCGAGCGCGCCTTCGACCACGGCCACCGTGTCTTCTTCGAAAGCCTCGGCCAGCAGGGTGCGCAGGGCTTGGTTGGTGGCCGGTGTGAACTCCGAGAGCTTGAGCATGACGCGGTTGCCCGCCGCCAGCGCCCCCACCAGCGGCAGCAGGGCCAGCTGGATGGGGTAGTTCCACGGCACCATCACCCCCACCACCCCGAGCGGCTGGAAATAGACCCGGTTGCTGGCCGGCGCAAACAGCACGCTGACGCTGCGCCGCTGCGGTTTCATCCAGCCGCGCAAGTGTCGCGCCGTGTGCGCGATGCCCTGCAGCGTGGTGAGGATTTCGGCCAGCAGGGTTTCGTGGCGCGAGCGGGCCGAAAAATCGCTGTGCACGGCCGCGATCAGCGCCTCTTGGTGGCGCACGAGGGCGCTGCGCAGCGCGTGCAGGCCCGCTAGGCGCTGGTGCAAGGTGGGCATGGGCGCGCGCGCAAAGGCGGCGCGCTGCTGCTCGAACAGGGCCTGCAAATGCTCAACGGGAGACGGATCGGTGTTCATGGCGGGTGGGGCGTGCTGGTGCAAGGGCGCAAACCCCGATTGTGTAGGCAAGCGCAGCCGGGCCGCCGGGCATCAAGGCGGCAGCAGGCGGATCAGCTGGCCGTCGCGCTCGTCGGTGAGCACATAGAGCAGGCCGTCTGGGCCTTCGCGCACGTCGCGGATGCGCTGCCCCAGGTCTTCGAGCAGGCGCTGCTGGGCCAGCACGCGCGTGCCCTCGAGCTGCAGGCGCAGCAGGTGCTGGCCGCGCAACGCGCCCACGAACAAATTGCCCTGCCACTGCGGCCCGTAGCGGTTGCTGCGCAAAAACGCCATGCCCGAGGGCGCGATCGAGGGCGTCCAGTGCACCAGCGGCTGCTCCATGCCGGGGTGCTCGGTGATGCCGGCCCCTATGCGCGTGCCGATGTAGTTGACGCCGTGCGTGATCACCGGCCAGCCGTAGTTGCGCCCCGGCAACACGCGGTTGAGCTCGTCGCCGCCGCGCGGGCCGTGGTCGTGAATCCACAGTTGGCCATCCGGCCCCCAAGCCGCCCCCTGCGGGTTGCGGTGCCCCCAGCTCCAGATTTCTGGCAGGGCGCCGGCGCGGCCCAGCAGCGGGTTGTCGCGCGGCACCGAACCGTCTTTGGCCACGCGCACCACCTTGCCGTGGTGGTTGTCCAGCGTTTGCGCATCGTCCATGCGGCTGAAGCGGTCGCCCAGCGTGAGGAACAGATGGCCGTCGGGCGCCTCGACGATGCGGCAGCCAAAGTGGTGCCGACTGCCGACCTTGGGGCTTTGGCGAAACAGCACGCGCACTTGCTCGAGGCGGCGCAAGTCGGCCGACAGGCGCGCGCTGGCCAAGGCGGTGGAGTTGCCGCCGCCGGCCGGGGCTGGTTCGGAATAGCAAAAGTAAATGGTGCGGTTGCTGGCAAAGGCGCTGTCGGAGATGACGTCGAGCAGGCCGCCCTGCCCGCCTTCGTCGATGTCGGGCAGGCCCTGCAGCGGCGCGCTGATGCGGCCGTCGAAGCCGACCACGCGCAAGCGCCCGGCGCGCTCGCTCACCAGCACCTGTTCGGGGCCGATGAAGGCCAGCGCCCACGGGTGCTCCAGCCCCTGCGCCAGCACCTGGGTGCGCACCGGGCTGGCTTGCGCCTGGGCAGCGCTGAGCCACAGTGCCAGCACCAGAATCAGCCCTGTAAGGGCCAAGCGCCCCCACGCGTGGTGTGCTGCCCCAAAGGCCAAACGGCCCGCGCATGCCCAGGAGAAGGTTCAAAGTCAGATGCAAACATTTTTCTCCACTCGCCTAAACCGCGCTTGTTTGCGCTTGATCAAACCAAGTTGCGCGCAACGCGCAGGATAATAAAAGAATTCAATCGGAGGAAGCGCCCTATGATAAGCCCCCGCTCCCAAATCGCCCTGTTTGACTTTTTGGATCAATCCCACCGCGACTTGCAACGCCACTTGCTTTTGTTGCGCGCCACGGTCGAGGCCTGCCAGACACAGACGCTCGACGCCGCCGGGCGCCGGCAGGCGCGCACAGTGCTGGATTTTTTCAACGGCGAAGCGCGCCAACACCATCTGGACGAAGAGGCCCACATCTTTCCGGTGCTGCTGGCCAGCCGCGACGAAGAACTGGCTGCCGCCGCGCGCCGCTTGGTACAAGACCACGGCTGGCTGGAAGAAAACTGGCTGCACATCGCACCCGCCATCTCTGCATTGAGCACGGGCAGCCAATGGTTTGACCACGCCGAGCTGCAACACGCGCTGGAGGTGTTCGAGGCGCTGTACCTCGATCACCTGCTGCTCGAAGAATCGCTGGCCTACCCGGAAGCGCAAAAGCGCCTGCAAGCCTACGACCAAGCGGGCATGGGTCGCGAGATGGCACAGCGGCGCGCCCAAACGCGCAGCGCCACTGCGCCAGCCTGAGTCTGGCCGCCTACGGAGCCTACCGACTGGCTTGCTGGCGCGCCCTGCTTCGGGGCTGCACTGTTCCTGCTTCGGCAGTGTCTTTTTGGGTTCTTGCCACCGCCGCTCTTGGCACTCAACGCCATAGAGTGCTAATATTCAATTGTTGCCCTATCGGCCAGAGCCGCACGGCTTGACTATCAAAGGAGATGCCCCCATGAGCAGCACCGCCCTTGCCCCGTTTACGCCTTACCAACTCGCGCCCTCCGCCCCCGTGGGCTGGACGGGCACCTCGGCGCTGGTCTTGCCCCCGCTGGGCAACCTAGACGCCTACATCAGCGCCGTCAACCGCCTGCCGCTGCTCACCGCCGAGGAAGAGCACGACTACGCGCAGCGCCTGCAGCAGCACAACGACCTCGAGGCCGCCGGGCGGCTGGTGATGTCGCACCTGCGGCTGGTGGTGTCGGTGTCGCGCCAGTACCTGGGCTACGGCCTGCCGCACGCCGACCTGATCCAAGAGGGCAACGTGGGGCTGATGAAGGCCGTCAAGCGCTTCGACCCGCAGCAGGGGGTGCGGCTGGTGAGCTACGCGCTGCACTGGATCAAGGCCGAAATCCACGAATACATCATCAAAAACTGGCGCATGGTGCGCGTGGCCACGACCAAGGCGCAGCGCAAGCTGTTTTTCAACCTGCGCAGCATGAAGCAGGCTTTCAAGGCGCAGGCGAGCGATGCCGACACGCACCGCGAGCAACTGAGCGAGTTCGAGGTGGACGCGATGGCGCGCGAGCTCAAGGTGCGCCGCGCCGACGTGCTCGAGATGCAGACCCGGCTCGCTGGCGGCGACGTGGTGCTCGACCCCAGCCCGGGCGACGACGGCGAGGAGGCCTACGGCCCGATCGCCTACTTGGCCGACAACGGCCACGAACCGAGTGCGGTGCTGGAGGCGCGCGAGCGCGACCACTTGGCCAGCGAGGGCGTGCAGCAGGCGCTGGGGCAGCTCGATGAGCGCGCGCGCCGCATTGTGAGCGAGCGCTGGCTCAAGGTGGCCGACGACGGCAGCGGCGGCATGACGCTGCACCAACTGGCGGCCGAATACGGCGTGAGCGCCGAGCGCATTCGGCAGATCGAGGCTGCGGCGCTGAAAAAAATGCGCTTGGCGCTGGAGGCGGCTTAAGCCGTTGAGGCGCGCTGAGAGGCTGGCAAGGCTAGGCCGCCCTGCCCCTCTGCCCCTCCTGATTCAGCCCTCCCGGCGCAGCGCCGGGAACAGAATCACGTCGCGGATGCTGGGGCTGTCGGTGAGCAGCATCAGCAAGCGGTCGATGCCGATGCCGCAACCGCCGGCCGGCGGCATGCCGTACTCGAGCGCGCGCACGAAGTCGGCGTCGTAGTACATGGCCTCGTCGTCGCCGCCGTCTTTGTGGCCCGCTTGGGCGGCAAAGCGCGCGGCTTGGTCTTCGGCGTCGTTGAGCTCGCTAAAGCCGTTGGCCACTTCGCGCCCGCTGATGTAGAGCTCGAAGCGCTCGGTAATGCTCGGGTCAGTATCGGAAGCGCGCGCCAGCGGCGAGATTTCGGTCGGGTGGTTGCAGATGAAGGTGGGCTGCCACAGCTGCGGCTCGACGGTTTCTTCAAAGTACATGACTTGCAAACCGGCCAGGCTGCGCTCGGCCAGCCGCTGCTTGACTGGGTCGAGGCCGAGCTGCTGCAACTGGGTTTGCAGCCAGGCGCGGTCGTCGGCGTGGGCGCCGGCGTGGCTGTACTTGGCGATGGCCTCGCGGATGGTGAGGCGCTCGAACGGCGCGCCCAAATCCACATCGCGCCCTTGGTACTGCAACCGCGTGCCGCCACAGACACGCTGCGCCACGTGGCGGATCATCTGCTCGGTAAACACCATCAGGTCGAGGTGGTTCCAGTAGCCCGCGTAGAACTCCATCATGGTGAACTCGGGGTTGTGGCGCACGCTGATGCCTTCGTTGCGGAAGTTGCGGTTGATCTCGAACACGCGCTCGAAACCGCCCACCAGCAGCCGCTTGAGGTAGAGCTCGGGGGCGATGCGCAGGTACATGTCCTGCTCGAGCGCGTTGTGGTGCGTGACGAAAGGCCGCGCATTGGCGCCGCCCGGTATGGGCTGCAGCATGGGCGTTTCGACCTCGAGAAAGTCGTGCGCCAGCATGAACTCGCGCAGGCTGCTCACGGCCAGGCTGCGCGCCAGAAAGCGGCGACGCGCTTGCGGGTCGGTGATCAGATCGACGTAGCGCTGGCGGTACTTGAGCTCTTGGTCGTGTACGCCGTGAAATTTGTCGGGCAGCGGCCGCAGGCTCTTGGTGACCAAGCGCAGCCGCTCGACTTGCAGCGTGAGCTCGCCGGTGCGGGTTTTGAACAGGGTGCCCTCGGCGGCCACGATGTCGCCCAGATCCCAGTGCTTGAAGGCGGCGTGCTGCTCGGCCCCGACGCTGGCGTCGTTGAGGTAGATCTGGATGCGCCCCTCGGTGGGCCCAAAGGAGCCGTCTTGCAGCGTGGCAAAGCTGGCTTTGCCCATCACGCGCTTGAGCATCATGCGCCCGGCCACGCTGGCGCGCACCTGCAGCGGCTCGAGCATCTCTTTGCTCAAGGCCCCGTACTCGGCGTGCAAGGCCTCGGCGCGCTGCTGCGGCTTGATGTCATTGGGGAACGCCACCGGCCCCCCAGCCGCCTGCGCTTGGCGCAGCGCCTGCAGCTTGGCGCGCCGCTCGGAGATCAGGTGGTTTTCGTCGGCGGGCAGGTGCGTGTCGTCGGCCATGGTGCGCTGTGGGGGTGTGGGTGCAAACCTTTGATTTTAGCGGGGGTGGGTGGCCTAGAATGGACGGGGACGGATGGAAACGGATGAGCGGCATCCGGTTTACGCAGCGGAGGGACACAGATGGACTGGGAACTTGAAGATGCAGCACAACCCGGCGCAGCCCAGTGGTCGGCGCTGCGCTGCTGGGCCCTGAGCGCTGGAGTGCTGGCATGAGCGAGCGCCCGATTGCCATCACCGCGCCGCCAGCGGGCTATGCCGACTGGCTGGCCGAGCTCAAAATCCGCATCCACAGCGCTCAGCAGCGCGCCGCGCTGGCGGTGAACCGCGAGCTGGTGCTGCTGTACTGGCAGATAGGCCGCGACATCTTGCAGCGCCAAAGCCGCGAGGGCTGGGGCGCCAAGGTGATCGAGCGGCTGGCGCACGATTTGCGCACCGCCTTCCCGGACATGAAGGGGTTTTCGCCGCGCAACCTCAAGTACATGCGCAGTTTTGCCCAAGCTTGGCCCGAGGCTGAATTTGTGCAAGCGGTGCTTGCACAATTGCCTTGGTACCACCAGCTTGCCCTACTGGACAAGTTGACCGAGAGCGCGGCACGGCGCTGGTATGCCACCAAGGCGATTGAGCACAACTGGTCGCGCAACGTCTTGGTGATGCAGATCGAAACCCGCGCCCACACCCGCGCAGGCCAAGCCATCACCAACTTTGCCGAGCGCCTGCCAGCGCCGCTCTCCGACTTGGCGCGCGAGTCGCTGAAGGACCCTTATCGCTTTGATTTTTTGGGTTTGCACGATGATGCACAGGAGCGCGCCATCGAGCAAGCGCTGGTGCAGCATGTGACGCAGTTTTTGCTCGAGCTGGGCGCAGGCTTTGCCTTTGTGGGGCGGCAGGTGCTGCTGGAGGTAGGGGGCGACGAGTTCTTCATCGACCTGCTGTTCTACCACCTGAAGCTGCGCTGCTACGTGGTGATCGAGCTCAAAGGCGGCCAGTTCAAGCCCGAGCATCTGGGGCAACTGGGTTTTTACCTCACTGCGGTGGACCGCCAGATCAAGGGTGAGCACGACCAACCCACCATCGGCCTGCTGCTGTGCAAGAGCAAGAACAAAGTGGTAGCCGAGTATGCCTTGGGCGACAAGACCCAACCCATGGGCGTGGCCGAGTTCAAGCTGCTGGAATCGTTGCCGGCTGAACTGCAAACCGGCCTGCCCAGCATTGAACAGATTGAGCGCGAGTTGCAGGCCCTACCCGGTGTGCCGACGGAAGGCGATTGATGGGCTGCCCCCGCCCACACACACCGCCTACTTACCCCGGCTGCGCCAGCGCTTCCACCACGGCGTGCTCACCAGCAAGCTAAAGCCCAAGGCCAGCAGCAGGATGACGGAGATCGGCGAGGTGAAAAACTCGGTGAAGAACAGCACCGGGTCTTCGCCCGTCATCAGGATCGACTGGCGGTAACTGCGCTCCAATAAGGGCCCCAGCACGATCCCCAAGATCACCGGCGCCACCGGGAAGCCGTAAATCTTCATCAGGTAACCCAGCACGCCAAAGCCCAGCATCCAGTACACATCGACCGGGTTGTTGTTGATCGCGTAGGCGCCGACGGCGGACAGAATCAAGATCACCGGCAACAAAAAGGCCTTCGGTGTTTCGACCACCTTGGCAAAAATGCGGATGCCGGTCAGGCCAAAGATGAGCAAGAAAATGTTGGCCAGCACGAGCGAGCCGACGATGAACCAGAACAAATCGGGCGTCTCGGTCATCAGCAGCGGCCCAGGGCGCAGGCCGTGGATGAACATGGCGCCGATGATCACCGCCGTCACGGCATCGCCCGGAATGCCCAGCGTCATCATGGGAATGTAGGCCCCGCCGACCGAGGCGTTGTTGGCGCTCTCGGGTGCCACCACCCCTTCGTAGGCGCCCTGACCAAAGGGGCGCGAGGGGTTTTTGGTCGAGCGCCGTGCGTGGTCGTAAGCCATCAAGGACGCAATGTCGCCACCGGCACCCGGCAACGCCCCGATGCCCACCCCGATGGCCGAGCTGCGCATGGAAAGCGGAAAGTGCTGCTTGACCAGCGCCCAAGACGGGATGATCTTGCTCACGTTTTGCTTGACCGCCTTGACGTGCAGGTAATGCATCTGCGCCAGCACCTCGGCCACGCCAAACAGCCCGATCATGGCGGCAATGAAGTTGATGCCCGCCGACAGCTGCAACGAATCGAAAGTCAGGCGCGCCTCGGCGGTGAGCGGGTCCAGCCCCACGGTCGAGATCAGCACCCCGAGGGCGGCGGCAAAAACGCCTTTGGCCATCGAGTCGCCCGTGAGCCCGCCCACCAGCAACAAACCCATCACGGCCAGCAGCAGGTAATCGCGCGGGCTGAACATCAGGGCCAGATCGGAAATCAATGGCGCCCCGATCGCCAGCACCGCAATGCCGACAAAACCGCCGATCACCGACATGACGGTGGACAGGCCGATCGCCTTGCCCGCTTCGCCCATTTTGGCCAAGGGGTAGCCGTCCAGCGTGGTGGCCACGGCCGCCGGCGCGCCCGGTATGTTGAGCAAAATGGCGCTGCGCGAGCCGCCATACACCCCACCCAGAAAGATGCCGGAAATCAGCACCAGCGCGTCATGTATCGGCCACTTGAAGGTGAACGAAACCAGAATCGACACCGCCATGGTGACCGACAGGCCCGGTATGGCGCCGATGTAAATCCCGGCAAAGGTGCCGATCGCGGCCAGCAGCAACAGCCACGGGTCGATCCAAGAGGCAAAGAAGGCGTGCACCAGTTCCATTATTGAAACACCCCTTGCCACAGGCGACCACCCGGCAAAACGACCGAAAACAGCTCTTCAAACACAATGTAGATCACCACCAGCGTGCCCACGCTCACCACCAGGTTCAGAAACCAGCGGAAACTGCCGAGCACAAACATCGAGGCGTACAAAAACAAAAAAGAGACCAATAAAAACCCCAGTTGCTCGAGCAGCACCACGTACAAGACGATGAGCACCAGCATGAACAGCAGAGCCGGGGGGGTGACTTGCACCATCAGGCGGCGCACCAAGCCGGCCTCTGGCTCGCCGGGTGGGCGGCGCAGCGTCTGCACCAAGATCACCAAGGCGCAGACCGCCATCAGTCCCGCAGCGGCCATGGGCACCGCCCCTGCCGAGGCAAAAGACTCAAAGCCCGAGATTGTGTAGGCCGACCAGAGCAAAAACAGGCTCACCGCCAGCAGCAGCAGCACAAAAAAGACTTCGCCCACGACCCTAGGCTTGGTATCTGACATCACAGCACCCGCTACAAAAAATGAAATGGGCGCGCAGCACGCCGCGCGCCCGCTTGCCAACGCGATCAGCGTGGCCGGGGAATGCCCAGCGTTTCCGGGTTCACCCGCGCTTGGCCAGCGTCTTGGTAGAGCCAGGCGGTGGTCGAGGTCCAGCGGTTGATGAAGCGCTGCGCCTCGTCGCCGCCGAGGTTGAGCATGGTGTTGCCGCGCCCCTCCATCATGCGCCGGTAGTCGGGGTTGTTGCCCGCTTCGCGGAAAGCCGCCACCAGCCGCGCCTTGGCGGCATCGGGCACCTCGCGCCGCACGAACACGCCAAACCAAGCACCCCAAGGCAAGAAGCGCGGCAAACCAGCCAGCGATGGCGCGTTGGTCATGGGGGCAATGCCTTGGAACGGCTGGTCGCTCAACACCCCCAAGGCTTTGAGGCGACCAGCGCGCACGTGCTCAATCGCGGCCGCCGAGGTGAGGAAACCGATATCTAGGTGGCCGCCTTGCAGGGCAGCGATGGCTGGCCCGTCGCCGTCGAAGGGCACCATTAGGGTTTCGAAGCGCGTCAGTCTGGAGATCATCAGGTTGACGGTAAAGGGCACCGTGCCGATGCCGGACAGGTATTGGCGCACCCGGCGTGGGTTGGCCTGCACGAAGCTCAAAATATCCTGCATGGTGTTCCACGGCGCATCGGGGCGCGTGACCAACAAAATGGTGTTGGCCATGGCGGCAATGTTGACCGGGAAAAACTCGTTGTAATCGAAGTCGGCCACCCCCATGACGCGAAACAGCGCTTGCGGCTCGGCCCCCATGAGCAGGGTGTAGCCATCGGCCGGTTGCTGGCGCACGAAGTTGGCGGCGATCGCGCCGGCCGCGCCCGGGCGGTTCGAGAGCACGATGTTGCGCCCCAGCACGCGCTCGGCGTGCGGCGCATAACCGCGCATGCTGATGTCGGTGCCACCGCCGGCACCAAACTGGATGATGCCGTTGAGGTCGCGGGTGGGAAAGGGCGCTTGGGCCAAGGCGAGCTTGCTCATCGAGGCGCTGGCCAGCGCAGCGAGCGTAGCACCCATGAATTGACGTTTGTCGAGCGACATGATGTGTGTCTCCTGAAAAATTGAACCGAATAAACCGACAAGGGACGCGGTGACTCAGACCTGCCGGCACCCACTCGATGGCTTGCCCCAAGTCTTGTAGGGTACTCTATGCGATGCCGCATAGCCTAGGAAGGTGCCGCCAGAAAGCGCCGATCGGTGAGCATACTTTGGCGAACGACTATCGATCGAAATCATGGAATACCCTAGATTTTTCGCCCATTTTTTGAGGGGTTCCGACTTTGATCCACTCTCGAAAATAAGGGTTAACGCCCATTTCGAGCGATCTTCATCCGATTCAGCGCGATCTTCGTACGTTTGCCGCCCGTTGCTCCCCGTGGGCGCCAGCGTCGTGCATAGAATGAAAAGCCCGAGGAGACCCATTTCATGATCAACGGCCACACTGAAATCATCGCCCACATTGGCTTTCCCACGCACAGCTTCAAGTCGCCGCAGATCTACAACCCCTACTTTCGCTCGATCGGTGAAAACTCGGTGGTGGTGCCGCTGGCCTGCGAAGCGCGGGACTATCCGCAGTTTTTGCGCGCCATTTTTGCGCTGCGCAACATCCGCGGCGCCTTGGTGACGATGCCGCACAAGATGACCACGCTCAATCTGGTCGATGTCGCCAGCCCGGCTGCCATGGTGGCCGGGGCTTGCAACGCGGTCAAAAAGGGGGCCGATGGGCGCCTGCTGGGCGATATGTTCGACGGCGAGGGCTTCAGCCGCGCCCTGTTGCGCAAAGGACACCCGATCAAGGGCAGCAAGGTGTTGATCGTGGGCTGCGGCGGCGTGGGCAGCGCCATTGCGGCCGCACTGGCGGCACACCAGCCGGCCATGCTGCGCCTGCACGACCGCCAGGCCGAGAGCGCGCACGCGCTGGCGCAGCGCCTGCAAACCTATTTCCCGGCCACGCGGGTTGCAGTCACCGACAACGACCCGGCCGGGATGGACACCGTCATCAACGCCAGCCCGCTGGGCATGAACCCAGACGACCCGCTGCCGCTGGATGTGCAGCGTCTGGCCCCGCAGACGCTGGTGGGCGATGTGGTGATGGCGCAAACCCTGACGCCGCTGCTGGCGGCTGCACAGCAACGGGGCTGCCCGATCCAGATCGGCACCGACATGCTGTTTGAGCAAATTCCGGTCTATCTGGAGTATTTTGGCTACCCCAGCACCGACGCCCAGACCCTGCGCTCGTTGGCGCAACTCGAAGCCTGAATACAGCCCCGCTTCAAAATCCGTAAAAAAGGCCGATCAGGCGCGCAAGCGCAGGCTGTTGGGAAAAGGCACCGAGCTGCGCAGCACATCGTCGGCCAGCCAGAGCGCCGACCGCTTGGCTTGCTGCACCACGTTGGGCAAGGGCATTTGCAGGTAGTCTTCGTTGAAGACCTCGAAGCTGTAATCGCCCGTGTAGCGCAGGGCATTCAGGCGCAGCACCAGATCGACCAATTGCTGGCTGTGCACCCCCTCGCCCGGGAACACCCTGAAGGTGCGCGCCGTGGCTATGCGCTCGGCAAAGGTTTTGGTCTCTTGCCACATGAAATCGGACAGTTGCACCAGCAGGATTTTTTCCGGGTCGATGTAGTCGATTTCTTCGATCGGCGTGCCGGCGGCAAAAATGTGGAACGAATCGATGCCCAGCCCCAGATTGGGCGCATCGGCGCGGCACACCACGTCCCACGCGGTGGTGAACTGGTTCACCACCCGCCCCCACGACAGCGCCTCGTAGGCGATTTTGATGCCCAAGGGCAGCGCCAGCATCGAGAGCTTGCGCAAATCGGCGGCCAAATGGTCGAGGTCGTGGCTGGCGTGCACCGAAGTGGATGAGCACACCAGCAGCAAGCGGCTCTCGAGCGTGGCACACAGTTCGAGCATGCTTTTGGCTACCTCGACCTTGTAATCGTGCAAATGGCCCGACAAGCCTTCGAAATCGCGCAGCACCTGAAAACCGGTCACGCGCAAGCCACTGGCCTTGACCGCCCGCACCGCCGCCTCGACCCCGCCCGGGTGCCCCACCAAGTCGTTGGCTTTGAGCATCACCTGCTCAAACCCGGCGCGCTGCATGGCTTCGAGCTTGGCCTCGAGGGTGCCCGGCAGCGTGATGGTGTCCATGCCAAAGGCGGTGGGCACCTGCCGCGCAGCTTGGGCAGCGCTCATGGCTGCACCCCCGGCGTGCTTTTGACGAGCTCGAACACCACCGCGCCGAGATAGGTTTTGCTGATGGCCCCGCGCGCCTCGCTGTGCGCGGCCTCGGTCTCCACAAACTCGACCCCATTGCGGCGCAACTGCTGCACCGCCTGCAACACATCGGGTACGCCCAAGCCTATGCGTTGCAGGCGCTCATCGACATCGATCACATTGGGCTCGGGCTCGATCAGCTGCAACAAAAATTCCGCCCCGGGGTGGATGGCGGGCAGGCGCATGAGCTTGCCTTTGGGCAAAATACCAAAGCGCTCCTCGTCGGGAATCAGGCGTGCCCCGAGCAGTTCGGTATAAAACTCGATCCAGTCGTTGCTGCGCTCGGGCCCAATGTACTGAACGACGCCAAAAAAATGAATCCCGGCGGTGGCCGGCGGGTGTTGCTCGACCCCGGGCACCGGGATGAAATCGACGTCGTAAATCGAAAACTCGCGGTAGCGATCGACAAAATAAATCCGGCTCCCGCCCACCCCGTGAATGGCCGGGATGTTGAGCTCCATCACTTCGGCGTGGGTGGGCACCGGCCAAGCGCCTTTGTCTTGCACGTAGCGGTAGGCGGCGCGCGCATCGCGCACGCGCAAGGCAATGGCTGACAGGCTGGCAACGCCCGAGGTGTCGGGCAAGCGGCCGTCGCGGCCCTGCGTCGTGTGCGCATTGACCACCACATTGAGCCCGCCTTGGCGGTACAGCAACACCTCGCGCGAGCGGTGGCGCGAGACGGGCTTGAAACCCATCATCTCCAGCACCTGCCCCAAGGCCTGCGGTTTGCTGGTGGCGTATTCGATGAACTCGATGCCATCGAGCCCGATCGGGTTGGCTTCGTCGCTGCTAAAGGCCAGCAAGGGTTCGCGCATCCCGGTGGCCAGGCTGCTGATTTCGTTCATGGGCGGTGCTCCTCTGTATATTTGGCACTGTAAGCGAGTTTGCTGGGCAAGTGACCACCCCGAGCGCTCGCCATTTGCGCTGATCGCTCATAATCGAACGATCATCGATCAAAACTCGTGCCACCATACCCCACGAGCGAAACACCACCCGCCATGCAACCCCACACCGCAGCCGCAACCCTCGAGCGCCGGGACTGGATCGCCGGACTGGAAAAAGGCCTGTCGATCATGCAGGTGTTCGACTCCGAGCACCCGCGCCTGACGGCCAGCCAGGCCGGTCAGCGCTGTGGCCTGACCCGCACCGCTGCCCGCCGCCACTTGCTCACGCTGGTGCATCTGGGCTATGTGGCCACCGACGGCAAGCTGTTTTGGCTCACGCCGCGCGTGCTGCGCCTGTCGCACGCCTACCTGGATTCGGCCCGGCTGCCGCGCGCCGTGCAGCCCTATTTGCAGCGCGTCACGGCGGGCACTGGGGAATCCTCGTATGTGGCGGTGCTGGATGAAAACGATGTGGTCTATCTGGCACGCAGCGGCACCCTGCGCCACACCCATTCGGGCTATATGCTGGGCTCGCGGGTGCAGGCGCACGTGACAGCGGCCGGGATCGTGATTCTGGGCATGCTCGGGCCCGCGCACTGGAACCCGTGGCTGGAGCGGCAAACCCTGCGCCCCTACACGGTTCACACCTTAAGCGACAAGGATCGGCTGCGCGCCTGTTTCGAGCAAGCCCGCCTGCAAGGCTGGTTCATTTCGGATCAGCAGCTCGAGGTGAATTTTCGTGGCGTTTCGGTGGCGCTGTACGACCACAAAGACCAGCTGCTGGGCGCTTTGAGCGTGACCATGCCCATCAACAACGAAAGCCAAGAGACGGCCCTCAAGCGCGTGCTGCCGGTGTTGCAGGAAACGGCGCGCAGCATGCGGCTGCTGCTTTAAAACGGCGCGGGCTTGCTGGCTCAGGGCTTGGAAGCGGCCGCATTGCGCGCACGCAGCTCGCGCAGCTTGTCGCCGATACGGATCTCGAGGCCGCGTGGCACCGGTTCGTACAGGGGGGGCGGGTGCAGGCCATCGGGGAAGTAGTTTTCGCCGGCAGCGAAGGCGTCGGGTTCGTCGTGCGCGTAGCGGTAGCCTTGGCCGTGCTCGAGCGTGCGCATGAGCGCCGTGGGGGCGTTGCGCAGGCGCAGCGGCACCGGCCGGCTGCCGTCGCGCTGCACCAAGGCGCGCGCGCTTTTGTAGGCGCTGTAGGCGGCGTTGCTCTTGGGGGCCACGGCGAGGTAGAGCGTGGCTTGGGCCAGCGTCAGCTCGCCTTCGGGGCTGCCCAAGCGCTCATAGACTTCGGCGGCGTCGAGCGCGATGCGCAGCGCGCGCGGGTCGGCCAGGCCGATGTCTTCGCTGGCCATGCGGATCAGCCGCCGCGCGAGGTAGCGCGGGTCGGCGCCGCCGTCGAGCATGCGCACCAGCCAGTACAGGGCGGCGTCGGGGTCGGAGCCGCGCACGCTTTTGTGCAGGGCGCTGATGCTGTCGTAGAAGGCGTCGCCGCCCTTGTCGAAGCGGCGCAGCTGCTGGCCCAGCAGGCCCAGCAGCCAGTCGGCGTTTATGGCCGGCAGCCGTTGCGCGCCGGCGGCCACGGCCACGGTCTCGAGGGTGTTGAGCAAGCGCCGGGCGTCGCCGTCGGCGTGGCCGATGAGGAGCTGGCGCGCGGCCGGATCGATCGCCGGCAGGCCAGTGTGGGCTTGGGCGCGCTCGAGCAGTTGCTCGAGCTCGGCCTCGCTCAAGGGCTGCAACACATAGACGGTAGCGCGCGAGAGCAGGGCCGAATTGACTTCGAAGCTCGGGTTTTCGGTGCTGGCACCGATGAAGGTAAAGAGCCCGCTTTCGACGTGCGGCAAAAAGGCGTCTTGCTGGCTTTTGTTGAAGCGGTGCACCTCATCGACGAACACCAGCGTGGCGCGCGGCGGCTGGCCGACACGCGCCTGCTGGGCGCGCTCGACGGCGTCGCGGATGTCGCGCACGCCCCCCAGCACGGCGCTGATGGCGATGAATTCGGCCTCGAAGGCCTGCGCCATGAGCCGCGCCAGCGTGGTTTTTCCGACCCCCGGCGGCCCCCACAGGATGCAGCTGTGCGGCTGCCCGGTCTCGAAGGCCACGCGCAGCGGCTTGCCGGGCCCGAGCAGGTGCGCTTGGCCGATCACGTCGGCCAAGGTCTGCGGGCGCAGCCGCTCTGCTAGTGGGCGGGTGCCGGCCTGCATAGAACTCAGCGTGGCCGGGGCTTCATTCGGGCCGGATCAGCGCCGCACCGGGCGGCACGCTGAAGCTGAAGTGGCCGGGCCGGAACGCGCTTCGGGTGTCGAGCCGCTCGAAGGCGATGTGCGAGCGCTGGCCGAAGCGGTCCAGAATCTCGAGCACCGCCAACTGGCCGCCGCGAAAGCCGATGCGCACCGCTTGCAGCGGCGCGTCGGCGCCCTTGGGCAACGCCTGCACCCAGCGCAGGCCGTCGGCGTCGGGGGCGTTGCTCAGGCTGAAGGCCTGCTGCAGGGTGCGCAGGTCGGCCCCGGAGGCCAGCAGGGCGGCCGGGGTCTGGCCCAGCACCTCGCGCTGCGCCCGCGCCGTGACTTGGGCCAGATCGGGGTCGTAGAGCCACAGGGTTTGGCCATCGGCGACGATGAGCTGCTCAAACGGCCGCTGGTAATGAAAGCGAAAGCGGTTCGGGCGCTGAAACTCGAACACCCCGTGGCTGATTTGCACCCGCGCGGCCGGGGCGTTGGCGGCCGCCAAGGCGTCGGGAGCGGGCGCCGGGCGCGGGCCGGTCACGGTCTGGGTGAAGGCGCTGCGGCCTTGCTGGGTCTGCCGCAAAAAGGCTTGCAAGTCGCCCAAGGCGGTGCCGGGGGTGGTGGCGGTGGCCGCCGCAGCGGCTGCCGGGGTGGCCGGGCCGCTGGCCGCTGGGGTAGCCACCGCCGCAACGGGCAGGGTGGCCAAGGCCGCCAGCGTGGCCCATGTGGCCATGGCGCGAGCCAGGCCGGGGAGCGTAAAGGGGTGTCGGTGCATGGTACCCATTTTGATGCAAAGCCGGCGCAGCGGTTGCAGACAGCGGCGGCGCAGGTGTAAGGAGTTGTGGCCGCAGCCTCTGTAGCCGCTCAATCGGCGCTGCGCCCGCCCACCAGAATGTCGCGCTGGCCGCTGCTGGTCAGGGCGCTCACCAGCCCGGCGCGCTCCATGTCTTCGAGCAGGCGCGCGGCGCGGTTGTAGCCGATCTTGAGCTTGCGCTGCACGTAGCTGATGCTGGCCTTGCGGTCTTGCAGCACGATCGCCACCGCCTGGTCGTAGAGCGGGTCGGTTTCGCCGCCCGCGCCCGCGCCGGCGTCGCCCTCGGCTTCGCTGCCGCCTTCGGCGTCGATCGGGGCTTCCAGCACGCCGTCGATGTAATCGGGCTCGCCGCACTGGGCCTTGAGCCAAGCCACCACGCGGTGCACTTCGTCGTCGCTGACAAAAGCGCCATGAACGCGGCTGGGGTAGCCGCTGCCGCTGGGCATGTAGAGCATGTCGCCCATGCCCAGCAGGGCCTCGGCACCCATCTGGTCCAAAATGGTGCGGCTGTCGATCTTGCTGCTGACCTGAAAGCTGATGCGCGTCGGGATGTTGGCCTTGATCAGGCCGGTGATCACATCGACACTGGGGCGCTGGGTGGCCAAAATCAGGTGGATGCCGGCGGCGCGCGCTTTTTGCGCCAAGCGGGCGATGAGCTCCTCGATTTTTTTGCCCACCACCATCATCAGGTCGGCCAGCTCGTCGATCACCACCACGATGTGCGGCAGGCGCTGCAGAGGCTCGGGCTGCTCGGGCGTGAGGCTAAAGGGGTTGCCGATGGGCTCGCCACGCGCCGCCGCCTCGGCGATCTTGGCGTTGTAGCCGGCCAGGTTGCGCACCCCGAGCTTGCTCAGCAGGCGGTAGCGCTTGTCCATCTCGGCCACGCACCAGTTGAGCGCGTTGGCGGCCTGCTTCATGTCGGTGACCACCGGCGCCAGCAGGTGCGCGATGCCCTCGTAGACGCTGAGCTCGAGCATCTTGGGGTCGATCAGCAGCAGGCGCACGTCGCGCGGGTCGGCCTTGTAGAGCAGGCTCAGGATCATGGCGTTGATGCCCACCGACTTGCCCGAACCGGTGGTGCCGGCCACCAAGCAATGCGGCATTTTGGCCAGATCGACCACCACCGGGTGCCCGCCGATGTCTTTGCCCAGCCCCATGGTGAGCAGGCTTTTGGCGTCGTGATAGACCTGCGAGCCCAGAATCTCGCTCAGGCGGATGGTCTGGCGCCGGGCGTTGGGCAGCTCGAGCGCCATCAGGTTTTTGCCGGGGATGGTTTCGATCACGCGGATGCTCACCAGCGACAGCGAGCGCGCCAGATCGCGCGCCAGATTCACCACCTGCGAGCCCTTGACGCCGGTGGCCGGCTCGATCTCGTAGCGCGTGATCACCGGCCCGGGCAGCGCCGCCACCACCTGCACCTGCACGCCAAAGTCGCCCAGCTTTTTCTCGATCAGGCGGCTGGTCATCTCCAGCGTTTCGGGGGCCACGCTGGCCGACTGGCGCGTGGCGGCGTCGAGCAGGTCGATCTGCGGCAGCTTGGTGTCGCTCAAATCGTGGAACAGCGGCTGCTGGCGCTCTTTGACCACGCGGCTGCTGGGTGGCACTTCGGTGAGCACGGGTTCGATCTGCAACGCCTTGGCCGCGGGTTTGGCGGCGGGTTTGGCCCCCGCAGCGGCGGCTGGCTTGTGTAGAGGCGGCTCCAACAACGGCTCGGCGTCGGTATCGTCGTCTTGCGCGCCGGGGCTGAGGCCACTGCCAAAGCTTGGGTCAACGGCGGCTCGCTCATCCCCTTGCACGCTCAACGGGTGCGCCGGGTGCAACTGCTCGTATTCCGATTCCTCGAGGCTGCGCTGGCGCAGGGCTTGGCGGCCGATGCGCAGGTCTTCTTTGGCCTCGCGGCGCAGGCGCCAGCGCTGCACCGCGTCGTCAACCCAGCGTCCCAAACCCTCGGCCGCCTCGGCCCAAGAAAACCGAAACACCCCCGCCATAGCCACCAGCAACAGGCAGATGGCGAGCAAGGCCGACCCA
Source organism: Serpentinimonas maccroryi (assembly GCF_000828915.1). Classification (NCBI taxonomy): domain Bacteria; kingdom Pseudomonadati; phylum Pseudomonadota; class Betaproteobacteria; order Burkholderiales; family Comamonadaceae; genus Serpentinimonas; species Serpentinimonas maccroryi. The sequence continues at coordinate 2,065,449 of NZ_AP014569.1, forward strand.
GTCTGCCCCAGCCAGAGCTGCGCCGGCGGCCCCAGCAGGCTGCCCAACAGGCCACCGGACTCACCCGGCAGCCACGCATCCCAGCGGTGCAGCCGACTCCACTCCAGCACCGTGCTGGTCGCCAGCAGCAACAACAGCCCGGCGCCAAACGCTACCCCAGGCCACGGCGGCTGCTGCAAGCGAGCACGCAAAGCGGCCAGCGGTGTATCGGGCCGCGCCACAGATCTGCTGGGCCCGGCAGCAGCAGGCACGCGCAACCAGCGCGCCAACCCCATCAGCCAGATATGCGAGGCTGCCAGCACCAACCACCACACCGACGCCCCCAGCAAAAGGTAGCTGAAATCGGCCAGCCAGGCGCCGGCGCGCCCGCCCCAGTTGGCGCTGGCCGAGGCCACGCCCGAGGTGGACCAAGCGGCATCGCCGGGGCTGTAGCTCAGCAGCGCGAGCCACCAAAACAGCAGCCCGGCCGCTCCCAGCAGCAGGGCAAACTCCTGCGTGAAGCGCCGAATGCCGCGGGCCGCGCTGCGCGCTGCGTCTTTGTTGAGGGTGTTGACAGGGGTACTCATGTGCAGGCGCTAGCTTAACCGAGGCCGCCCGCTGGTCAAAAATACATACCCCCACCTGCATTTGAGTTTGCTGCTACGATACACTCACCTTTAGCCCACTGCACCCGGAGAGCCCACACCATGAACCCCCGCCACGCCCAAGTCCTGATCCTCGGTTCCGGCCCGGCCGGCTACACCGCCGCCGTCTATGCCGCGCGCGCCAACCTCAAACCGCTCTTGATCACCGGCATGGCCCAAGGCGGCCAGCTCATGACCACCACCGACGTGGACAACTGGCCCGCCGACGCCCAAGGGGTGCAGGGCCCGGAACTGATGCAGCGCTTTCAGGCCCACGCCGAGCGCTTCCAGACCGAGATCGTGTTCGACCACATCCAGAGCGTGGACCTGAGCCAGCGCCCGTTTCGCCTCCAAGGCGACAGCGGCCAGTACAGCTGCGACAGCCTGATCATCGCCACCGGGGCCTCGGCCAAATACCTCGGCCTGCCCTCGGAGCAAGCCTTCATGGGCCGCGGCGTGAGCGGCTGCGCCACCTGCGACGGCTTTTTTTACCGCGACCAAGAGGTGTGCGTGGTGGGTGGCGGCAGCGCGGCGGTGGAAGAGGCGCTGTACCTGTCCAACATCGCCAGCAAGGTAACGCTGGTGCACCGGCGCGACGCTTTTCGCGCCGAACCGATCTTGGTGGACAAGCTCATGGCCAAGGTGGCCGAGGGCCGCATCGAGCTCAAGCTTTTTTATGTCCTTGACGAGGTGCTGGGTGACGAGCGCGGCGTGAATGGGGTGCGCATCAAGCAGGTGCAGACCGGGCAGACCCAGGACATCGCGCTGCACGGCTGCTTCATCGCCATCGGCCACAGTCCCAACACCGAACTGTTCAAAGGCCAGCTCGAGCTCAAAGACGGCTACATCGTGACCCAAAGCGGGCAAAACGGCTTTGCCACCCAGACCAGCGTGCCCGGCGTGTTCGCCGCGGGCGACGTGCAAGACCACATCTACCGCCAAGCCATCACCAGCGCCGGCACCGGCTGCATGGCGGCGCTGGACGCGCAGCGGTTTTTGGGGCGATAAGCCGCGAGTTGCGGCGCACATGTGCAACGCCGCGCAACGCCGCAGGGGGTGTTTGGCTGTGCAAGACGGGCAGGAACAATCGCCTCCCAGCCTCCCAGCCTCTCGGTGCACAATGGGGGCTTAAAAAGTTAGGAGACGCCCCGATGACCGTTTTGGAGACTAGGCTCAAAAACCGCAGCGCCGAGTTTTTGGCCAATCAAGAATCCATGCTCGCCCTGGTGGTCGATTTGCGCCAGCGGCTGGAACAGATCGCGCAGGGTGGCGGCGCGGCGGCGCGCGCCAAGCACACCGCCCGTGGCAAGCTGCTGCCACGCGAGCGCGTGCAAACCCTGCTCGACCCCGGCACCCCGTTTCTGGAGCTGGCCCCGCTGGCCGCGCTCGATGTCTATGACAACGACGCCCCCTGCGCCGGCCTGATCACTGGCATTGGCCGCGTGGCCGGCATCGAGTGCATGGTGGTGTGCAACGACGCCACCGTCAAGGGCGGCACCTACTACCCGCTGACGGTCAAAAAACACCTGCGCGCGCAAGAAATCGCACAGCAAAACCGCCTGCCCTGCATCTATCTGGTGGATTCGGGCGGCGCCAACCTGCCCAACCAAGACGAGGTGTTCCCAGACCGGGACCACTTTGGCCGCATTTTCTACAACCAGGCGCAGATGAGCGCGCAGGGCATCGCGCAGATCGCGGTGGTGATGGGCTCGTGCACCGCCGGCGGCGCCTACGTGCCGGCGATGAGCGACGAATCCATCATCGTGCAAAACCAGGGCACCATCTTTTTGGGCGGGCCGCCGCTGGTGAAGGCCGCCACCGGCGAGGTGGTGAGCGCCGAAGACTTGGGCGGCGGCGACGTGCACGCACGCCTGTCGGGCGTGGCCGACCACCTGGCGCAAAACGATCTGCACGCGCTGGCGCTGGCGCGGCAAGCGGTGGCGCACCTGGGGCGGCGCAAGCAACCCGAGGCGGTGCTGCGCACGCCGCAGCCGCCGCGCTACCCGGCCACCGATCTGCACGGCATCGTGCCCACCGACACGCGCAAGCCCTTTGATGTGCGCGAGATCATCGCCCGCCTTGTGGACGGCTCCGAATTCCACGAATTCAAGGCCCTGTACGGCAGCACGCTGGTCTGCGGCTTTGCCCACATCGAGGGCATGCCGGTGGGCATCGTGGCCAACAACGGCATCTTGTTCAGCGAATCGGCGCAAAAGGGCGCGCACTTCATCGAGCTGTGCTGCCAGCGCAAGGTGCCGCTGGTGTTTTTGCAAAACATCACCGGTTTCATGGTGGGGCGCAAGGTGGAAAACGAAGGCATCGCGCGCCACGGCGCCAAGATGGTGACGGCGGTGGCCACGGCGGCGGTGCCCAAGTTCACGGTGATCATCGGCGGCAGCTTTGGTGCCGGCAACTACGGCATGTGCGGGCGCGCTTTTGGCCCGCGCTTTTTGTGGATGTGGCCCAATGCGCGCATCAGCGTCATGGGCGGCGAGCAGGCGGCCAGCGTGCTGGCCACGCTCAAGCGCGACGCCATCGAGGCCAAGGGCGGCCAATGGGCGCTCGAGGACGAAGAGGCCTTCAAAGCCCCGCTGCGCCAGCAGTACGAAACCCAAGGCCACCCCTACTACGCCAGCGCGCGCCTGTGGGACGACGGCGTGATCGACCCCGCCGACACGCGCCGGGTGCTGGCGCTGGGGCTGTCGGCGGCGCTCAACGCACCCATAGCCGACACGCGCTTTGGCGTGTTTCGCATGTAAGGGGGCGCAGAGCATGGCCCACTTGCAGGTGACGGTGCGCGGTGCGCGCGCCACCGTGGTGCTGACGCGGCCCGAGCTGCGCAACGCCTTCAACGAGGAGCTGATTGCCGAGCTCAGCGCCGCTTTTCAGGCGCTGGGTGCGCGCGACGACGTGCGCGCCATCGTGCTGGCGGCCGAGGGGCCGGCCTTTTGCGCCGGGGCCGATCTGCACTGGATGCGCCGCATGGCCGACTACACGCGCGAGCAAAACCTGGCCGATGCCGGGCTGCTGGCGGCCATGCTGCGCGCCATTCACGACTGCCCCAAGCCCACCGTGGCGCGGGTGCAAGGCGATGTGTACGCCGGTGGGATGGGGCTGGTGGCGGCCTGCGACATGGCGGTGGCGGTGCAAGGGGCCCACTTTTGCCTGAGCGAAGTCAAGCTGGGCCTGATTCCGGCCACCATCGGCCCCTACGTGCAGCGCGCCATGGGCGCGCGCGCGGCGCAGCGCTACTTTTTGAGCGCCGAACGCTTCGATGCCGCCGAGGCGCTGCGCATCGGCTTCGTGCACGCCGTGGTGGCGCCCGAGGCGCTGGATGCGCGCGTCGATGAGCTCGTGGGCGCCCTGTGCACCAACGGCCCGGCCGCCGTGCGTGCCTGCAAGCGGCTGCTGCACGACATTGCCCAAGCGCCGCTGGACGAGGCGCTGGTGGCGCGCACGGTCGAGGCCATCGCCGACATCCGCGCCAGCGCCGAAGGGCGCGAGGGCGTGCAGTCGTTCCTACAAAAACGCAAGCCCAATTGGCTGGACTGAGGACACGCAGCATGTTTAAGAAAATCCTGATCGCCAACCGCGGCGAAATCGCCTGCCGCGTGGCCGCCACTGCGCGCCGCCTCGGCGTGCAGACGGTGGCCGTGTATTCCGACGCCGACGCGCAAGCCAAGCACGTGAGCGCCTGCGACGAGGCGATCCACATCGGCGGCTCGGCGCCCAAAGACAGCTACCTGCAATGGGCGCGCATCATCGCCGCGGCCCAAGCCACGGGCGCGCAAGCCATCCACCCCGGCTACGGTTTTTTGAGCGAAAACGCCGACTTTGCCCGCGCCTGCGCCGCCGCGGGCGTGGTGTTCATCGGGCCACCGGCGGCAGCGATCGAGGCCATGGGGCTCAAGGCCGAGTCCAAGCGCCTGATGGAGCAAGCCGGCGTGCCGCTGGTGCCGGGCTACCACGGCGCCGCGCAAGACCCGGCGCTGCTGCAGCGCGAGGCCGACCGCATCGGCTACCCGGTGCTGATCAAGGCCAGCGCCGGCGGGGGCGGCAAGGGCATGCGCGCAGTCGAATCCAGCGCCGACTTTGCCGCCGCGCTCGCCAGCTGCCAGCGCGAGGCGCGCAGCAGCTTTGGCGACGACGCGGTGCTGCTCGAAAAATACGTGCAGCGCCCACGCCACATCGAAATCCAGGTGTTTGCCGACTCGCACGGCCACTGCGTCTATCTGCACGAGCGCGACTGCTCGGTGCAGCGCCGGCACCAAAAGGTGCTCGAAGAAGCCCCGGCGCCGGGCCTCACCCCCGCCTTGCGCCAGCAAATGGGGCAGGCGGCGGTGGCGGCGGCGCAGGCGGTGGGCTATGTGGGCGCGGGCACGGTGGAGTTCATCGTTGAGCAGGCCGACTACGCCCAGCCCGAGGCGATGCGTTTCTACTTCATGGAGATGAACACGCGCCTGCAAGTGGAGCACCCGGTGACCGAGGCCATCACCGGCGTCGATCTGGTGGAGTGGCAGCTGCGCGTGGCCGCTGGCGAGGCGCTGCCGCTGCAGCAACACGAGCTGCGTCTGCAGGGCCACGCCATCGAGGCGCGCATCTGCGCCGAAAACCCCGACCAGCAGTTCCTACCCGCGACCGGCACGCTGGCGGTGTACCGCAAACCGGCGCACTGCGCCTTTGAGCGCGGCCCGCTGCGCTTCGACGACGGCGTGCGCGAGGGCGACGCCATCAGCCCGTTTTACGATTCGATGATCGCCAAGCTGATCGTGCACGCCGACACCCGCGAGCAGGCGCTGGCGCGGCTGGACGCGGCGCTGGCGCAGACGCACATCGTCGGGCTGGCGACCAACGTGCAATTTTTGCGCCACGTGGTGCGCAGCCCATCGTTTGCCCAAGCCCGGCTCGACACCGCCTTGATCCCGCGCGAGGCCGCGCGGCTTTTTGACCAAGACCCGGTCGGCCTGCCGCTGGCCGTGGCCGCGGCCACGGCGCAAACCCTGCTCGACGAGCGCGCCCTAGAAACCCCCGACCCCTTCAGCCGCCGCGACGGCTGGTGCAGCCACCCCAGCGCCGACGCCGCCCGGCGCCGCCTGGCCTTCGAGTACCGGGGCCAGCCGGTGGATGCCACCCTAATCTATGCGCGCGACGCCAGCGTGCAGCTGTGCGTGGAACCGCCGGCGGTGCAGGCGGCGCAGGCTGATGCCGAGGCCGCTGCGGCGGTTGCGCCCGCAGCCGCTGCAGCGGACTGCGCAGGCCCACTGCGCTTTCATTCACTGCCCGCTGGCAGCGCGTGGGCGCTGGAGCTGGGCTTTGGCGGGCACAGCAGCCGCGCCAGCGTTTACATGCTGAGCGAGCAGGTGCACGTCTTCACGCCGCAGGGCGCGGCGCAGATCGTCGAGATCGACCGGCTCGCCCACGCCGGCGACCACGCCCTCGAGGGCGGCCGTCTGAGCGCCCCGATGCCGGGCAAGGTGCTGTCGTTTTGCGTGAGCGCAGGCGAAGCGGTCAAAAAAGGGCAGCCGCTGGCGCTGATGGAGGCCATGAAAATGGAGCACACCCTATCCGCTCCCGCCGACGGCACCGTGGCCGAACTGCTCTACGCCCCCGGCGACCAGGTGAGCGAAGGGGCCGAGCTGCTGCGCTTCGTGCCCGCCTGAGCTGCATCCACCCTTATCGGAGCCGCGCATGAACCTCCCCCCCAAAGTGCATCTGGTCGAAGTCGGGCCGCGCGACGGGCTGCAAAACGAGGCCCAAGCGCTGCCCGCTGCGGTCAAGATCGAGCTGGTGCAGCGGCTGCAGGCGGCCGGTTTGCGCCACATCGAAGTCACCAGCTACGTCAGCCCCAAGTGGGTGCCGCAGATGGCCGACAACCACGCCGTGATGGCCGGCCTGGTGCGCCAGAGCGGCGTGCGCTACGCCGTGCTGGTGCCCAACCTCAAGGGCCTAGAGGCGGCGCTGCCCGACCGGCCCGACGAGATCGTGGTTTTTGGCTCGGCCAGCGAAGCCTTCAGCCAGAAAAACATCAACTGCAGCGTGGCCGAGAGCATCGAGCGCTTTGCGCCGGTGGTGCAAGCCGCGCGCGCGGCCGGCATTTTTGTGCGCGGCGCCATGAGCTGCACCGTGGGCTGCCCCTACGAGGGCGAGGTGGCGCCGCAGCAGGTGGGGCAGCTGGCGCGCTTGATGAAAAGCATCGGGGTGCAGCACGTGGGCGTGGCCGACACCACCGGCGTGGGCACGCCGCTCAAGGTGCAGCGCGCCTTCGAAGCCACCTTGCAGCACTACGCGCTGCATGAGGTCAGCGGCCACTTCCACGACACCTACGGCCAGGCGCTGGCCAACACGCTGGCGGCGCTGCAGCTGGGGGTGGCGCAGTTCGATGCCTCGGTGGCCGGGCTGGGCGGCTGCCCCTACGCCCGCGGGGCCAGCGGCAACGTGGCCACCGAAGACCTGGTCTATTTGCTGCACGGCATGGGGGTGCACACCGGCGTCGATCTCGAGGCGCTGGTCGAGGCCGGCGCGTACATCAGCGCCGCGCTTGGCCGCCCCAGCGGCTCGCGGGTGGCGCGCGCGCTGCTGGCGCGGCGCGCAGCGGGCAGCGCCTAGGGCCTGATGTTTTTTCGCCTCTGCCTGCAACGCCCCCTCGCGGCGCTTGGGTAGGGGCTTGGCGCTACCATGCCAGTATGAGTGCCACTGCCACCGACCCAGCCTGCGATCCTGCCTCCCCAGCGGCCACCACCGCCGCATTGCGCCGCCCCGATCTGGCCGCGGCGTTGCGCGCGGCCCGCGCCGGCCGTGGCTTGCCCTCGCCTTGCGTCGGCGTCTGCCGCATGGACGCCGCCAGCGGCCTGTGCCTGGGCTGCTGGCGCACGCTGGACGAAATCGCGCGCTGGGGCGCGGCCAGCGCCGCCGAGCAACTGGTGTGCTGGCAGCGCATCGGGCAGCGCCTGGCGCAATCAGCCAGCGACCCGGCAACCAGCCCAGCACCGCCCCAGCTTGGTTAAGATGATGGCCCCGCCGTGCAAACGGCTCAACGCATGGAGTCGCGATGTTCAAAAAAATCCTGGTGCCCTCTGATGGCTCCAAACTGGCGCATGGTGCGGCCGAATTTGCCGCCGGTCTGGCCAAGGTACACGGAGCCTCGGTGGTCGGGCTGTACGTGATCGACCCCTTCCCCTACATCGGCATCGGCGACGCCTCGGCCGCCGGCCTGCAAGCCTACATGGGCGAAGCGCAAGCCGCCGCCGACCGCGCGCTGGGCAATATTCAGAGCTGCTGCGAAGCGCAGGGGGTGGCGTTTGCCGCCGACACCATCGAGCGCAACAGCACCTACGAAGGCATCTTGGAAACCGCGCAAGACGAAGGCTGCGACCTGATCGTCATGGGCTCGCACGGCCGCACCGGCGTCAAGGCGCTGATTCTGGGCAGCGTGGCACAAAAAGTGCTCACTTACGCCAAGGTGCCAGTGCTGATCGTCAAGCCCTAAGCGGTTGCAAGGCCCTTGCTGCCGCCCGAACCCGTGCCGCCTGCGCCCGAAGGGCTGATCCGCATTCGCGGGGCGCGCCAGCACAACCTCAAAAACCTCGACCTCGATCTGCGCACCGGCGAGCTGACGGTGGTCACGGGGCCGAGCGGGTCGGGCAAATCCAGCCTGGTGTTCGACACCCTGTACGCTGAGGGGCAGCGCCGCTACGTCGAGACCTTCAGCGCCTACGCGCGCCAGTTCCTCGACCGCATGGACCGCCCGGCGGTCGATCGGGTCGAGGGCGTGCCGCCGGCCATCGCCATCGACCAGAGCAACCCGGTGCGCAACTCGCGCTCCACCGTGGGCACGATGAGCGAGCTCAACGACCACCTCAAGCTGCTCTATGCGCGCGCGGCGCAGCTTTACGACCGCCAGACAGCGCTGCCGGTGCGCGCCGACCACCCCGACACCCTCTACGCCGAGCTGCTGCGCCGCAGCGCGCAAGAGCACGCCCGCACGGGGCAGGAGCCGCGCCTGCTGCTCACTTTCCCGGTGCAGCTGCCGGCCAGCAGCAGCGCGCAAGAGGTGGAGCAGTGGCTGAGCGCCAGCGGCTACACCCGGGTGCTGGGGCAGCGCCAGCAAGCCGGCAGCGGCCCCGACAGCGCGCCGGTGCAGGTGCTCGACGTGGTGGCCGACCGGCTGTTGCTCAGCCGCGCCGAGCGCGCGCGTGTGCTCGAAGCCATCGAGCGCTGCCTGGAGCACGGCGCTGGGCGCTTGAACGTGTATTTGCAAGATGCCCCGGGTGCGGACAGCGCGCCTTTGGCACATAGCACCTCGGCCGCGGACTCGCCCGCCCCTTCCAGCGCATCCGCCGCGCCCACGGTGTGGCGTTTTTCCACCGGCCTGCATTGCCCCGAGAGCGATATGCGCTACGCCGAGCCGCTGCCGGCGCATTTTTCTTTCAACTCGGCGCTGGGCGCCTGCCCCAGCTGCCGCGGTTTTGGCCGCGTCATCGGCATCGACTGGGGGCTGGTGATCCCGGACGAAAAACGCACCCTGCGCGCCGGCGCCATCAAGCCGATCCAGACCCCGGCCTACCAAGAATGCCAAGACGAGCTGCTGCTCCACGCCGAGGCGGCCGGCATCCCGCGCGACACGCCCTGGATGCACCTGAGCCCGGCGCAGCGCCACTGGGTGCTCGAAGGCGACCCCGGCTGGCGCGGCGACTGGAAGCGCCAGTGGTACGGCATCCGGCGCTTTTTCGACTACCTCGAGAGCAAGGCCTACAAGATGCACATTCGGGTGCTGCTGTCGAAATACCGCAGCTACACCGAATGCCCGGCCTGCCAAGGGGCGCGCCTCAAGCCCGAGGGCCTGCTGTGGCGCCTGGGCAGCCAAGCCGACGCCGACGCGGTATTGCCACCCGAACAGCGTTTCATGCCGCCCGGCGTGGCCTGGAGCCGCGCCCAACTCGAAGCCCTGCCGGGGCTGTGTCTGCACGACCTGATGCGCCTGCCGCTGCAGCGTTTGCGGGTGTTTTTTGCGCGGCTGTCTGTGGGGCGGGCGGGCGCTGTTGCGGGTGGGGGCGCTGCCGCGGCTGGGGGGGTGGCGGGTTCGTCAGTCGCAGGCTCCGATTCCTCACCCGCCACCCCCCCAGCCACGGAAGCGCCCATCCTCGGGGCGGCGGGCTCGTTTACTTCTGGTTCCGATTCCTCTGCCGCTTCCTCCCCGGCTGCGGCAGCGCCTCATGGCGCGCCCGCGCTCAAGCTGCTGCTCGACGAAATTTGCACCCGGTTGCAATACCTGTGCGAGGTCGGGCTGGGCTACCTGACGCTGGATCGGCAAAGCCGCACCCTGAGCGGCGGCGAGGTGCAGCGCATCAACCTGACCACGGCGCTGGGCTCCTCGCTGGTCAACACCCTGTTCGTTCTCGACGAGCCCAGCATCGGGCTGCACCCACGCGACATGGGGCGCATTCTGCAAGCCATGCAGCGCCTGCGCGACGCCGGCAACACCCTGGTGGTGGTGGAGCACGACCCGGCGCTCATGCTCGCCGCCGACCGCGTCATCGACATGGGCCCCGGCCCCGGCGCGCGCGGCGGCCAGATTGTGTTTGACGGCCCGCCCAGCGCCCTGGGCCACGCCGACACCCTCACCGGCGCCTACTTGGGCGGGCGCAAGCAGGTGGGTTTTGGCTTCAAGCGCATGGTCACGGCCAGCACGCCGCGGTTGCAGCTGCGCGGCGTGCGCGCCCACAATTTGCAGGCGATCGACGTCGATTTTCCGCTGCAGCGCCTGGTCTGCGTGACGGGCGTGAGCGGCAGCGGCAAATCGACCCTGATTCAGGACGTGCTGGCGCCGGCGCTGCAGCGCCATTTTGGCCAGCCCACCGATGCGCCGCTGGCGCACGATGCCCTGTTGGGCGCCGAGCGCTTGAGCGCGGTGGTGTTCATCGACCAGTCGCCGATCGGCAAAACGGCGCGCTCCAACCCCGCCAGCTACCTCGGCGCCTGGGACGCCCTGCGCGCGCTGCTGGCGGCGCAACCGCTGGCGCGCCAGCGCGGCTACAGCGCCGCCAAGTTCAGCTTCAACGGCGGCGACGGGCGCTGCCCGGGCTGCGGCGGCAGCGGTTTCGAGCGCGTCGAAATGCAGTTTTTGAGCGACGTCTATCTGCGCTGCCCCGATTGCTTGGGCAAGCGCTACCGGCCCGAGGTGCTGGAAGTCTGCCTGCAGCGCGGCGGCCGCAGCCTGAACGCCGCCGACCTGCTCGAGCTCACGGTGAGCGAGGCGCTGCAGCTGTTTGGTGCGGGTGCGGGTGCTGGCTCTGGCTCTGGCTCTGGCTCTGGCTTAGGTGTGGGTGTGGGTGTGGGTGTGGGTACAGACCACAGCACCGAGCCGCAGGCCGACCAAGCCACTGACCAAGCCACTGACCAAGCAGCCGACCAAATCGCCGCCCAGCCCGCAAACCAATCCAGCGACCCGAGCCGCCACAGCCCCCCTGCCGTTGATCCGGCCCAAGCCAAGCTGGAGCGCGCCTTTTGCGCCGCCCTGCAGCCCTTGGTGGATGTGGGACTGGAGTACCTCAAACTCGGTCAACCCGTGCCCACCCTCAGCGGTGGCGAGGCGCAGCGCCTCAAGCTAGCGGCGCACCTAGCGATCGCGGCGCAGACCGACGCAGCTACCGCCGCTGCCGCCCGGCGCCGCCCTGCCCGGCCGGGCGCGGCCACCCAGCAGCCCGCCAGCCCGGCCGCGCACACCGCGGCCGCAAGCTCCGCGACCGCAAGCTCCGCGACCGCAAGCTCCGCAGCCGCAAGCACCGCGACAGCGCGCACCAAAATCCCACCGCCGCTGGGGCAGTTGCTGCTGTTCGACGAGCCCACCACCGGGCTGCATTTCGACGACATCGCCAAGCTCATGCGCGCCCTGCGTAAGCTGGTGGACGCGGGCCATTCGCTGATCGTGATCGAGCACAACCTCGACGTGATCCGCGCCAGCGACTGGCTGATCGACCTCGGGCCCGACGCCGGTGCCGACGGCGGCCTGGTGGTGGCCCAAGGCCCCCCCGAAGAGGTGCGCCTGCACCCCAGCAGCCACACCGCCGCCGCCCTGCGCGCCTACGCCGAGGCTGAGGGCTTGCGCGCACAAGAGCCCCCGCCACCGTGGCTACCAAACCTCACACCAGCCGCCGCAACTCGCGACCACGCCCCGTCGATCCAGATCGTCAACGCCAAAGAGCACAACCTGAAGAACCTCTCGCTGGCCATTCCGCGCGGGCGCTTCAGCGTCATCACCGGCGTGAGCGGCTCTGGCAAATCGACGCTGGCCTTCGACATCTTGTTCAACGAGGGCCAGCGCCGCTACCTCGAAAGCCTCAACGCCTACGCGCGCAGCATCGTGCAACCGGCCGGGCGGCCCGAAGTCGATGCCGTGCACGGCATCCCGCCCACGGTGGCGATCGAGCAGCGGCTGTCGCGCGGCGGGCGCAAGTCCAGCGTCGGCACGGTGACCGAAGTCTGGCACTACCTGCGCCTGCTCTACGTCAAGCTGGGCACCCAGCACTGCGTCCACGACGACAGCCCGGTGCAGCCGCAGAGCCCGGCGGCGATCCTAGGGCAGCTGATGGGCCGCTTTCGTGGCCAGCACATCGGCTTGCTGGCGCCGCTGGTGCGCGGGCGCAAGGGCCTCTACACCGAGCTGGCCGACTGGGCGCGCCAGCGCGGCTACAGCCACCTGCGCGTCGATGGCGAGTTCGTGCCCACGCAGGGCTTCCCCAAGCTGGAGCGCTTTCGCGAGCACCAGATCGAGCTGCCGGTGGGCAGCCTCGAGGTGCAGCCCGAGCACGAGGCCGCGCTGCGCGAGCTGATCGAGCGCGCGCTCGAACACGGCAAGGGCGTGCTGCAAGTGCTCAGCGGCATCGGCGGCCCAGACGATGCCGCCCGCCCGGGCAGCTTGGCGCACGCGCTGGCGGCCGGAGGAAGCGGCGCCGGCGTGGGGCAGATCGAGGGCTACTCGACCCTGCGCGCCTGCCCGCTGTGCAGCAGCAGCTACGCCGAGCTGGATCCGCGCCTGTTTTCCTACAACAGCAAGCACGGCTGGTGCCCGGATTGCGTCGGCACCGGGGTGCAGCTGAACCGCCAGCAGCGCGCGGCGTTCGACGACAGCCGCCCGCCCGACGACGGCCAGGGCCGCGAGCAAAGCCTGAGCGAACCCGACTTCGACGACCTGAGCGACCAGCCCTGCGGCACTTGCGGCGGCAGCCGTCTGAACCCGGTGGCGCGCGCCGTGAAGTTCCAAGGCCGAACCATCACCGAGCTGGCGCGGTTGAGCGTGCACGCGCTGCACGCCTGGGTGCAGGCACTGCCCGAGGGCGGAACCCTGTCGGCGCGGGAGGCGCAGATCGCGCGCGATCTGCTGCCCGAAATTTTGGGCCGCCTGCGGTTTTTGCAGCAAGTCGGGCTGGGCTACCTGACGCTGGAGCGCGGCGCACCAACGCTGAGCGGTGGCGAGGCGCAGCGCATCCGGCTGGCGGCACAGCTCGGCTCCAGTCTGCAAGGGGTGTGTTATGTGCTGGATGAGCCGACCATCGGCCTACACCCGCGCGACAACCGAATTTTGCTCGATGCCCTGCAACAGCTCGGCCGCCAAGGAAACACGCTGGTGGTGGTGGAGCACGACGAGGACACCATACGCCGCGCCGAGCACCTGATCGACATCGGCCCGGGCGCCGGGGTGCGCGGCGGCCAGGTGGTGGCCCAAGGCACCGTGGCCGACCTGATGGCCGCCCCCGATTCGCAAACCGGGCGCTACCTGCTGCACGCCATGCGCCATCCGCTGCAGGCGCGGCGCTGGGTGGCCTCAGTCACACGTTCCGATTCCTTGCCGGCCCCCACCCCCAGCCCACCCGGCGCAACAGGCGGCCTCACCGCGCACGCTGATTCCTTGCCGGCCCCCGACTGGCTGCTGGTCAAGGGGGCGCAGCGCCACAACCTGCAGCAGCTCACGCTGCAGCTGCCGCTGCGGCGGCTGGTGGCGGTCACGGGGGTGAGTGGGTCTGGCAAGTCCACGCTGGCGCGCGAGGTCTTGCTGGCCAACGCCGCCAGCGCGGTGCAGCTGCGCAGCACGCAGGCCGGGCGGCGCGCTTGGGACGCGGGCGAGCGCCCGGCTTGGCAGGGCTGCCAGGCGCTGATCGGCTGCGAAAGCATCGAGCGCGTGCTCGAAGTCGATCAAACCCCGATCGGCAAAACGCTGCGCTCCTGCCCCGCGACCTACATCGGCTTTTGGGACACCATCCGCAAGCTCTACGCCGACACGCTGGAAGCGCGGGCGCGCGGCTACGGGCCGGCGCGCTTTTCCTTCAACACCGGCGCCGGCCGCTGCCCGCACTGCGAGGGGCAAGGCTTGCGCACCATCGCCATGAGCTTTTTGCCCGACGTGAAGCTGCCGTGCGAGGTCTGCCACGGCGCGCGCTTCAACCCCGACACGCTGGCCGTGAGCTGGCGCGGCCGCAGCATCGCCGAGGTGCTGCGCATGGAGGTCGATCAGGCGCTGGATTTCTTTGCCGCCATGCCGGCCATCGCCCAGCCGCTGCAACTGCTGCACGACGTGGGGCTGGGCTACCTGACGCTGGGCCAGCCCTCGCCCACGCTCTCGGGTGGCGAGGCGCAGCGGCTCAAGCTGGTGACCGAGCTGAGCAAGGTGCGCCACGATCTGACGCGCCGCGGCCTCAAAATCCCGCACACCCTGTACGTGCTCGACGAACCCACGGTGGGGCTGCACATGGCCGATGTGGAGCGCCTGATCCGCGTGCTGCACCGGCTGGTGGATGGCGGCCATAGCGTGCTGGTGATCGAGCACGACCTGGACCTGATCGCCGCAGCCGACTGGGTGCTGGACCTCGGCCCCGAAGGCGGGCAAGATGGCGGCCGCTTGGTGGCGCAAGGCACCCCAGAAGACCTGGTGTGCCAAGGCAGCCACACCGGCATCGCCTTGGCGCCGGTGCTGGCGCGCGGCGCGGCGCCACCTCCGCGGGCCACGGCCTGAGCGCCAAGCTCCAAGCCCTGAGCCCGCAGCGCACCAAAGGCCACCGCCCATGCCCAAGCACTGGCAGCTGCTGCAGGTCGAGCCGCAGGCACCGGCCAAGCCTGCCCTAGGCCAGCCCTGCAACGGCTGCGGCCTGTGTTGCCTGGCTGAGCCGTGTCCGCTGGGCATGGTGCTCAGCTTGCGCGTGCGCGGCGCCTGCCGCTTGTTGCGCTGGGAAGCGGGGCAGCAGCGCTACCGCTGCGGCGCCATCTTGGCCAGCAGCGCCGGGCACGACCACACCCAGTCAGACCAAGCCAGCGCAGCCCCCCTGAGCCTGTGGGCGCGCCTGTGGAACCGCTTGGCGCGGCGCTGGATCGCTGCCGGCAGCGGCTGCGATGCCACGTTTGAACCCCTCAACCCGCCTCAGTAAGCCTGCCAAGCCAGCATCACCAGCCCCAGCGTGAGCAAGCCGCCGCCGGCCACCAGCCAGCGGCTGCGCTTGCGCAAGCGCTCGACTTGATCGATCAGGCGCGCGTTTTGTTCGGCCAAATCGGCGTTGGTCTGTGCCAGTTGGGCCTGATCGGCTTGCATTTGGTGAAACAGCTCCTCGAGCACCTGCAGGCGCTCGTGCGGCGTGCCGTTGCCCGTGGGCACGGGGTTGACGCTGGCCGCGCTGGAGCCCGAGCGGCTTTTGTCCAGAAAACGGCGCGCGCCGGCGAGCACCTTGGGCGCGTGCTCGATCACGTCGCCCCAAGGCACCAGTTTCAAGGCCAGCAGCCACGGAAAACCCATTGCATCGACTCCTTCAGTGCGGTGTGCGGCGTGCAGCCTCAAGCGGCCAGCGCGGGCGCGGGATGCAGGGCGCGCAAGCGCTCGGAGAACTCGCGCAGCGCCGCTATGCCGCTGGCCTCGGCGCGCTGGCACCAAGCGTGCAAATCCTGCGCCAGCTGCTCGCGCGAGCGCGCGGTGTTGTTCCAGAGCAAGCGCAGTTCTTCGCGCATGGCGTGCATCTGCGCCAGCGTCGGGTGCTGGGCGCGCACCTGCTGCACCTGGGCTTGGTGCTGCGGCGGCACCTGCGCGTCGTCGCGGTGCAGCCAGCGCCGCACCGCGCGCAGCGCCGAGGCGTCGGAGCGCCGGGCTTGCAGGCCGGCGAGCTCGGCCGCCACAGCGGCGCGCATCTGCTGCGCGTAGGCGGCCATGACCTCGTAGCGGTGCGCGATCAGGGCTTCGAGCGTGTCGGCGTCGGCCACGGGCCGCACGGCACCAAAGGCCGGCTTGGGCGGCGTCTTGCGCGCCCGGGCCAAGCCCAGCGCCGACAGCGCGCGGATGTAGGCCCAGCCGAGGTCGAACTCGTAGGGCTTGACCGAGAACTTGGCCGACGTTGGATAGGTGTGGTGGTTGTTGTGCAGCTCCTCGCCGCCGATCACAATGCCCCACGGCGAGACGTTGGCGCTGGCGTCGGGCGACTCAAAATTGCGGTAGCCCCAGTAGTGGCCGATGCCGTTGACCACGCCAGCGGCCCAGAACGGAATCCAGACCATCTGCATGGCCCACAGCGCCAGCCCCAGCGCCCCGAACAGCGACACGTAGAGCAGCAGCATGAGCACGATGCCGACCTGCGGCCAGCGGCTGTAGAGCCGGCGCTCGATCCAGTCGTCTGGGGTGCCGTGGCCGTAGCGCGCCAGCGTGTCGGGGTTTTGCGCTTCGGCGCGGTACAGCTCAGCCCCTTGCCAGAACACCTTTTTGATGCCGAACACCACCGGGCTGTGCGGGTCGCCCACCTGCTCGCATTTGGCGTGGTGCTTGCGGTGGATGGCGGTCCAGTCTTTGGTTTTCATGCCGGTGCTGAGCCAGAGCCAGAAGCGAAAACCATGCGCCAGCGCCGGATGCAGGTCGAGGGCGCGGTGCGCCGAGTGGCGGTGCAGGTACAGGGTGACGCTGACGATGGTCAGGTGCGTGCACACCAAGCCCAGCAGCAGCGCCTGCCACCACGCCGCCCCGGTGAGGCCATGGACCAGAAAATGCAAGGACGCGCCCCAAAACGATTCGATCGACACCGCAAACCTTTCAAACAACGGCCACCAACACACCGCCCGTACACCAGACAGAAACAGCCCACTCTGCGCCAGCACAGCTGGCCAGCGCACGCGATGGCCCAGCCGGACCAAGTGTGGGATTCTAGAACCCGCGCCGGCGTTCCCCGGATATTTTGTTTAATCCCGGCGCTGCCAGACGGCGGCAAAAAAACCGTCGCAGCCGTGCCGGTGCGGCCACAGGCGCAAGTAGGGGCCGCG
The DNA here is from genome assembly GCF_000828915.1 of Serpentinimonas maccroryi. Lineage (NCBI taxonomy): Bacteria > Pseudomonadati > Pseudomonadota > Betaproteobacteria > Burkholderiales > Comamonadaceae > Serpentinimonas > Serpentinimonas maccroryi. The sequence goes on from NZ_AP014569.1 coordinate 2,082,350, forward strand.
GCAGAGCTGCTGCGCACCTTCCACGCCGCAGCGCGCCAAGATGGGCGCCGCCGGCAGGGCCTCGAAGCCGGGTTCGGCTTGGCTGAAAGCCGCCGCAACGGCTTCGTTTTCGGCGCGCAGCAGGCTGCAGGTGGCATAGACCAGCCGCCCGCCGGGCTTGAGCAACCGCGCCGCCGCCGCCAAAATCCGGCCTTGCAACTCGGCCAGCCGCGCCACGTCGGCCGGGCTCTGGCGCCACATCAGGTCGGGCTGGCGCCGCAGCGTGCCCAAGCCGGTGCAGGGCGCATCGACCAGCACCCGGTCGGCCTTGCCCGCCAGCCGCTGCAAGCGCTGGTCGTGCTCGTGGGCCAGCGCCAGCGTGTGCACGGCGTCGATGCCGCTGCGCGCCAACCGCGGCTTGAGGGCATCGAGCCGGTGCGCCGAGGTGTCGAAGGCGTACAGGCGGCCGGTGTTGCGCAGCAAGGCGCCTAGGGCCAGCGTCTTGCCGCCGGCGCCGGCGCAAAAGTCGATCACCGTCTCGAGGCGCTTGGGCTCGAGCAGCAGTGCCAGCAGCTGCGCGCCCTCGTCTTGCACCTCGATTTGGCCCTCGCTCCAAGCCGCCAGCCGCTGCAGCGCGGGCTTGCCCTCCAGCCGGATGCCCCAGGGCGAGTGCGGCGTGGCGGTGGCCTGCAAGCCGGCCTCTTGCAGCAGCGCCAGCACGGCGGGGCGCTTGGCTTTGAGCAGGTTGACGCGCACGTCCAGCGTCGCCGGCTGGCGCAAGGCCTGTGCGGCGGCTTGGAATTCTGCTTCTGCTTCTGCTTCTGCTTCTGCTTCTGCTTCTGCTTCTGCTGCCTCTGCCTCTGCCTCTGCCTCTGCCTCTGCCTCTGCCTCTGCCTCTGCCTCTGGCTCCACTGCCGCATCGGATTCGGGCTGGCCCAGCACCGCACCCGCTGCACCGGCTTCAGCAACCGCACCCGCGCGCTGCAGCCGCAGCTCCGCGCGCAGCGCCTCGGCCAGCCAATCGGGCAGGCCGTGGCGGCAGGCGGGCGGTGCGCTGGCGTCGAGCGCTTGCGCCAGCGCCTGCGTGCGCCATTCCCACTCTTCGGGTGTGCAGGCGGCCTGCAGGCGCTCGGGCGGGCCGGTCCAGGCCAGCAGCAGCAGCGCGCGCGTTTGCGCCGTGCCTTGGGGCTGCGCGGCGTGGTTGGGGCGCTGCGGGCGGGCCGGGCGCTCCTGCTGCGGCGTGCGCCCCGGGTGGCTGGCCGCCAGCCACTGCAGGCGCGGGCGGTCGCGCAGCACGGCAAACACCGCGTCGGCCAGCAAGGCGCGCTCGCGGCTGCCCAGCGCGCCTTGCTGGCGAAAAAACTCGGCCACGGTGGCGTCGGCCGGGTGCTCAAAACGCAGCACGCGGCTCAACAGCGCGCTTCCCAATTCCAACAAAGTGTGAGGATGCATATTGCCGGCTATTGTCGGCTATTGGACAATGACACCCTTTACCGAGCTACGCCCATGACCCAGCCCCCCTACACCGAAACGCCGCTGCCCCTGACGATCGAACAGCTCTGGGTCTATCCCATCAAATCCTGTGCCGGCGTGCGGCTGGCGCAGGCCGAGCTGCTGCCCAGCGGGCTGCTCTGGGACCGCACCTGGATGGTGGTCGATCAGCGCGGCGAGTTCCTGTCGCAACGCGAGCTGCCGCGGCTGGCGCTGGTGCGGCCGCGCTTCAGGCTCGGGCAGCTCGAGCTGCAGGCGCCGGGCATGTTGTCGCTCTATTTGGCACTGGATGCGGCCGAAGCGCCGTGCAAGGTGCGGGTCTGGGACGACGAGCTCGACGCCTACGACATGGGCGACGTGGCAGCGCAGTGGTTCAGCGATTTTTTGCTCGCCGACCGGCCCCAGCTCGGGCTGCGGCTGCGGCTGGTGCGCTTCGACCCGGATTGCGTGCGGCCATCGGATGTGCGCTGGACCGGCGGCATTCAGGCCCCCAACACCTTCAGCGACGGCTACCCGCTGCTGCTGCTGAGCGCGGCGGCGCTGGACGAACTCAACCAGCGCCGGCGCCTGCTCGGGCAAGAAGCGCTGGGGGTGGAGCGCTTTCGCCCCAACCTGCTGCTGGGCGGCCTGCAGGCACACGACGAAGACCGGCTGGCCGAACTGCGTTTTTCTGTGGCGGCCAGCGCCGGCGTGGGCACCGCCAGCGCAACAAGCGGCGAAAATGCCGAAGTCTGGCTGCAACCGGTCAAGCCCTGCGCGCGCTGCTCGATCCCCGACGTCGATCCGGCCACCGGCATCGAGCAAGGCGACGCGGTCAGCACCCTGTTGCACAGCTACCGCCAAGACCGGCGGCTGCTGGGCGCGGTCACCTTTGGCATGAACGCGATCGTGCGCCAAGGCGCGGGCTTGACGTTGCACGAGGGCATGCCCGGCTACGGGCGCTGGGGCGCGTGGCAGTAAGCGGCCTGCGCTGCGGCCACCCCAACCACCCCAGCGTTCAAATGCGCTTGAGCAGGCGCGCCAGATCGAGCCGGATGCGCAGATCCTCGGGCGCCACCGGGGCCGTGATGGCGTACAGGGGCAGTTGGGTGTCGCGCTTGACCGGGATGCTCAGCAGCATGCCGTCGGGCCCGGTGATGGCCAACGCGAGCGGGGCGTTGACCTTGGCCCCGCGCCGCACCACCAGCGCCGTCTCACCGGTTTTGAGCCGCACCAAGGTACCGGGCGGGTACATGCCGAACTGCTTCACAAAGCAAGCACCCAGCGGGCTGGCGCTGGCTTCAGCCTCGAGGTACAGGTTGCCCACCACCACCTTGGGCCACATGCCGCGCCGGGTGCTGCGCGGGCTGATGCGCGCCACGAACAGATCGCTCAGGCGCAGCAACTGCTGCCCCAGATCGAGCTCGGTTTTCTGGCTCGGGTAACCGCTGCCGTCGGGCGCTTCGTGGTGGTCTTGCACCCAGCGCAACCAGTCGGCGTCGGTCACGCCCAAGGCGCGCAGCAGGGCCGCCGAGTCGCTCGGGTGGGCGCTGATTTTTTCGCGCTGGTAGGCCGTGGTCTGCTGTGCCTGGGTGGCCAGCAGGTCTTGCAGCTCGGCCATGGCGATGTTCATGGTCAGGGCCGCGCGCAGCAGCGCGCCGCGCTGCGGCTCCTCGATCGGCAGCAGCGGCGCCACCAGCAGACAGGCGCTGGCCGCGAGCAAGGCGTGGGTGGCGCAGTAGCCGTATTGCCGATCCGAGAGCATTTGCACCAGCACCAGCAGGCTGTCGTCGGGCCGGTTTTGCAGCGTCAGGCGCAGCCCGGTTTCGATGAAGGTCAAGCGGCGCGCGAAATCATGCGCCTGCGCGCCCTCGAGCAGCAGCGCCGCCAGCCGCCGGCGCAGCGCCGGCATGGCCTCGACCGGGTCTGGGTCGATCTGCAGGCGCACATCGGGCAGCATCGGCTCCAGGGCAGCGGGCAGCTCCCAGAGGCTGGGGTCGTGCGGGTCGAGCGGCATGGCGCAAAAAAATCCCGGTAAAGGAAAAAGCGGGGCAGCGGGGACAGAGGGAGTCTGGCAGGCTGGCGGCACCGGTAAAATCGGCGGCTTCTGTTTTTTGTCATTTTAGGGCTTCCATGAGTCTCAAGTGCGGCATCGTCGGTTTGCCCAACGTCGGCAAATCCACCCTCTTCAACGCCCTGACGCAGGCCGGCATCGCGGCCGAGAACTACCCTTTTTGCACCATCGAGCCCAACGTCGGCGTGGTCGAGGTGCCCGACGCGCGCCTGCAGCAGCTGGCGGCCATCGTCAAGCCCGAGCGCATCGTGCCGGCGATCGTCGAATTCGTGGACATCGCCGGTCTGGTGGCCGGTGCCAGCCAAGGCGAGGGCCTGGGCAACCAGTTTCTGGCCCACATCCGCGAGACCGACGCCCTGGTCAACGTGGTGCGCTGCTTCGAAGACCCGAACGTGATCCACGTCGCCGGCCGCGTCGATCCGGTGGCCGACATCGAAGTCATCCAGACCGAGCTCTGCTTGGCCGACCTGGGCACGGTGGACAAAGCGCTGCAGCGCGCCAGCAAAGCCGCCCGCAGCGGCAACGACAAAGACGCCGCTCGGCTGCTGGCGCTGCTGGGCCCGGTGCAGGCCGCACTCAACCAGGGCCAGCCGGTGCGCGCGCTGGCGCTGAGCGCCGACGACCAGGCGCTGCTCAAACCGCTGTGCCTGATCACCGCCAAACCGGCCATGTTCGTGGGCAACGTGGCCGACGACGGCTTCGAAAACAACCCCTTGCTGGCCAAGCTGCAAGCCTACGCCGCGACGCAAAACGCGCCGGTGGTGGCCATTTGCGCCAAGATCGAGGCCGAACTGGCCGAGATGGAGCCCGCCGACCGCCTCGTCTTTCTGCAAGAAATGGGCCAAGACGAACCGGGCCTGAACCGGCTCATCCGCGCCGGCTTCAAACTGCTGGGCCTGCAGACCTACTTCACCGCCGGCCCCAAAGAGGTGCGCGCCTGGACCGTGCGCATCGGCGCCACGGCACCGCAGGCAGCGGGCGTGATCCACGGCGACTTCGAGCGCGGCTTCATCCGCGCCCAGACCATCGCCTTCGACGACTACCTGGACTGCAACGGCGAGCAAGGCGCCAAAGACGCCGGCAAAATGCGCGCCGAAGGCAAAGACTACCTCGTGCGCGACGGCGACGTGATGAATTTTTTGTTTAACGTCTAAGCCTTCGCAACCGGCGCCGCAGACGGCGGCGGCGCGTGGCCGATGCGCAGCCATAGCGCGTACAGCGCGGGCACGTAGAGCAAGGTGATGGCGGTGCCCACCGCCACGCCGCCGATCAGCACGTAGGCCAGCGGACCCCAGAAGCTGTCGAAGGTCAGGGGCACGAAGGCCAGCGCGGCAGCGAGCGCGGTCAGGATCACCGGGCGCGCGCGCTGCACCGCGGCTTCCACCACCGCCGCCTCGGCCTCGAGTCCGTCGTGGAAGTTGTCCTGCACCTGCTGCGTCAGGATCATGGTGTTGCGCATCAAAATGCCCGCCAGCCCGATCAGCCCCAGCAGCGCCACGAAGCCAAAGGGCTGCGCAAACAGCAGCAGCGCCAGCACCGCCCCCACCAGCCCCAGCGGGGCCGTGGCCACGACCACGAAGGTGCCGGAAAAAGAGCGCATCTGCAGCATGATGAAGATCAGCATCAGCGCCACCATGAGCGGGAACAGTTGCTGGATCGACTGGTTGGCCAGCCCGGCGCGCTCCACCGAACCGCCGATGTCGATGCGGTAGCCCGGCGGCAATTCGGCGCGCAGCGCGGCCATTTGCTGCCACAACTCTTCGGTGACGGTCGGCGGTTGCGCCCCGCGCACGTCGGCCTGCACCGCCAGGAAGGGCTCGCGGTTGAGCCGGCGCAGCAGCGGTTCCTCGTGGCGCAGCTCGAAGCGGCCGATCTGCGCCAGCGGCACCAAGCGGCCGTCGAGGCTGCGGATTTCGATCTGCTCGGGCAACAAGGGGCTGCCGTCGCGGGCGCCGCGGGCCTGCACCTGCACCGTGCGCGTGCCCAGCCGCAGTTCGCTCACCACCACGCCATCGAGCTGGAACTGGAGCTGTTGCTTGAGCTCGCGCGGCGTCAGGCCGAGCAGGCGCAGGCGCTGCGCGTCGAGTTCGAGCTGCAGCACCAAGGCGCGCTCATCCCAGTCGAGCTGGGTGTTGAGGGTGTGCGGGTGCGCCTGCATGATGCCCTGCACCTGCTGTGCGATGGCGCGCAGTTGCTGTGGCTCTGGCCCGACGATGCGAAAGCTCACCGGCCACGGCACCGGGGGGCCAAACAGCAGCCGCGACACGCGCAGCCGCGCCTCGGGAAACTCGCCGGCCTCGATGCGCGCCTGCAGATCGGCCATGATGCGCTCGCGCGCCGCCGCGTCGGCCCCGATGGCCAGCAGCTTGGCAAAGGCCGGGTTGGGCTGCTCGGGGTTGGCGGAGATGAAAAACCGCGGCGCACCGGCCCCCACGTAGGCCGAGAGCGAACGCACGTCGGGGTGGTTGACCAGCAGCGCTTCGAGGCGGCGCACGGTGGCGTCGGTCTGGGCGATCGGGCTGCCTTGGGGCAGTTGCACGCTGATCAGCACCTCGGGCCGGTCGGAGCCGGGAAAAAACTGCTTTTGCACCAGGTTCGCCATGGCCCAGGCGCTGAGCAACAGCAGCAAAAGCGTAACCGCGACCACGCTCTTGCGCCAGCTCACACAGGCCGTGATGAGCGCACGCAGGCGCTGGTAACCGCGGCTCTGGTAGTGCGCGCTGCCGCCGTGGCCGCCGCCCGGGCCACCCGGGCCGCCATGGGGCTGGGCTTGCGCCAACAGCTTGATGCCCAAGTAGGGCGTGAACACCACCGCCACCAGCCACGAAGCCAGCAGCGCGTAGGCCAGCACCCAAAAGATGTTGCCGGCGTACTCGCCCACCCCCGACTGGGCAAAGCCGATCGGCACGAAACCGGCCACCGTCACCAGGGTGCCAAACAGCATCGGGGCGGCGGTGGCGTTCCAGGCGTGGGTGGCGGCGCGCACGCGATCCCAGCCCTGCTCCATTTTGACGATCATCATCTCGATGGCGATGATGGCGTCATCGACCAACAGCCCCAGCGCAATGATCAGGGCCCCGAGCGTGATGCGGTCTAGGTTGATGCCGGTGAACTTCATCAGCATAAAGGTCAGGCCCAGCGTCAGCGGGATCGCAATCCCCACCACCAGCCCGGCGCGCCAGCCGATCGCCAGCATGCTCACCACCATCACCACCGCCATGGCGGCCAGAAATTTTTTCTGGAACAGATCGACCGCCTGCGTGATGGCGTCGGTCTGGTTGGTGAGCACGCGCAGCTCCATGCCCAGCGGCAGCTCGGCCTGCTGCAGGCGCACAAAGTCGGCCAGGCGGGCGCCAAAAGCCAGCCCGTTTTCGCCTTTTTGCATCACCACGCCCAGCAGCACCGCATCCTGCCCGTGGGCGCGCACCAGGTAGCTGGGCGGCTCCTCGTGGCCCAAGCGCACCTGCGCCACGTCCTGCAATTGCAGCAGCCGCCCGCCCACGCGCAGCGGCACGCGTTCGAGCTGTTGCGCATCGGTCAGTTCGGCGGGCAGGCGCAGCAGCACGCGCGCGCCCTGCAGCTCCAGCGCGCCCGCCGGCAGCAACTGCAGCTGGGCGTCGATGGCCTCGAACACCGCCTGCGGCGCCAAGCCGAGTTGGTGCAGGCGCGCGAGGTCGAAATCGATGAACACGCGCTGCGGCCGCTCGCCCAGCAGCAGCGCCTTTTGCAGGCCCGGCAAGGCTTGCAGGCGGTCGCGCAAGGTGTCGGCGCTGCGTGCGAGTTCAGGCAGGGGCAGCCCGGGGGCGCTGAGCGCGATCAGGGCGAAATACACGTCGCCAAAATCGTCGTTGATCAGCGGGCCGACGACCCCGCGCGGCAGCCGGGGCGCTTCGTCGCTCATGCGCTGGCGCACCTCGTCGAACAGCTCGGGCACCCGCGCACTCGGGGTGTAGTCTTGGAACTCGACCTGCAGATCGACCCGCCCGGGCCGGATGGTGCTCTCGATGCGGTACAGGTTCTGCACTTCCTGGATGCGTTTTTCGAGCCGGTCGGCCACTTGGGAGCGCATCTCTTCGGCCGTGGCACCGGGCCAGAGCGCCGAGACCATCATGGTGCGCACCGTGAACGAGGGGTCCTCGGCGCGCCCGAGCGAGAGGAAGGCGTAGAGGCCACCCAGCACCGCGATCAGGATGAAAAACAGCGTGACGGCGCGCTCGCGCACCGCCAGCGCCGACAGGTTGGGAAAGCTCACCGCGGCAGCTCCCGCACCGCCAGCCCCGGGCTGAGGCGGTGCGTGCCCAGCGCCACCACCGCCTCACCGGCCGCCAGCGGGCTGCTGACGTGGGCGTGGGTGGCGTCGATGCGGTGCACGCGCACCGGCACCGGCTGCGCCCGGCCCTCGGCCACGCGCCACAGCTGCGCACCGCCGCCGCGTTCGTCCAGCGCCCCCAGTGGCACGCGCTGCAGCGCCGCCTCGGCGGTGGCCGCGTGGCCTTCGGGCTGCAGCGCCACGCGCACCACCGCCCCCAAGGGCCAAACCACCGGGTCGAGCGCGCCCACGATGCGGTAGCGCGCGCGCCAGGTGCGGCTGAGCGGGTCGGCCGCGCCGGCCACTTCACGCAACTGCAGCGGCTGGCGCGCGCCGTCGGGCAACACGGCATAACCCGTGCGCGGCGCGTTTAGGCCTTGGGGCAAAAACAGCTCGATTTCGCGCTCACCCGCGTGCGCCAGCGTGCCCACGCTCTGGCCAGCAGCCAGCACTTGGCCGGGTTCGGCGCTGAGGTCGAGCAGCACCCCGGCCGCCGGGGCGCGCAACTGCGTGTGCTGGCGCAGGTTGCGCGCCACCGCCGTCTGGCTGCGCGCCGCCTGCACGCGGGCAACGGCCTCGCGCAGCGCCAGCTCGAAGCGCTCTAGGGTTTGCGCGCTCACAAAGCCTTGCGCCACCAGCTGGCGCTGGCGCTCCAGCTCGCGCTCGGCATGGCGCTGCGCCGCTTCGGCGCTGGCCAGTTGCGCCGCCGCGCTGGCTTCGTTGGCCAGCAGGTCGTGCGCGTCCAGCGTCAGCAGGGTCTGGCCGGCGCTCACGTGTTGGCCGGCCTGCACCGGCCGCGTCAGCACCCGGCCGCCCACCTGCAAAGCCAGCGGCGTTTCGTGGCGCGCCCGCAGCGTGCCCGAAAACTGGCGCTCGCCCGGTGCCGAGGCCTCGATCGGCACCGTTTTCACCCACGGCGGTGGGGCTTCGGCAGCGGGCGCAGCGGGGCCTTGGCAGGCCGTCAAAAAAACGAGGGTCGTCAAGCTGAGCAACGCGGCCCGTAGCGTGTAGGCAGTCATGGCATCCCGATTGTTGGTGTGACCCCGCTGCGCCGACGGGGTCGAGAGCGGCCCATTCTAGTGGCCTTCGTACCCCTGGGTGCATCTAAAGCGCTGCCCTAGGCGCGCCCTCATACAACCCAATCGGCCATCTGCTGCCCCAGCCGCACCGGCTGGTCGGCCGCCCAGCTTGGGTTCCAGCGCAACAAGCCGGGCGGGAACAGCAGCACCACGGTCGAGCCCAGCAAAAAGCGCCCCATCTCGGCGCCACGCTCGAGCTCGATCGCGCGCTCCTCGTAGCGCCAGTCTTGCAGCAGGCCCGGGCGCGGCGGGTTGACCACGCCGTGCCAAGCGGTGGCCATGCTGCCGACGATGGTGGCCCCCACCAGCACCAGCGCAAAGTCGAAGCGCCGCCCGGCGTGCGCGCCCTCGAACACGCAGACCACGCGCTCGTTGCGCGCAAACAGGCCCGGCACGGTGCGCGCCGTGGCCGGGTTGACTGAAAACAGCGCCCCCGGCACATGGATCATGCGTTTCAGGCGCCCGGCGCAGGGCATGTGGATGCGGTGGTAGTCGCGCGGGCTTAAATACAGGGTGGCGAAGTCGCCGTGCTCGAAGCCGGCCGCCAGCTGAGCATCGCCGCCCAGCAGCGCGATGCTGCGGTAATGCTGGCCCTTGGCCTGAAAAATTCGGTCGCCCTCGATGCGGCCCAACTGGCTCACAGCGCCATCAACCGGGCACACCAGCCCCGATTCGGCCAGCGGCCGCACCCCGGGCTTGAGGGCGCGGGTGAAAAAGTCGTTGAAGGTGGCGTAGGCGCCAAAGTCGGGCTGCAGCGCCTCGCTCATGTCCACGCGGTAGCGCGCGGCAAAGCGGCGCATCGCCCACTGCGTGGCGGCACCGAGTGGGCGCCGCGCCAAGGCGCCGGCCAGTTCGGTCAGGGCCTGCTTGGGCAAGGCGTACTGCAGCCATGCGTGGTGCGGGGCCAGTGCCGCTTGCAGTTGGCCGGGCTGGGCATGGGGATTGGGCATGGGGCGCTCAGGGTCAAAGGACGGAATTCTAAGCCCGGCCAAGAAGGCAGGGGGACACCTACCGCCCAAGCGGTGGCTCCATCCGTACAATCGCGGGCTTTACATCTAATTATCCATGGCGGATAATTATCCGGCAATCAACCTTGGAGATAACATGTCCGACACCACCGGCCTTTTCCATCGAGAGACCTACGCCGCCCAAATGGCCGAGCAGTTGCTCAACCCCGGCCCGCTGGACGAAAGCACCCGCTCGGGCGTTTTTCTCTCGGGCATCCGCCGGGTGGGCAAGACCACCTTTTTGAGGCAAGACCTCATCCCCGCGCTCGAAACCCGGGGCGCGCTGGTCATCTACGTGGACCTCTGGGTCGACCGCACCAAAAACCCGTCGGCCCTGGTTCACGAAGCCGTGCGCAACACGCTGCGCCAACTGCAGACGCCGGGCTCCGGTCTGCTGCAACGCTTCAAGGGACTCAACCTGGGTGCGGCGGGTTTCAGTTTTGGTTTCCAGCTCGACGACGTCGGCCAGCCCGGTGGCGCCACGCTAGCCCAAGCCTTTGAAGAGCTGGTCAACACCGCCCATATTAACGTCGTGCTGATCGTGGACGAAGTGCAGCAGACCCTTGGGACAGAAGAAGGCTTTGCCCTACTGCACGCGCTCAAGGCCGCGCGCGACGCCGTCAACGCCAGGCCCGGCATGCCGGGTCGTTTACTCTTCATCGGCACCGGTTCGCACAAATCGCTGCTCGCCGACATGACCTCGCGCCGCGCCCAGCCCTTTGCCGGCGCTCACTTGGTGTCTTACCTGGTGCTGGACCGCGAATTTGTGCAGTGGCAGTTGCAGCGCATCGCAGCCACCCCCGGCGTGGTGCTGCCCAGCCTAGACACCGCCTGGCAAGGCTTCCAGACCATGGGCCACCGGCCCGAAGAGCTGCTCAAGGCACTGCGGCAGCTACAGCAAGCCCACGGCACCGACCCGGACACCGCCTTGCGCATCATCTGCGCCACCCTAGCCGACGCAGCGGCCGACGTGGAACTCAAGGCGGTGGAGGAATTCGGCGAACTCGGCAAAGCCGTGTTCGAGCGCATTGCCACCGGCCCGGAAGACGGCGCCACCGGCCTCTTCGGCGTCGACGCCCTGGCCGCCTACGCCGACCGCACCAGCAGCGTCGTGGAAACCTCGCAGGTGCAAAACATCGTGGACAAGATGGTCAGCGCCAACCTGATCCTGCGCCCAACGCACGGCAAATACACCGTGGCCGACCCCTTTGTGCGCAAAGTCTGGCGCGACAAGCTGGCGCAGTTGGCGCAGTTGGCGCAGTTGGCGCAGCCCCCAAAGGCCGACCTGACCTGACGCGGCCCTACAGACCAGCGCGAAGGCCTAGACAAGCAAGGAGTCGAAGGTGGTTTGGGCTTGTGCCTGTACCAGGTGCGGGCATGAGGTGGCGCAATCACAGAAAAGTGGTTGCGGGTGTTCCTGCTGGCAAGGCGAAGCAAAAGCGGCACAATGCTCGCACTATGACTGCCCTGTTCACTGTCGATGGTCTCTGCAAGCGCTACGGCGGCGCGGCGGTGGTCGATGAACTGTCGTTTGCGATTGAGCCCGGCGAGTGCTTGGGGCTGATCGGCCCCAACGGCGCCGGCAAAACCACCACCTTGCGCATCAGCCTCGGCCTGACCCACGCCGACAGCGGCCGCGTCGAGGCCTTTGGCTTGACCATGCCCGAGCACGCCCAAGCCATCAAGGCGCAGATGGGCGTGGTGAGCCAGTTCGACACGCTGGACCCGGACTTCACCTGCGCCGAAAACCTGCGCGTCTTTGGGCGCTACTTCGGCCTCGACCGGGCCACGCTGGCGGCGCGCATCCCGGCGCTGCTCGATTTTGCCGCGCTATCGCACAAGGCCGATGCCAAGCCGGGCGAGCTCTCGGGCGGCATGAAGCGACGCCTGTCGCTGGCGCGCGCGCTCATCAACGACCCGCGCCTGCTGCTGCTCGACGAGCCCACCACCGGGCTCGATCCGCAGGCGCGGCACCTGATGTGGGAGCGGCTGCAGCAGTTGCTCAAGCAGGGCAAGAGCATCCTGCTCACCACCCACTTCATGGACGAGGCCGAGCGCCTGTGCCAGCGCTTGGTGGTCATCGACCAGGGGCGCAAAATCGCCGCAGGGCGCCCGCGCGAGCTGATTGCGCAGCACCTGGAGCCCGATGTGGTCGAGGTCTATGCCCAGCAAAACCACGAGGTGCAGGCGCTGGCGCAGTCGGCGCTGGCGCGGCTGGCGCAGCGGGTGGAGGTGAGCGGCGAGACGGTGTTTTTCTACACCCTCGACGCGCGCCCGCTGCTGGCCGCCCTCAACGACTGGCCGCAGCTGCACACCCTGCACCGCCCCGCCAACCTCGAAGACCTGTTCCTCAAGCTCACCGGGCGCCAGATCCGGCAAGAAGGATGAGCGACTGGCGCATCATCGCCCACATCGAGGACGGAGCACTGCGCATCCTTGTGCTGCGCATCGGCGACCGCAAAGCGGTTTACCGCCACTGATGCAGCGGCGTTGCTGGCGCCCTGCCGGAGCACCTACGCACCAACCAACTTTCGCAGCCCGGCAACCGGCTACCCAAGATGGCACCCAACCTTGATCGGCTGCGGGCAAATCGGGTGCATACCCTCATGACACTCGGTTAAGCTCAAAATGCATGGCCCAAGTCTGTGTATAAAGCGGGGTTATGTCTGAGCCACACCCGACCAGCCCCATTCAGATGCCCAAGCTCTACCGCGAACTGGCGCCTTGGTATCCGCTCTTGACGCCGGTGGCCGACTACCTCGAAGAGGCCGCCTTTTACCGGCGTTTGTTCGAGGCCCACTGCCAGCGGCGCCCTCAAACCCTGCTCGATTTGGGCAGCGGCGGTGGCCACAATGCCGCCCACTTGAAGGCGGCGCTGGCCTGCACGCTCGTCGATCTGGAGCCGACCATGCTCGCTTTGAGCCGCCGCCTGAACCCGGAGTGCACGCACATTCAGGGCGATATGCGCACGCTGCGGCTCGGGCGCGTCTTTGATTGCGTGCTGGTGCACGACGCCATCAGCTACATGAGCACGCGCGCCGATCTGGCCAGTGTCATCGCCACGGCTTATGCCCACACCGCCCCCGGTGGGGTGGCGCTGTTGCAGCCGGATTTTGTGCTCGAGACCTTCACGCCCGGCACCGAAAGCGGCGGCAGCGACGGCAACGGACGCGGCTTGCGCTACCTCGAATGGCGCTGGATGCCCGACGCGCACGCCGAGCGCTACGTCGCCGACATGGCCTACCTGCTGCGAGACGAAAACGGCGCCACCCAAGCCGTGCACGACCGGCACTGGATGGGGCTGTTCCCCAGAGCCGTGTGGTTGCAGCTGATCGCCGCCGCCGGTTTCGAGCCGCTGGCGCTGCCCTTTGAGCACAGCGCATACAGCGACACCGGCGCCGAGGTCTTTCTCGGGCTGCGTCCTGTGGCCTGACACCGATTTTCTTTATGCGCAGCTGCTTGCCCAAGGGTTGAGAACGCCGAGGCCTTCAATGCCAGCAAAGTCGGTCAGGTTGCGGGTCACAAGGGTGGCCTCGTGAATCAGCGCCAAGGCGGCTATTTGCGCATCGGCGTGGCCGATGGGACGGCCCGCCCGGTGGCGCTGCGCTTTGACCTGCGCGTAGCCCTGCGCGGCAGCGGCATCGAAGGTCCACAAGCGGCCGGCAAAGTCCTGCTCAAACATGGTGGCGGCCGCCGCCTGCAACGCACGTTGGCGTTGCCCTGAGGGCATGAGTGCCAGCCCAGCCTCAATTTCGGCCATGGTGATGGCGCTGGTGTACAGACCGGCTGGCGTCTGGCGCTCCATCCAAGCAAGCACGGCGGCATCGGGTTGAGGGCGCATCAGCTCCGACAGCACGTTGGTGTCCAGCAGGTAGCGCGCCGTCATGGGTCAAAGTGGGGGAGTTCGCGCTCGGTGCCTTCGCGCCGATCGCTCGGCTGCCAATCGTCTCCAGCCACACCTTGGAAGCGCTGGCGCACACGCTGCAACCAAGCCGCGCCGTCGTTCTGTGCGGGCGTTTCCAAGACTTGAGCCAAGATCACACGCGCTTCTTGCTCCATAGACCACCCGTGCTGTGCCGCGCGCAGGCGCAAGCGCTGCTTGAGGCGGTCGTCGAGATTGCGGATGGTGAGCGTAGGCATGGCGGGTTCTGAAGCAGCGCTACGAGCAGTGTAGTTGATGCATGCATTGCAAGCAATGCTCACAGCGCAATTTTCACGCCCATGCTCTTATGGGGCTGGGGCGCTGGGGGCGGTCGGCCGATTTTTGGCCGCGCAGCGGACGGCATGAGGCCGGCCGCCCCCAGCGCCCCAGCCCCAGCCCTTACCCCACCCCCTTGCCGACGAGCGAAACCCATAAAATAAAACCCACCCCTCAGTCCGGCCAAGTGCAAAGTTGTGACCCAATAAGTTGTGACCCACCCCCCGATTTCGTGAACCCAACTTCCGATGCCGCTACAACCCACCTCAAACACCCTGTCACGGCGCACACCCCAAACCCGGCAGCAAGGATGAGCGCCCTGCCCGCTCGCAACCGCAGCCACTGGCGCGCCCCGCAGCTGTCTTGGCGGTTTTGGCCCGTGTTCCAGCGCAACCTGCTGGTCTGGCGCAAGCTGGCGCTGCCCAGCCTAGTGGGCAACATCGCCGAACCGCTGATCTGGCTGCTGGCCTTTGGCTACGGCATGGGGATGCTGGTCGGGCAGGTCACCGTCAGCGGCCCCGACGGGCTGCCGCTGGCCGTGCCTTACCTGCTGTTTCTGGCCAGCGGCGCGATTTGCATGAGCGCCATGAACGCCGCCAGCTTCGAGGCCCTGTACTCGGCCTACTCGCGCATGCAGGTGCAAAAAACCTGGGACGGCATTTTGAACGCGCCGGTCACGCTCGACGACATCGTGCTGGCCGAAATGCTCTGGGCGGCGTTCAAGGCGCTGTTCACCGTCTGCGCCATTTTGGGCGTGATTCTGCTGCTGGGCATCAGCCAGGCCCCCAAGCTCTGGCTGGCGCTGCCGGTGCTGCTGCTGCTGGGCATCGCCTTCAGCTGCTTGGCGCTGATCTTCAATGCGCTGGCGCAGGGCTACGATTTTTTCACCTACTACTTCACGCTCTTTCTGACGCCGATGATGTTTTTGAGCGGCGTGTTTTTTCCGCGCGAGCAACTGCCCGCCGTGGTGTATGCCATCTCCGAGCTGCTGCCGCTGACCCACGGCGTGGCGCTGGTGCGGCCCTTGTTCCTGAACCAATGGCCCAGCGACGCCGCGCTGCACTTGGCCGTGCTGGCCCTCTACGCCGTGGCCGCGTTCTGGATTGCGCTGGCGCTCACGCGCAAACGCTTCGCGCGCTGATAGACTGGCAGGGTGGATAAAAGCATCGCCGCCAAAGCCCCATGCTGATCGCCCAGCTCTCCGACCTGCACCTGCGCGCCGCGCCGCCCGTAGGCGCGCGCGTGGACACCGCCGCGCTGCTGCGCGCTTGCGTGCACGACCTGTGCGCGCGCCAGCCCACCCCCGATCTGCTGCTGCTCAGCGGCGACCTGAGCGACAGCGGCAGCGCCGCCGACTACGCCTTGCTGCGCCAGCTGGTGCAGCCGCTGCGCACGCTGGGCGTGCCCGTTTTGCCGCTGCTGGGCAACCACGACCAGCGCGCGGCGCTGCGCCTAGCCTGCGCCGACTGGCTGCAGGCCTGCCAGCGCCTGCACCCCACCTTTGTGCAGTACGTGTGGGAGCACCCGGCGCTGCGCCTGGTGGCGCTCGACACCGTGGCCGAAGGCTGCGCGCACGGCGAACTGTGCGCGCAGCGGCTGCACTGGCTGGAGCAGGCGCTGGCGGCCAGCCCCCAGCCCACCTTGCTGCTGCTGCATCACCCACCCTACGCCACCGGGCTGGCCGAGATGGACGACATGGCGTTGCGCCAAGGCGCGGATGCGCTCGAAGCGCTGCTGTGGCAACACCCGCAGGTGCAGGCGCTGCTGTGCGGCCACCTGCACCGCGTCACGGTCACGCGGGTGGCGCACACGCTGGCCATCAGCGCACCCTCGACGGCGCACCAGATCGCACTCGACCTGCGCGCCGACCAACCCGCGCGCTACCGGCTGGAGCCGCCCGGCTACCTGCTGCACCGCTGGCACGGCCAGCGCCTGCTTACCCACACCGTGGTGGTGGGCGACTTTGGCGCGCCGCAGGATTTCGACACGCTCTAGCAGGCCGTGGTGGCAGCAGCGCTATTGCAGCGGCGGCTCCGCCTCCCGGTCAGCGCCCTCGGGCCCCGGGTCTTCGAGCAGGCGCGAGCGCTGGCTCCAGCGCAAGGTCAGGGTGGCCAAGCACAGCGCCGACAGCGCCGCCAGCGACACCGACAGCGGCACCCCCACCCAGTGCGCCAGCTTGCCCCACGCCGCCGCGCCCAAGGCGGCGCCGCCCATGAGGGCCATTTGATAGACCGAAATGGCGCGCGCGCGCACCCAGTCGGGCATCGCAAACTGGGCCGCCACGTTGAGCGTGTTGGCCACCGCGATCCACGCCATGCCGGCCACGAACATGGCCAGCAGCGCCGCCCACAGCCCCGGTGCCCAGGTCACCACCAGCATCGCCAGCGCCTGCAGCGCCATGCCGGCCCAGACCATGAACGCGCGGCTGTGCCCCCGGCGCAGGCGCGGCAGGTACAGCGCCGACAAAATAGCGCCACTGCCCATGGCCGCCAGCAGCCAGGTAAAGGTGCTGGCGCTGGCGCCCTCAAAGCGCAGCGCCAGCAGCGGCAGCAGCCCGATCAGCGCCGCCGAATGGAAAAAAAACAGCCCCACTTGCAGATAAGCCAGCCGTAAACGCGGCGATTCGGCGACGAAGCGCACCCCAACGCGCAGCGCGCTCCAGAAAGGCTCGCGCGGCGCCGGCTTGGGGCACACGGGGCTGCGCCAGCGCCAGATCAGGGCGGCGCAGCCCACCGCCAGCAGCGCATTGAGCGCAAACACCCACTCGCTGCCCAGCGCCGCAATGATCAACCCGGCCAGCAGCGGGCCGACGATGCGCGAGACGTTCATCGACACCCCATTGAGCGCCAGCGCAGCGGGCAGTTGGGCGCGCGGCACCAGGTGCGGCATCAGGGCGGCATATACCGGCCAGCGCAGCGCCAGCCCGATGCCATTGGCAAACACCAGCGCCAGCAGCAGCGCCGGCGTGAGCGCCTCGAGCTTGACGGTCAGCACCAGCAGCAGCGCCACCAGCGCCGCCCAAACCTGCGTCAGCAGCAGCAAGCGGCGGCGCTCAAGGGCATCGGCTAGCACGCCGCTGGGCAACCCGAGCAGCAGCACCGGCAGCGTGGCGGCGGTCTGCACCAGCGCCACCCACGCAGGCGAGGTGGTGAGCGTGGTCATGAGCCAAGCGGCGGCCACGTCGTTCATCCACAGGCTGATGTTGGCCGTCAGCCAAGTGATCCACAGCAGAGCGAAGGGGCGCTGCTGCAACGGGGCCAAGGCGGCCAAACCCAAAGGCGGGCGGGCGCTGGGTGCAGAGGAGTCGGGCATCGGCTGCATTGTCGCTGCACCGCGCACAACGCGCCGCCACACGCTGCAATTTGCGCGACGCAGCACAACCGCCAGAAGGCGGCCAGCGATGCGCTACAGTTGAGGCCAAACAATCATATGGAGTGCATGGCATGAAATGGCTGATCCCGGTGGATGGTTCCGAGTTGTCGTTCGAGGCGGTGGCCTACGCCGTGCGCATGGCGCAGGCCGGGCTGGCCTGCGAGCTGGTGCTGGTCAACGTGCAAGAGCCGGCCACTTTTTATGAACTGGTGACCTTGCACGACGCCGAGGCCATCGAGCGCCTGGCCGAGGCCGCCGGGCAAGATCTGCTGGCTGCAGCCGAAGCCCAAGTGCGCGCCGCGCAACTGCCCTACAGCACCCACGTGCGCATGGGCGAGCCGGTGGCGCTCCTGCTCGAGGTGCTGGAAGAGGAAGGCTGCGATGGCGTGATCATGGGCAGCCACGGCCGCGGGCTGCTCGGGCGCACCTTGCTGGGCTCGGTGTCGCAGCAGATGCTGCAGCACGCCCCGGTGTCGGTGACTTTCGTCAAGCACGCCGCCCAACCCGAGTCCGATTCCGAGCCCGATTCCGAGCCCGATTCCGACTCCTAATCCGCCTCCGCCTCGGGGGGCGAATGAGCTTTGCGCTCCCCACCCATGATGCAACCTCAACCCCAGCCCAGGAGACCCGCATGAGCGCATTCGTCGATCTGAAAGCCGCCGACGGTTTTGTCTGCCCCGCCTACATGGCGCAGCCCGCGGGCGCCCCGCGCGGTGCGGTGGTGGTGCTGCAAGAGATCTTCGGCGTCAATTCACACATCCGCGCGGTGGCCGACAGCTACGCAGCTGCCGGCTACGTGGCCTTGGCGCCATCGACCTTTCACCGGGTGCAAGCGGGGGTGGAACTGGGCTACACCGACGCCGACATGCAGGCCGGCTTTGCCCTCAAGCTGCAGGTCGATGCCCTGCCCGCACCGGGCGTGATGGCCGACATCCAAGCCGCCATCGACACCTTGGTGTTGGCTGCCGGGGTCAAGGTGGGCATCGTGGGCTACTGCTGGGGTGGGTTGCTCACTTGGCGCAGCGCCTGCCAGCTCAACGGTCTGTCGGCTGCCGTGCCCTACTACGGCGGCGGCATGACGGTGGGCGCCGACGCCGAGCTGCAACCCCGGTGCCCGGTGCTGGCGCACTTTGCCGAGCAAGACAACTGGATCCCGCAGAACACCGTGCAGGCCTTCAAGGCGCGCCACCCGCAGGTGCAGGTGCACACCTACAACGCCCACCACGGCTTCAACTGCGACCAGCGCGGCGCGCACCACGCCCCGTCGGCCGCGCTGGCGCGCGAGCGCACGCTGGCCTTTTTGGCGCAGCACTTGGGCTAATCCCCATGGGTCAAGGGTAAACGCCTAAGCCCGAGCCGCCCGTAGGGCGGTTTTTTTTGGCGACAATCTGAGCCAACCGGCAGCCACCAGCGATCCTGGGGGTTGCCGCAGCGCACCCACCACGGCGGCGGGTGAACGGTAACTGGCGGCCTACCCGGCCGGCCTTGGCGACAGGAGACAAACCCATGAACGCACCCTTGCCCGAAGCGGTTCGGCGCGCCCTTGCCAGCGTCAGCCTAGACGACAAATACACGCTGGACCACGGGCGTGCCTTCATGAGCGGGGTGCAAGCGCTGGTGCGGCTGCCCATGCTGCAGCGCCAGCGCGATTGGCAACTGGGCCGCAACACCGCCGGCTTCATCAGCGGCTACCGCGGCTCGCCGCTGGGCGGCTACGACCAGGCGCTGTGGAAAGCCAAGGCGCACCTAGCCGCGCAGCAGATCGTGTTTCAGCCCGGCGTCAACGAAGAACTGGCCGCCACCGCGGTCTGGGGCACGCAGCAGCTCGGGTTTGCACCGCCCGGCAGCCAGCGCCACGACGGCGTGTTTGGCCTGTGGTACGGAAAAGGCCCAGGGGTGGACCGCAGCGCCGACGTCTTCAAGCACGCCAACCTGGCCGGCACCACGCCTTGGGGCGGCGTGATCGCGGTGGCCGGTGACGACCACGTCGCCAAAAGCTCGACCGCCGCGCACCAGAGCGACCACATCTTCAAGGCCTGTGGGCTGCCGGTGTTCTTCCCCGCCAGCGTGCAAGAAATCCTCGACTTCGGGCTGCACGCCTGGGCCATGAGCCGCTTTGCCGGCGTCTGGGCCGGCATGAAAACCATCCAAGAGATCGTTGAGTCGAGCGCCGTGGCCGAGATCGACCCGGATCGGGTGCGCATCGTGGCGCCCGAGTTCGAGCTGCCCCCCGGCGGCGTGCACATCCGCTGGCCCGACGCGGCGCTGGAGCAGGAAGCGCGCCTGATGGACACCAAGTGGTACGCCGCGCTGGCCTATGTGCGCGCCAACCGGCTCAACCACAACGCGATCGAGGGCCCGCACGACCGCTACGGCCTCATCGCCAGCGGCAAGGCCTACAACGACACCCGGCAGGCGCTGCGCGACCTCGGGCTCGACGACGCCACCTGCCGCCGCATCGGGCTGCGGCTGCACAAGGTGGGCGTGGTCTGGCCGCTGGAGGCGCAGACCACGCGCGAGTTTGCCACCGGGCTGCGCGAGATTCTGGTGGTGGAAGAAAAGCGCCAAGTGATCGAATACCAGCTCAAAGAAGAGCTCTACAACTGGCGCCCCGACGTACGCCCCGACGTGCTGGGCAAGTTCGACGAAGTCGGGGCCGACCACAGCGGCGGCGAGTGGTCGATGCCCAACCCGAGCGCCAACCAGCTGCTGCGCGCCAACGCCGACCTGACGCCGGCGCTGATCGCCCAAGCGCTGGCGCGGCGCTTGGCGCGCCACGGCCTGCTGCCCGAGGGCAGCGAAGTGGCGGCGCGGGTGCAGGCGCAGCTCGAGCGCCTGCAGGGCCAGGCGCGCGCCTTGCAGGTGCTCCATGCCGACACGCCGCTGGCCGAGCGCCAGCCCTGGTTTTGCTCCGGCTGCCCGCACAACACCAGCACCCGGGTGCCCGAGGGTTCGCGCGCCATGGCCGGCATCGGCTGCCACTTCATGACCATCTGGATGGACCGCTCCACCATCGGCTTTACGCAGATGGGGGGCGAGGGCGTGCCGTGGGTCGGGCAGCAGCCCTTCAGCCACGAGTCGCACGTCTTTGCCAACTTGGGCGACGGCACCTACTTTCACAGCGGCCTGCTGGCGATCCGCCAGTGCATCGCCGCCAATGTCAACATCACCTTCAAGCTGCTCTACAACGACGCCGTGGCCATGACCGGCGGCCAGCCGCTGGGTGAGCGCGCCGAAGGCCACCACGTGCTGCAGATCGCGCACAGCCTGCAAGCCGAAGGGGTGGCGCGCCTGACCGTGGTCACCGACGAGCCCGAGAAATACCGCGGCGCCCTGCACACCACCGTGGGCGGCAGCACGCTGCGGCTGCCGGCCGGGGTGGCGGTGGAGCACCGCGACCAGCTCGACCGCATCCAGCGCGAATTCCGCCAGCTGCCCGGCACCACCGTGATCTTGTACGACCAGACCTGCGCCACCGAAAAGCGGCGCCGGCGCAAGCGCGGCACCTTGGCCGACCCGGCGCGGCGCGTGCTCATCAACCCGGCCGTGTGCGAGGGCTGCGGCGATTGCGGCGTGCAGAGCAACTGCCTGAGCATAGAGCCGCTGCAGACCGAATTCGGGCGCAAGCGCCAGATCAACCAGAGCAGCTGCAACAAGGATTTTTCCTGCCTCAAGGGCTTTTGCCCGAGCTTCGTCACGGTCGAGGGCGGGCAACTGCGCAAAAGCGCCCCGGCGGGTGCGCTGCCGGCGCCCGAGGCGCTGGGGGATGTGCCTGAGCCGCCGCTGCCAGCCTTTGATGCCGCCGGGCCGGGCAGCGTCTATGGCATCGTGGTGGCCGGGGTCGGCGGCACCGGGGTCATCACCATCGGCCAGTTGCTGGGGGTGGCGGCGCACCTCGAGGGCAAAGGCGTGGTCACGCAAGACGCCGCCGGCCTGGCGCAAAAGGGCGGCGCCACCTGGAGCCATGTGCTGCTGGCTGTGCAGCAGAGCGACATCTGCACCACCCGCGTCGGCAGCGGCGCGGCCGATTTGATTCTGGGCTGCGACGCCATCGTCGCCGTCAGCAAAGAAAGCCTGGCCCGCCTAGGGCCGGGGCGCACGCGGGTGGCCCTGAACGGCCACGTGAGCCCGACGGCGGCCTTTGTGCGCCAACCCGACTGGCACAACCCGGCCAGCCAGTGCCAAGCCACGCTCGAACGCCTGCTCAGCCCCGAGGCGGTGGCGCCGCTCGACGCCGAGGCCTTGGCCACGCGGCTGCTGGGCGACGCGCTCTACCTCAACCCGCTGCTGCTGGGTTTTGCTTGGCAAAAAGGCTGGTTGCCGCTGCGGCGCGAGTCGCTGCGGCGGGCGATCGAGCTCAACGATGTGGCAGTGGCCAAAAACCTGGCTGCGTTTGAATGGGGCCGCTGGGCGGCGCACGACGGCGCGCGGCTGCAGGCGCTGCTGGCGCCGGCGCAAGCCATCGCGCTGCACCCGCGCCCCGGCCTCGAGGCGCTGCTGCAGCGGCGCAGCGAATTTTTGCGCGCCTACCAGAACCCGGCCTACGCGCAGCGCTACAGCGACTTCGTGCGCCGGGTGCAGCAGGCCGAGGCCGCGGCGCTGGGTGCGGGCACAAGCGCCCTGAGCGAGGCGGTGGCGCACAACCTGTTCAAGCTCATGGCCTACAAAGACGAATACGAGGTGGCGCGCCTGCACAGCGACCCCGCGTTTTTGCGCCAGATCGGGGCCCAGTTCGAGGGCGATTTTGCGCTGCGCTTTCACCTCGCGCCGCCGCTGTGGGCGCGCCGCGATGAGCGCGGCCTGCCGATCAAGCGTGCCTTCGGGCCGTGGATGCTCACCGCCTTCAAGGGCTTGGCGCGCCTCAAGGGCCTACGCGGCACGGCCTTCGACCCCTTTGGCCGCAGCGCCGAGCGGCGCGAGGAACGCGCCCTGATCGGCCAGTACCAAGAGCTGATCGAAGAACTGCTGCCGAATCTGAACCCCGCGCGCAAGGCGCTGGCGCTGCAACTGGCGGCGCTGCCCGAAGGCATCAAGGGTTTTGGCCACGTCAAGGCGCGACACTTGGCCGCCGTGCGCCTGCGCTGGAGCGAGTTGCTGGCGCAGTGGCGCGCTGCCGGGCCGCTGCCGCCCGATGCGCCCGCACCCGGGGCATCCGCTCGACGCTGAACGCGCCACGCCCGCTGTTTGGCGTCCAGCGCCCCTTACACTTGCTGCTTTGGTTTAACGGGAGGCCTTATGGGGCTCGGGGTGGCCTTCGCCTTGCTGGCGGGGATGTTGTGGGGCTTCGTGTTTCTGGTGCCGCTGTTGCTGCCCGAGTACCCTGCCGCCTTGCTGGCCATGGCGCGCTACCTGGCGTTTGGGCTGCTGTGCCTGCCGCTGGCTTGGCTCGACTGGGGCGCGCTGCGCCGCCTGACGCGCGCCGATTGGTTGGCAGCGGCCAAGCTGGCCGCCGTGGGCAACTTGGCCTACTACACCTTGCTCGCCAGCTCGATCCAGGGCACCGGCGGGCCGCTGACCACGCTCATCATCGGCACGCTGCCGGTGGTGATCGCCATTGCCGCCAACCAGCGCAACGCCGCGCGCGACGGCCTGCTGCCTTGGCGGCGCCTGCTGCTGCCACTGGGCATCATGCTGCTGGGTATTGCGCTGGTCAATCAGGCCGAGATGACGCGACTGCTGCAACAGCCCGACGCCTCGCTCAGCGCCTACGCGATGGGGGCGCTGCTGGCGCTGGGCGCGCTGGCGTGCTGGACCTGGTACCCGCTGCGCAACGCCGATTGGCTGCGCCAGCACCCGAATCGCAACCCGCGCGTCTGGGCCACGGCGCAGGGCCTGGCCACGTTGCCCATGGCCTTGGTCGGTTTTGCGCTGGTCTGGGGCTGGATGGCGCTCAGCGGCAGCACCTTCCCCATGCCCCTGGGCCCGGATCCGCTGTTTTTCCTCTGGCTCATGCTGGCGCTGGGGCTGTTTGCCTCGTGGTGCGGCATTCTGTGCTGGAACCAGGCCAGCAAGCGCCTGCCGACCGCCCTGGCCGGGCAGCTGATCGTGTTCGAGACCGTGGCCGCCTTGATTTATATTTTCTGGTGGCGCGGCGAGTGGCCACAGGGCCTGACGGTGGCCGGCATGGTGTTGTTGTTGCTGGGGGTGTGGCTGGCGCTGCGCATCCGGCCGGTGCCGGCGGTGCGCCCGGCAGCAGTCTAGAGCAGGCCAGGCAGCGGCCGGATACGCTTCGTTGCGGCCGCAACGCCACGGCGTCAGCAAAAGCTGAGCGCGTATTTGCGCTGGGGGTTTAGAATGCGCGGTTGACACGGGCCCCACGTGGCCCGCCCGCAACCCCCACCCCTTTCACACAGGAAAGCCACCGTGTTTATTTCTCCCGCCTACGCCCAGGCCGCCGCCGGCGACACCACCAGCACCTTGGTCAGCCTGCTGCCGCTGGTGCTGATGTTCGTGGTGCTGTACTTCATCATGATCCGGCCGCAAATGAAGCGCACCAAAGAGCACAAAGCCATGGTCGCCGCGCTGGCCAAGGGCGACGAGGTCGTGACCGCCGGCGGCATGCTGGGCCGCATCACCAAACTGGGCGACGATTTCGTCACCTTGGAACTGACCAGCGGCGTCGAAGTCCAAATCCAGCGCAGCGCTGTGATGCAGTTGATGCCCAAGGGCACGGTTCAGTAAACGGCCTTGCCGTGTTTTTTCATCCAAAGGCTGGGCCCGTGCGCCCGGCTTTTGGGCTTTAACGGGGCCGCCCGCTCATGAACCGATACCCGCTGTGGAAGTACGTCACCATCGTGGTGGCGCTGCTGATCGCCCTTTTGTACGCGCTGCCCAACCTGTACGGCGAAGCCCCGGGGGTGCAGGTTTCCTCTGGCCAGCACGGCGTGCGCATCGACGCCGCCACCCTGACGCGCATCGAGCAGGCGCTGACCGAGCGCCAGATCAGCGCCCGCTCGCTGGTGCTCCAAGACCAGACCATCCAGGCCTTGTTCGACAGCGCCGAAACCCAGTTGCAGGCGCGCGACGCCATCGACCGCGCCCTCAACCCCGACCCGGCCCAGCCCACGCACGTGGCGGCGCTGAATCTGGTGCCGCAAACCCCACGCTGGCTGCAGCTGTTCAACGCGCAACCCATGTACCTAGGCTTGGATTTGCGCGGCGGCGTGCATTTTCTGATGCAGGTTGACATGCCCGGGGCCCTCGAGCAGCGCGCCGAGTCGCTGGCGCGCGACCTGCGCACCACGCTGCGTGAGCAAAACATCCGCCACACCGGCATCAGCCGCGAAGGCCTGGCGGTGACCTTGCGCTTTCGCGACGAGGCGGCGCTGGAAGCGGCGCTGCCAACCCTGCGCGAAAACTTCGCCGACCTGAGCTTCGAGCGTCAGCTGGTCGATGGCCAGATCAAGCTGATCGGCACCCTGAGCGCCGATGCCAGCAGCGCCATCCAGGCCAAGGCGATCCAGCAAAACATCCTGACGCTGCGCAACCGCATCAACGAGCTTGGGGTGGCCGAGCCGGTGATTCAGCAGCAAGGGGCAGACCGGATCGTGGTGCAGCTGCCCGGTGTGCTCGACACCGCGCGCGCCAAAGACATCTTGGGCCGCACCGCCACGCTGCAGCTGCGCATGGTCGATGAAAGCCCGGCCGGGCGCGCCGCCGAACGCGGCGAGGGGCCGGTGCCGCTGGGCTCCGAGCGCCACCTCGACCGCGAGGGGCGCGCCGTGATCACGCTGCGCGAAGTCGTGCTCACCGGTGAAAACCTGACCGACGCCCAAGCCGGCTTCGATGGCCAGACGCAAGAGCCAGCGGTGCACCTGTCGCTCGACGCCGCCGGGTCGCGCATCTTCCGCGACGTCACGCGCGCCAACGTCGGCAACCGCATGGCGATTTTGCTGTTCGAGCGCGGCCGCGGCGAGGTCGTCACGGCGCCCGTGATCCGCACCGAGATCGGCGGCGGCCGGGTGCAGATCTCGGGTCAGATGACCTCGCTCGAGGCGCAGAGCGTGGCCTTGCTGCTGCGCGCGGGCGCGCTGGCGGCGCCGATGGAGATCATCGAGGAGCGCACCGTCGGCCCGAGCCTAGGGGCCGAGAACATCCGCATGGGCTTCGAGAGCGTGCTCTACGGCTTTATGGTGGTGCTCATTTTCATGGTGCTCTATTACCGCCTGTTCGGCGCTTTCTCGAGCATCGCCCTGACCTTTAACCTGGTGCTGCTGGTCTCGGTGCTGTCGATGCTGCAAGCCACCCTGACGCTGCCCGGCATGGCGGCGATGGCGCTGGCCTTGGGCATGGCGATCGACTCCAACGTGCTCATCAACGAGCGCATCCGCGAAGAGCTGCGCCGCGGCGCCTCGCCACAGATGGCGATCAACAACGGCTACGACAGCGCCTGGGGCACCATTTTGGACTCCAACGTCACCTCGCTGCTCGCCGGGCTGGCGCTGCTGGCCTTTGGCTCCGGTCCGGTGCGCGGCTTTGCGGTGGTGCACTGCCTCGGCATCCTGACGAGCATGTTCTCGTCGGTGTTTTTCTCGCGCGGACTGGTCAATGCCTGGTACGGGCGGCAGAAAAAACTGAAATCCATCTCGGTGGGTACGGTCTTCTGGGAGCCGCCCGCAGCGGGCCCGTCCAAACCCGGCTCCCCAGCCGCCGACTGAAGCGCTAGAGGTTGCAAAAAATGGAATTTTTCCGCGTCAAAAAAGACATCCCGTTCATGCGCCATGCGCTGCTGCTGAACGCGATCTCACTCACCCTGTTTGCGCTGGCGGTGTTTTTCTTGGTCACGCGCGGGCTCAACCTGTCGGTCGAGTTCACCGGCGGCACGGTGGTCGAAGTGGCCTACCAGCAGCCCGCCGACCTCGAGGTGGTGCGCGGTGCGCTCGCCGGCTTGGGCTACGAAGAGGTCTTGGTGCAGCACTACGGCAGCGCGCGCGAGGTGCTGATGCGCCTGCCGCCGTTGCCCGGCGTGGGCGCGGGTGAGCAAAGCCAGTCGGTGCTGCAGGCGCTGCGCGCACACGACCCCACCGTGGAGCTGCGCCGCACCGAATTCGTCGGGCCCCAGGTGGGGCAGGAACTGGTCACCGACGGCATGCTGGCGCTGCTGTTCGTGATCATCGGCATCACGGTCTATCTGGCCTTTCGCTTCGAGTGGAAGTTCTCGATCGCCGCCATCGTCGCCAACTTGCACGATGTGGTCATCATCCTCGGCTTTTTTGCCTTCTTTCAGTGGGAGTTCTCGCTCGCCGTGCTGGCCGCCGTACTGGCCGTGCTGGGTTACTCGGTCAACGAATCGGTGGTGATTTTCGACCGCATCCGCGAAACCTTCAAGCGCCAGCGCAAGATGAGCACGCGCGAGGTGATCGACCACGCCATCACCAGCACCATGAGCCGCACCATCATCACGCACGGCACCACCGAGGCGATGGTGATCTCGATGCTGCTGTTTGGTGGCCCGGTGCTGCACTACTTTGCGCTCGCGCTGACCATCGGCATTTTGTTCGGCATCTACTCGTCGATCTTTGTGGCCACCGGCGTGGCCATGGCGCTGGGCATCAAGCGCGAGGATTTGATCAAGCCCGTGGCGCAGACGGTGGAAAACCCGGACGACCCGAACGCCGGGGCGCAAATTTAAGTTGGCACCTCAAGCCAGCGCTTGGCGCTGAAACAGGCCGCCGGGCAGGCGCCTGACCACCCCGCACAGCTCGAGTTCGAGCAACTGCGCTTGCAGCTCGGCCGTGGGCAAGCCGCAGCGCGCCTGCAGGGCGTCGAGCCCGACTGGGTCGTAGCCCAGAGCTTGCAAGAGCGCGTTTTCGGCCTCGACCGGCTGCCCCGCAGTTCCCGGCGCCGCTTTGCCCGCCCTAGCTGCGCCGGCTGGCGCTGTGGGCTTTGCTGGCTCGCGCGCGCCCAAGGCCAATACGCCCTGCGTGGGTTGGGTCGGGATGCGCTGCGGCCGCAGTTCGTCGAGCACGTCTTGCACCGTCTCGACCAGTTTGGCCCCTTGGCGGAGCAGGGCGTGGCAGCCACGCGATTGCGGCGCGTGGATTGAGCCCGGAATGGCAAACACCTCGCGGCCGTACTGCGCCGCCAGTTCGGCGGTGATGAGCGAGCCCGACTCGAGCGCCGCCTCCACCACCAGCGTGCCCAAGCTTAAGCCCGCAATCAGGCGGTTGCGCTGCGGAAAATGGGGCGCCAGCGGCGGCGTGCCCAGCGGGTACTCGCTCAGCAGCGCACCGTGCTCGGCGATGCGCCGCGCCAGCTCGAGGTGCTGCCGCGGATAGACCCGGTCCAGCCCGGTGCCCACCACCGCCACCGTGGGTGCACCGGCTTCGAGCGCGCCCAAGTGCGCTGCGCCGTCCACACCCAGCGCCAGCCCAGAGACGATACAAAACCCTTGCGCGCCCAGCTGCTGGGCAAAAGCATGGGCATTGCTGGCGCCCTGCGGGGTGGGATTGCGGCTGCCGACCACGGCCAGGGTGCAGGGCTGCGCCAGCGCGCTCAATTGGCCTTGCACATAGAGCAGCACCGGAGGGTCGGGGATTTGCAGCAGCGCCGCCGGGTAGTGCGGGTGCCCCAAACCGAGGCAGTAGCGGTTGGGCGCGCCGGCCAGCCAAGCCAAGGTTTGCTCCAGCACACGGCTGCCATGCACCGGCGGGCTTTGCAAGGCGACGGCCAGCCGTTCGCCCACCAGCACCTGCAGCGCTTGCGCCTCGGCCGCAAACACCGCTTGGGGCGAGCCCAAGGCCGCCAGCAGCTTGCGCGCCGTGGCCGCACCCACACCGGCAGTGGTGGTCAGGCGCAGCCAAGCGGCCAGTTCGGCAGTCGTGTCTGTGGCATCTGGATCGGCTGCGGGTTTGGCAGGCATGGATTTTCAGGGCGTTGCGAAATGGTCGCCGTTGCGCACCGCATCGCTCACCTGCAACACCAGCGCATAGGAGACGCGGTCGAAGGTGCGAAACACCATCATCAGGCCGTTGCGCTCGACCGGCAGCTGCAGCGTGGCGCGTGCGCTGTCGGTGCGGTCGACCACGGGCGCGGCGTTGCGCTGCAGGGCCAGCACGTGGCCCACCTCAAGCCCATCGCGGCTACCGCGGTTGAGCACCACCACTTGGTGTTGGCCGGCCAAGCGCTGCGCGTGGGCGTGGGTGCGCACAATGCGCCCAGCCAGCTGCATCTGTGGTGCACGGGGCACGTAGCTGGTGGGGGTGGTCTGCGCTGGTGTGGGTACCAGCCGGTCGCCGATGCGGATTTCGGTCAGGGCGGCGGTGATGTCGATCGTGGCCGGTTGCACCCGTTGTTCGGTCTGGCCATCGGCACGCGTGTGCATGCGCACGGTTTCGCTGCCCAGCAGCTGCGCCGTACCGATGAGTTGCGCTTCGTAACCCAGTTTTTCACCGTTATCGGGATCGATCAGGGGCTCGGCGTTGCGGTAGATGCGTTGCACCGGGTTGGGCTCGGTGAGCAACAACGGCGCGCCCTCGAGCGCGTCGAGCGCACCAAACTGTCCCCGGGCGTAGGCCCGATCGCCCTGGCTGAGCAGGGTACGGCCCTCTAGGGCGGCTACGATGCGCGGAGCGCGGGCGTGGGTGTCCGCACTCAAGAGCAGCGAGTCGTTGAGGAACGGAGCGATCACCTGCGCGGGAATGGCGGGCAGGGCGGCCTCGCCCAAAGCCTCGGCACGAATCCGAGGCGACAAACGCACCGTAGGCGGCGCTGCGCCGGCGTCGATGGCCAAGAAGGCGCGGTCGCCCACGCGCGTGAGCACCAGCACCTGACCGGGAAAAATCAGGTGTGGGTTGCGAATTTGCTCGAGGTTCATGCCCCACAGTTCGGGCCAGCGCCAGGGCTGGCGCAAAAACAGGGCCGAGATGTCCCACAACGTGTCGCCGCGGCGCACGGTGTGGCGCTCGGGCGCATTGGGCGCCAACGCCGACAGCGGCACCCCGGCTTGGGCCACTTGCTGCGCGGTGTCGCGCTGGGCCGGGCTGATGGGCAGGTTGGGAAAAGTTTGCGCGCCTGCCCACGCACTGGCCAGCAGCAAGGCAAGCGCGGGCACGGTCCGGCTGCAGTTGACGGTGCGATGTAAAGCGGCAGGTGCAGGTGTGGTTTGCATGTCTGGAGCCCCGTTGGCTACCCATGGTCCGCCAGCGCCGAATGCTGCGACCGTTGGGTGGTGATAATGGCAGGAAACGACTAGGACCGATTGTGCTTTAAGCACGCTGGTTCAGCCTTAGCCCATGAAGCAATCATAATAGCCGCATGTCGCGTGCAGCGACCGCCAAAAGTGGCGAAAATAACGATATTTTGTGGCCCCTGTTAGCGGCCCCGCGCCCCATTCCACGATGAACCCAGCCGAACTTTTACCCATCCTCAAGTACCCCGACCCACGGCTGCTGCGCGTGGCGCAGCCGGTGGCGGCGGTGGACGAGCGCGTGCGCACCCTGCTCGAGCGCATGTTTGCCACCATGTACGAGGCCAACGGCATCGGGCTGGCCGCCACCCAAGTGGATGTGCACGAGCGCGTCATTGTCATCGACGTGAGCGAGGCGCGCGACCAGCCGCTGGTGCTGATCAACCCCGAGCTGCTATGGGCCAGCCCCGAAACCCGCAAGGGCGACGAAGGCTGCCTGTCGGTGCCGGGCGTGTACGACGGCGTCGAGCGCGCGCTGGCGGTGCGCGTACGCGCGCTCGACGCCCACGGGCACAGCCGCGAGCTCGAGGCTGAGGGGCTGCTGGCGGTGTGCATCCAGCACGAGATGGACCATTTGCAGGGCAAGGTGTTTGTCGAATACCTGTCGCTGCTCAAGCGCACCCGCATCAAGGCCAAGCTGCTCAAAGCCGGGCGCGACGGCGAAGGCGAAGCCGAGCGCCCCAGCGCACGCACGGGCCGCCGTGCGGTGCCGCTCTGAATCCTAGGAGCCGCATGCGTGTGTTGTTTGCCGGTACGCCGGAATTTGCCGCGCTGGCCTTGCGCGCCGTGCTGGCCGCCGGGTATGAGGTGCCGCTGGTGCTCACGCAACCCGACCGCCCGGCCGGGCGTGGCCTCAAACCCCAGGCCTCGGCCGTTAAGCAGGTGGCGCTGGCACACGGCTTG
Organism: Serpentinimonas maccroryi; assembly: GCF_000828915.1. NCBI lineage: Bacteria > Pseudomonadati > Pseudomonadota > Betaproteobacteria > Burkholderiales > Comamonadaceae > Serpentinimonas > Serpentinimonas maccroryi. The sequence goes on from NZ_AP014569.1 coordinate 2,112,928, forward strand.
GCGCTGGCGCAGCCGCGCAGCTTGCGGCTGGACGGCAAATACCCCGATGACGCCGCGCAGGCGCGCAGCGCCATGCAACAAGCCGCGGCCGACGTGGCGGTGGTGGCCGCCTATGGGCTGCTGCTGCCGCCCTGGGTGCTGGCGCTGCCGCGTCTGGGCTGCCTGAACATCCACGCTTCGCTGCTGCCGCGCTGGCGTGGTGCCGCCCCGATTCAGCGCGCGCTCGAAGCCGGCGACGCCGAGAGCGGCATCACCATCATGCAGATGGACGCCGGGCTCGACACCGGCCCCATGCTGCTGCGCCAGGCGCTGCCGATCACCGCCCACGACACCGCGGCCAGCCTGCACGACCGGCTGGCGCAGCTGGGCGCGCAGCTGGTGCTGCAAGCCTTGCAGCAGGCCGAGGCCGGCCGCTTGCAGCCGCAGCCGCAGCCCGAAGTGGGCGTGAGCTACGCGCACAAAATCGACAAGGCCGAAGCCCTGATCGACTGGCGGCACGAGGCAGCACAGATCGCGCGCCGGGTGCGCGCCTTCGATCCGGCGCCCGGGGCCAGCACCCTGCTCGGGGGCGCCACGCTCAAGGTCTGGGGCGCGCACGCGCTGCCAACGGCCCCGACCGGCCCCCAAGCGGCCGCACCCGGCACCGTGCTGGCCGCCGACGCCAGCGGCGTGCAGGTGCAGACCGGCGCCGGCGTGCTGGTGCTGACCGAACTGCAACGCGCCGGCGGCAAGCGCTTGGCGGCGGCCCCTTTTCTGGCCGGGCACGCGCTGGCGGTGGGCACCGTGCTGGGCGGCGCTGGCGGCGCTGGCTGAAATGTTCTGGCGCACCGACATCCGCCGCTGGCCCGAGTTCGCTGAGGGCGTGCGCGAGCAGACCACCGTCACCGCCGGGGTCGCGGCCTGGGGGCTGATGACCGGGGTGGCAATGGTGGCGGCGGGCCTGAGCCAGCTCGAGGCGGTGCTGATGACGCTGCTGGTGTTTGCCGGCAGCGCCCAGTTGGCGGTGCTGCCGCTGCTCACGGCGGGCGCGCCGCTGTGGGTGGTGCTGGCGGCGGCGTTTTGCGTCAATTTGCGCTTCGTGGTGTTTTCGGCCCATTTGCGGCCCTACATGATGCACCAGCCGCTGCGCCAGCGCCTGGTCACCGGCTACCTGACGGGCGATATGAGCTATGTGTTTTTTGTGCGCCGCTACCACGCCGTCGGCGCCACGCTCGAAGCCAAACAGCGCCAGATGGCCTACTTGGCCGGCCACTGCTGCGTCAATTACTTCAGCTGGATGGGCGCCAGTTTGCTCGGGGTGGCGCTGGCGCACACCATACCGGTGGCTTGGGGGTTGGGCTTTGCCGGCATTCTTGCTTTGATCGGGGTCGGCTGCTCGCTCGCCACATCGACGCTGCGAGTGGTGGCGGCCGGGGTCGCGGGGGCGGCGGCGGTGGCCGCTTTTGCCTTGCCGCTCAAGCTGCACATCGTGGTGGCCATCGCCGTCGCAGTGGCTTTTTGCTTGTTGATCGAGGCCCACGGCCCGCGCGCGCTGCGCCCGCAGCCGCCTATCCCACCCAACCCACCGAGCGCACCATGAGCGATTTCGACTGGCCCACCCTGCTGGCCATCGCCGCCTTGACGGTGGTGACGGTGATCACGCGCAGCTTTTTCTTTATCAGCGAGCGCGACTGGAAGCTGCCGCACTGGGCCGAACGCGGCCTGCTCTACGCCCCGATCGCCGCCTTGGCGGCCGTGGTGGCGCCCGAAGTGCTGCTGCTGGAAGGCCAGTTGATCGACACCTGGCAAGATGCTCGGCTGTTTGCCACCGCCGCCGGGGTGGCTTGGTTTTTTTGGCGTGGCGGCGTGCTGGGCACCATCGTCTGCGGCATGGCGGTGTTCTTGCCGCTGCGCTTGGGGCTGGGCTGGTAACAACGGGCCGGATCGGGCTAGGGCTGAGCTCAGATCGTCGGCATCGGCACGTGGCTGGGGCTCAGGCGGTTCAGGGTCTGCTCCAGCGCCAAGCGCTGCAGCGGTTTGCTCAAGAAGGCGTCCATGCCCGCTGCCAGCGCCTGCTCACCGGCCTCGTTCATGACGTCGGCGGTGACGGCAATGATCGGCACGCGGCCGCGCGCGCCGGGCAACTGGCGAATCGCCCGGGCGCAAGCCAGCCCGTCCATCTCGGGCATGTGGATGTCCATCAGCACCCAATCGAAATCGTGGCGCGCTGCCAGATCGAGCGCCTGCAGCCCGTTTTCGGCAAAGGTCGGCTGCAAGCCCATGCGCTCGAGCAATAGGGCCAGAAACTTGCGATTCACCGGGTGGTCTTCGGCCACCAGCACGCGCCGGCCCCTGCCCTCAGGAGGTGGCGCAGGCGCGCAGGGGATTGCCTGCGCTTGCTCTGCTAGGGTCGCTGCTTGCTCTGCTAGGGCCGCCGCTTGCTCCCGACACGACTGCAGGCTTGCCGCGTCGCTGCACAGGGGTGCCTCCCAAGTGAAGCTGAACACCGAGCCCTGCCCCAGCGCGCTGCGCAGCGCGATGTCGCCCCCGAGCAACTGCGCCAGCGTGCGCGAAATCTCCAGCCCCAACCCATTGCCGCCTTGGGGCCGGGTGCTGCTGCGGTCGGCTTGGGCAAAGCGCTGAAAAATCTGCTCATGCAGCAATGGGTCGATGCCGATCCCGGTGTCGCGCACCGTCAGCGTCCAATGCGCGATACCCCTTTGCTGCCGGCAATCGAGCGCCACGGCCACGCTGCCGCTGGGTGTGAACTTGATGGCGTTGCCCAGCAGGTTGAGCACCACTTGGCGCACGCGCTTGGGGTCGGTCAGCACGCAAGGCGGCAGATCGGGCCCTAGGCTCAGCGGCAGCTGCAGGTTTTTGCCCTCGCCGAGGGCGCGCAGCGAGCCGTGGCACTGCTGCACCAGAGCGGTTACATCGACCGGCTCCGGCTGCAGCTTGATCTGCCCCGCATCGAGCGCCGACAGGTCCAGCAGATCGTTCAAGATCGACAACAGATGCGCCGACGACTGCTGCGCCGTGCGCAACTGCTCGCGCTGCGCCGGCGGCAGCGGGCTGTCGAGCAACAAATCGAGCATGCCCAGCACGCCATTGAGCGGTGTGCGCAATTCGTGGCTCATATTGGCCACAAACTGGCTTTTGGCGCGGTTGGCCTGCTCGGCTGCGGTCTTGGCCTGCTGCAGCGCGCCGTTGAGCTCCTCGAGCTGCGCGCGCTCGCGCTGCAAGCGCTGGTGCCGCCCCCACGAGGCGGCGGCGGCCAGCAGCAGCAGCAGCACCTGAAAGGCCATCAGCAGGTTGATCCAGCGCTGCTGCGTGCGCACCTGCTCGAGCTTGTCGTCCATCAGGTGCGTCATCAGGCTGTTGGCCGCCAGGCTCAGCGCCTGCACCTCGGGGCCCAGCGCCTCCATGGTTTGCAACACCTGCTGCAACGCCGGCTGGTGGCGCTCGGGGTCGGCCAGCAATGGGTCGGCGCGCTCGAGCAAGGCTTTGATTTTGGGTGCGATGGTGTCGAACTCGGGGCGCTGGCGCAACACCGCGATCGTGGCGCCATCGTGCAGCAGGCCCACGCGGCTGGCAAAAATCTCGTGGCGCACCTGCAGCTGCGCCCAGTCGGCCTGCTCGGGTTGCACGAGGCTCAGGTGGAGCTGGTGGCGCAGCCGCAAAAACTCGCGCTCGAGCTGAAACGCAATGGCGGTGATGGAGTCGGCCTGCAGACGCGCCGTGTCTTCGATCGCTTGCGTCTGACGCACAAAAGCCGCCATCATGACGCTCAAGCCCAGCGCCATGGCGAAGGTGGTGAGCGCCAGCCATAAACCAAAACGGCGGCCGCCGGCGGATGGGGCCGGTCCGGCTGCAAGGCTCATTCGATCACTTCGATCGAACGCAATTGCCAAATCGAACGCTCATAAAAACGCGCGTTTTGCAAGCGGGGATCGGAGTCAAAAGGATAGATCACGAACAAGGGGCCGCGCGTGCGCACCGGCATCGGCTGCTCGTTCATGCGCGTGGCGATGATGACATCGAAGTCGCGCGCGTCGTGTATGGGGATGGTGATGCGGTAGTCGTTGAGCGCGGTGGCGTGCAGCCGCTGGCCGCGCGCCTGCACCAGCGCCAGCACATCGCGCAGCAGCGGGCCGCTGAAGCGCACCACGCCCTGCTCCCACGGCGTGCGGGTGGCAAAGCGGTGCTGCGGCAAGGCTTCGAGCATGGCCATATCGAACACCGCCGCCGAGCCCTGATTGGTCGCGCCGATTTGGCCGGTGATGGTCAGCACCACGCGCTCGCGCGGCCGCTCGAGGGCCTGAGCCGGCAGGGCAGCGGCGGCCAACAAGCCCAAGCCAAAGCCCGCTAGACCGAGGCCCGCACAAACTCGAAAGCAATAGGTGATAAAAACTTTCATGGCGTGTGCGCGAAATGGGGTTCGTTTATTCTAGTGAATCTTATTTGCGCTGGCCATCGGTTGTTTCCACTAGGGCGAAACCGGCGGGGCTGTACCGGCTCCGGGCTGCGCTTGGGCGCGCTGGGCAAATTCGGCGCGCAGCGCGCGCAGCTTGGCGCGCGGGTCCTCGCGCACCGGGGCGCTGTCGAGCTGCATGTCGGCGATGAAGCGGCTGGGCTGCCCCGGCACCGTCTCGCGCCCTTTTTTGCGCCGCTTGAGCCAGCTCACCACCAGCGTGTGCTGGGCCCGTGTGATGCCCACGTACATCAGCCGCCGCTCCTCTTGCAGGCGCTGCGCCAGCGCGGCGGCGTCTTCGTCGTCGGGGCGCATCGGCAGCAGCCCCTCGTTGACGCCCACCAACTGCACATGCGGCCACTCCAGCCCCTTGGCGGCGTGCAGGGTTGAGAGCGTGACCACGTCTTGCTCTTGCTGGCGGTCTTGCAAGGTGGTGATCAGGGCCACCGTCTGCGCCACATCGAGCATGGTCTGCGGTGCGCGCCCCGGCGCCGCCGCGTCGCCCGCGGCTGGGTCGGCGCAGCGCTGCGCCATCCAGTCGCAAAAATCGAGCACATTGCTCCAGCGGGCGCTGCCTTGCTGTGCGCTGTCGGCGTGGTCGAGCAGGTGCTGCTGGTAGCCGATGCCTTGCAGCCAGTCGGCCAAAAAGGCCGCCGCCGCTTCTAGTCCGCGGCAGTGGCGGGCGCGGTATTGCAAGTCATTCAGGCTGCGCCCAAACTCGTGCAGGGTGGCGAGGGCGCGCGCTGGCATGGCTGCGCTCAGGGAATGCGCAAACAGGGCCTCGTAGAGGCTGAGTTTGTATTGGCTGGCAAAGGCGCCCAGCTGCTGCAGCGTCTGGTGCCCGATGCCGCGCTTGGGGGCGGTGGCGGCGCGCAGGAAGGCCGGGTCGTCGTCCGGGTTGGCCATCAGGCGCAGCCAAGCGCACAGGTCTTTGATCTCGGCGCGCTCAAAAAACCCGGTGCCGCCCGAGACCTGGTACGGTATCTGCGCCTTGCGCAGCGCGGTTTCGAGCGGGCGCGACTGGTGGTTGGCGCGGTAGAGCACGGCAAAATCTTTGTAGGCCTTGTGCGCGCTGCCCGAGGCCGGGCCGCGCAGGCTCTGGATGCGCGCCACCACGCGCTCGGCCTCGTGCTCCTCGTGGTCGCAGGCTTGCAGGCGCACCGGCTCGCCCTCACCCAGATCGCTCCACAGCTGCTTGGGGTAGAGTTTGGGGTTGGGGGCGATGACGTGGTTGGCGGCGCGCAAAATGGCGCCGGTGGAGCGGTAGTTCTGCTCCAGCTTGATCACCTGCAGAGCGGGAAAATCCTGCGGCAGGCGCTTGAGGTTGTCCAGCGTGGCGCCGCGCCAGCCGTAGATCGACTGGTCGTCGTCGCCCACGGCGGTGAACTGGGCGCGCGCGCCCACCAGCAGCTTGAGCAGCTCGTACTGGGTGGCGTTGGTGTCTTGGTATTCGTCGATCAGCACGTGACCGAGCTGCGCCTGCCAGCGCGCGCGCACCTCGGGGTGGCGCTGCAGCAGCGCCAGCGGCAGGCCGATCAGGTCGTCGAAATCCACGCTCTGGTAGGCCGCCAGCCGCTCTTGGTACTTGGCCATGACGAGGGCGATCTGGCGCTGCGCCTCGTCGCCGGCCTGCGCCAGCGCCTGCGCGGCGTCGAGGCCGGCGTTTTTCCAGCCGCTGATGGTCCACTGCCAATGGCGCGCCGTGACCGAGTCGGTGCTGGCGCCGCAGTCTTTGAGGAGGGAGGCGACGTCGTCGCTGTCGAGGATCGAGAACTGCGGTTTGAGGCCCAGCGCCGCGCCGTCTTGGCGCAGCAGACGCACCCCGAGCGCGTGAAAGGTGCAAATCAGCACCTGCTGCGCGGCGCGGCCAGCCAGCGCGCGGGCGCGCTCGCGCATTTCGGCCGCCGCCTTGTTGGTGAAGGTGATGGCGGCGATGCGCTCGGGCACCATGCCCTGCTGCAGCAGGCGCGCGATCTTGTGCGTGATCACGCGCGTCTTGCCCGAGCCGGCCCCGGCCAGCACCAGACACGGGCCGCCGTGGTGCGCGACGGCTTGGAGCTGGGCGGGGTTGAGGCCGGAGGACATGGGCGTGGTGATGGGGGGCTGAGTTGTGCTGCGCGGATTTGGCCAAGGGGCGATCATATGCGCCCCCTGGGTCCGCTTGCAGCGACAATAGCGCGCCGTGTTTGACATCCTACTCGTCACCTTTCCCTTTTTTGCGCTCGTGCTGGCCGGTTACGCGGCCACGCGCCGGGGCTGGCTGGCGCTGAGCGCGATTCCGGGGCTCAACGCCTTCGTGCTCTACTTTGCCCTGCCGGCGATGCTGTTTCGCTTCGGCTCCACGACGCCGATCGGGCAGCTGCTGGACGCGGCGGTGTTGGTTGTCTATCTGCTGGTGGCGCTGCTGCTGGTGGGGCTGGTGGTGGCGCTCTCTAGGCGGCGCGGCTTGGGCTGGAACGATGCCGCCTTTGGCGCGCTGGTGGTGGCCTTCCCCAACACCGGCTTTATGGGCGTGCCCTTGCTGGCGGCGCTGCTGGGACCGCACAGCGTGGGCACGGTGATGGGGCTGATCGTGGTCGATATGGTGATCACCAGCTCGCTGTGCATTGCGCTCTCGCGCCTGGGCGGTCAGGCCGGCGGGGCGCTGGCGGCGGCCGGGCAGGCGCTGCGCGGCGTGCTGGCCAACCCGATGCCGTGGGCGATCGTGCTCGGCGCGCTGGCCTCGGCCTACAGCCTGCAGCTGCCGGGGCCGCTGCAGCAGACGGTGTGGCTGCTGGCCGACGCGGCGGCACCGGTGGCACTGTTCACCCTGGGCGCCGTGCTGGCGCGCGCGCAACTGCAAGCCTCTGCGCCGGCGCAGGGTGAGCAAGCTCAGCCCCTGCAAACACCAAAGCCTCAGCCCGCGCTGCTCGAACCGCTGCAGTTGGCGCTGTTCAAGCTGCTGCTGCACCCGCTGCTGGTGTGGCTGGCGGGCACCGGGGCGATGGCGCTCGGGCTGGGGCTCGATCCCTTTGCCCTGACGGTGATGGTGCTGGTGGCCGCGCTGCCCAGCGCCAGCAACGTGGTGCTGCTGGCCGAGCGCTTCGGCGCCGACAGCGGGCGCATCGCGCGCATCATTTTGTACTCGACCGCGCTGTCGTTTCTGAGCTTTGCGGCGGCGGTGGCGTGGCTGGGGCCGGTTGCGGCTACAGGCTGACCGGGTCCACATCGATGGCCCAGCGCAGCAGACCGCGCCCGGGCGGCTGGCGGCGCAACGCGTGCAGCAGCGGCTGCCAAGCTGCCAAAAAGGCCTGCAGCGCCGGGCGCGAGGGGCTCTCGACCAGCATCTGCGCGCGCTCAACGCCCGCCACGCGCTGCACCGTGAGCGGCAGCGGCGGGTACAGCGTGCTCTGCGCCAAGCCGGGCAGGCTGGCGCTGCGGGCAGCGTCAGCAGCGGCTTGCAGCCACGCCTGTGCCGTGGCCTGGGTGCGGGCTTCGGCGCGCAGCAGCGCCTGAAAGCTGAACGGTGGCATCTGCGCGCTGGCGCGCTCGCGCAGCTGCTGCGCCGCAAAGGCCGGGTAGTCGTGGCGCGCCAGCGCGGCAAACAGCGGGTGCTGCGGGTACCAGGTCTGCACCCAGAGCTCGACCTCGGCCTGCTGCGCGGCCACAAAGGCGGCGTCGCGCCCGGCGCGGCCCGCGGCTTGCAGCAGCAGCGCAAACAGGCGCTCGGGGGCGCGGTAGTCACTTGAAAACAAGCCGCTGTCCACGTTCAGGCCCGCCACCAGCGTGATGCGGCGAAAGTCGTGCCCTTTGGCCACCATCTGGGTGCCCACCAGCACATCGACCTCGCCCTCGTGCATCGCCGCCAAGCGGCTGTGCAGGCTGCCTTTGGCGCGCGTGCTGTCGGCGTCCAGCCGCGCCACCCGCACCGGGCTGCCGTCGGGGCGGCGCGCCTCGGCCAGCAGCGCGCCCAAGTGTTCCTCGACCTGCTCGGTGCCGCGCCCGACCGGCGCGATGTCGAGGTTGCCGCATGCCGGGCAGGCGCGCGGCACTGGGGTGGCGTGGCCGCAGTGGTGGCAGCGCAGGCTGCGGTCGAGCTTGTGAAAAACGGCGTGCGCGCTGCAGTGCGGGCAGTCGCTTTTCCAGCCGCAGGCGTGGCAGGCCAGCACCGGGGCGTAGCCGCGCCGATTCAGCAGCACCAGGCTTTGCTCGCCGCGGGCGGCGCGCGCGGCCAGTTGCGCCAGCAGCGGCGGGGCGATCAGGCACTGCTTGGGCTGCTGGTTCAGGTCCAGCAGGCGCAAGCGCGGCAGCGCCGCCCCGGCGATGCGCCCGGGCATCTGCAGCCGCTGGTAGCGCCCCTGCTCGGCCGCGTGCCAGCTCTCGAGCGCGGGCGTGGCCGAACCCAAAATGACTTGGCAGCGCGCCGTGCCCGATTCGAGCCGGGCGCGGTACACCGCCAGATCGCGCGCCGAGTAGCGCGCGCCGTCTTGGCTTTTGTAGCTCGGGTCGTGCTCTTCATCGACCACGATCAGGCGCAGGCGCGGCAGGCTGGCAAAGATCGCCATGCGCGTGCCCAGCACGATGCGCGCCTGGCCACGGTGCGCCGCCAACCAGTGGCGCAAGCGCTGCGCCGGGCTCAGGCCGCTGTGCAGCGCCACCACCCCGTGCGCACCAAAGCGCTCGCAAAAGCGCGCCTCCAGTTGCGGCGTCAGGTTGATCTCGGGCACCAGCACCAGCGCCTGCGCCTGCGGGTCTTGCTGCAACAGCGCCTGCGCCGCGCGCAAATAGACCTCGGTCTTGCCGCTGCCGGTGGCCCCAAACAGCAGCACCGGCTGCGTGCTCTGCGCCAGCGCAGCGAGCACGGCGGCTTGCTCCGGGCTGGGGGCTGGCACCACCGCGGCCGGGGCTAGCCCCGGATCTTGGGCGCCGGCACGCTCTTGCGCATCGGCACCGGCACCGGCACCGGCAACCACGCCTGCGCCCAAGGCTGCGGCATCGAGTTTCTTTAGGCGGCGCAGCAAGGCCGCGCCGTCGAGCTCGCGCAGTTGCGGCGGCAGCGCCGCCAGCGCCACCTCGCCCAAGCCGCGCTGGTAGTAGCGCGCCGCAAACGCGATCAAGGCGCGCCAGTTGGCCTGCAACGGTGGCAGAGCGGCAAAAGATTCGCGCACCGGCTTCAAGCTGTCGGCGCTCAGGCCATCCGGCGGCTGCTCGTGCACCTGCCAGACGATGCCCAAGACCTCGCGCACCCCCAGCGGCACCCGCACCAGCGCCCCCGGCTGCAACGGCTCGCTGCTCCAGTAGCTCAGGCTGTCGCCCAACCCGCTGTGGGCCGGGGTGGCCAACACCACCTCGACCCAGCAGGCTGCAGTTGGCGCTAACTGTTCAGTCATGGTGTTGAAAATGGGCCCAAGTGGCTGATTCGTCTGGGGTTGCGGCAGTTGCTCAACGCATCTGTGGATAACTTTGTGGATAGCCCTTGGATCGGGCCGCCAAGACCTTGCAAATCAAAGCCTTGTCTGCGCTGCCCAGAAAACGGGCAGCCGCTCAAGAACCAATCATATCAACAACTTGCATCGCGCCCCCAGAGACACAGGGAGGGTGTTGGGGTTTGTGCTCAGGTCTGGGTGCCGATGCGGTATTTGTGCATAAGGCACGCAATCGGGCGGACTCATGGCCCTTTTTGTGCTAGCCGAACCGCCTCCTGCGTCACCGTTTTTGCCTCCACCGCTTGGGCCGCAGCCCAAGATGAAGGGCGCCCAATGTCCGCCCTTGCGCGGCTTGCACCCAAACAGCGCCACCGTTGTGCGAAATGAACCAACCGGCCTCAAGCGCGCTGGCGCATCTGGCGCGAATGCCCGTGCACCGCCTCGACCAGCGCCTGCACGCTCTCGGGCGGGGTGTGCTGGCTGATGCCGTGCCCGAGGTTGAAGATGTGCGTGGGCCCGGGCTGGCTGGGGTCGGTGTGCGGGGCGCCAAACTGCTCCAGCACCCGCACCGCCTCGGCCGCCACCTGCTCGGGCGCGGCAAACAGCGCATTCGGGTCTAGGTTGCCCTGCAGCGCCTTGCCCGGCGCCCCGGCTGGCCCGCCCACGGCCGCGCGCGCCGCGCCCAGATTCACGGTCCAATCCAGCCCCAGCACCTCGCAGTCCAGCGCCGCCATCTGGCTGAGCCACAGGCCACCACCTTTGGTAAAGACGATGCGCGGAATGCGCTGCCCAGCGTGCTCGCGCGGCAGTTGCGCCAGCACGCGCGCGGTGTAGGCCAGGCTGAAGCGCTGAAAAGCGCCATCGGCCAGCACCCCGCCCCAGCTGTCGAAAATCATCACCGCTTGGGCCCCGGCCTCGATCTGCGCGCGCAAATAGGCTGCGACCGCGTCGGCGTTGAGGGCCAGCACGCGCTCGAGCAAATCGGGGCGGCGGTAGAGCATGGTCTTGACGAGGCGGTAGTCGTCGCTGCCGCCGCCTTCGACCATGTAGCAGGCCAGCGTCCAAGGGCTGCCGCTAAAGCCGATCAGCGGCACCCGGCCCGCCAGCGCACGCCGGATCGAGCTCACGGCGTCAAACACATAGCGCAGCCGCTCGAGGTCGGGCAGCGCCAGCGCCGCCACGTCGGCCTCGGTGCGCAGCGGGCGCTCAAATTTGGGCCCCTCGCCCTGGGTGAAGCTCAGGCCCAGCCCCATGGCGTCGGGCACGGTGAGGATGTCGCTAAACAGGATCGCCGCATCCAGCGCATAGCGCTCCAGGGGTTGCAGCGTGACTTCGGTGGCGTAGTCTGGGTGGGTGGCCAAGCCCATGAAGCTGCCGGCGCGCGCGCGCGAGGCGCGGTACTCGGGCAGGTAGCGCCCGGCCTGGCGCATGAGCCAGATCGGGGTGTGCTCTGTGGCTTGGCGCAGGCAAGCGCGCAAAAAGGTATCGTTTTGCAAAGGGGCGTAGGGCGTGTTCATGGCGACGATTGTCGCGCAATGACAAGGGTCGGCATCGATTAAAGATACTCGTCTTTCCAGCGCGCAGCGTCGGCCACAAGCTGCGTCAGCCGCTGCGCCTGCAGGCTCACGAGGGTGGCGATGCCTTGGACAAAGGCGCGCTCGTCCTCGCCCTCGTAGTCGGCGGCCTGGGCTTGGGCCACCGCTGCCGCCACGGCCAGTTTGGTCAAGCGCTGGCCTTCGCGACGCAACTGAAACCATGCTGCCCAAGCCAGCTCGCGATCAAGGTATATCTGATTTTCCGAAATTTTGCCGGCGCGCTGGCTAGTCGGCTGGCCGCAGCGGTGCCCGCCTAGCCCGGCCCGAGCAGGCGCTGGTGCTCGATTTTCAGGCAGCGATCGCTCACCACCTGCAGCCCGGCGGCGGCGGCGCGGGCCTCGGCTTCGGGGTGCACCACGCCGAGCTGCAGCCACAGCGCTGCCGCCCTGAGCGCGATCGCCGCGTCGGCCAGCGGCGGCACCTCGGCGCTTTGGCGGAACACATCGACGATGTCTAGGCGCAGCCCCTCGGCCGCCAAGGCGGCTGCGGCTTGCTCGAGGCTGGCGTGGCAGGGCTGGCCCAAAATCAGTTGTCCGGCAGCCATCGGATTCACCGGCAGCACGCGGTAGCCCTGCTGTTGCAGGTACTGCGCCACCCGGTGGCTGGGCCGCTCGGCTTGTGGCGACAGCCCCACCACGGCGACGGTGTGGCTGCGGCGCAGCAGGGCGATCAGTTCGGTGTCGTTCATGCCCGCCCCCTTCACCGCTCAGCCGCCGCTGCCCGGGCGCACCATGGGCCAGCCGCGCCGCGCCCAGCCGCTCATGCCGCCATCGACGAAGCGCACGTGCGTCAGGCCGGCGGCGTGCAACTGCTCGGCCACGCGCGCCGAACGGTTTTGCGTGTTGCAAATCAGCAGCAGCGGCTTGGCGGGGTCGCGCGGCAGTTCGTTGAGGCGCGCGGGCAACTGCGACATGGGCAGCAGCACCATCCCCGGGGCCACGCCGTGCGCGTGCTCGGAGGGTTCGCGGATGTCAACCAGCACCGCGCCGCCCGATTCGAGCAGCGCCCGGCCGTCGTCGAGGCTCACTTGCAGAGCGGGGTTGGCAGGGGAGCAGGCGTTGAGGAGCATGATGGTCAGGGCAGCCAAAGCCGCTTTGAGTAGGGAAGTCGGGCGCATTTTCAATCAAAGTTGCGCCAGGGCGGATCGCAATTCTTGCACAGTCAAAATTTCCGACAACAGCAGGGGCTGGCGCCCCGGGGCATGCAGCACATAGACCGGGATGCTGTTGCGCCCGAGCCGGGCCAGCGATTGCGTCACGGCGGGGTCGAGCCGCGTCCAGTCGGCGCGCAACAGCACCACGTTGCGCGCCGCCACGTCGCGCAGGAACGATTCGTCGGCGAGCGCGTTGTGCTTGTTGTAGAGGCAGCTCACGCACCAAGCGGCGGTGTAATCGACGAACACCGTGCGCCCTTGGGCGAGCAGCTCGGCCTCGCGCTGTGGGCTCCAGGCCTCCCAGTACACGCCAGGGACGGCGGTCGGGGTGCTGCGCGCGGCTTGGGCGGCCGTGCCGGTGGCCGCGCCTGAGGCTGCACTGTGCGTGGCCAGCATCTGCGGGCCCAACAGCCACAGGCCGCCCAGCAGCGCCAGCAGCGCCAGCGGGGCCATCCAGCGCCGCATCAGCCCGCCGCGGCCCAGCGCCCACAGCATCCAAGCCAGCAGCAGCAGCAGCATGAGCAGGCCGGCGGCGGCGTTGATGCCGCCCTGATGGCCCAGCACCCACAGCAGCCAGACCACGGTCGCCAACATCGGGAAGGCCAGCCACTGGCGCAGCGTCTCCATCCACGGCCCGGGGCGCGGCAGGGCGCGCACCAGCGCCGGCACCCAAGTGGCGGCCAAGTAGGGCAGCGCCATCCCCAAGCCCAGCGCCGCAAACACCGCCAGCGCCGGCGCCGGGGCCAGCGTCACGGCCAGCCCGAGCGCGGCCCCCATGAAGGGCGCGGTGCAGGGCGAGGCCACCGCCGTGGCCAGCACGCCGGTGAGGAAGGAGTCGGCGTTGGGGTTGCGCACCCGCAGGCTGGCGAGCGCGCTGGGCAGCATGGGGCCAAACTGGAACAGGCCAGCGAGGTTGAGCCCGATCAGGGTGAAGAGCGCCGCCAGCGCCGCTACCACGGCCGGGTTTTGCAGCTGAAAGCCCCAGCCCAGTTGTTCGCCGGCGGCACGCAGCCCCAGCAACAGCGCCCCCAGCGCCAGAAACGACAGCACCACGCCGGCGGTGTAGGCCAGCCCGCCCAAGCGCAGGCGGCGCCGATCATCGGCGTGCTGCGAAAACGACAACACCTTGAGCGCCAGCACCGGGAACACGCAGGGCATGAGGTTGAGGATCATGCCGCCAATCAAGGCCCCGAGCAGCGCTGCCCACAGCGTGAGGCCAGGGGCTGGGGCGGCGGCGCGCGCGGCTTCGGCGGCCAATGCAGCCGCCAGTGCGTCGGAGACGCCAGTCGGCGCCGCCACGGCCGGCCAACCGCCGGGCACCGCCAGCTCCAGCCGCACCCCGGCCACACCCGGCGGCGCATCGGCCAGCGCCAGCACCAGCGGCAACGTGTCGGGCGAAGCAGAGCGGAAAGGGTTCAGCGGGATGCTGGCGTGCCAGACCGCGCCCTCCCAACGCTGCTGCCAAGCGGCGCCGGGCTGGATCAGGGCCCCGGTTTCGGGGAAAAACTCGAGTGCGCGCCCCTGCCACGCAGCGGGCAGCCCGTGCACCGTGGCTTGCAGCGCTTTTTCGGTTGCAGTCAACTGGCTGGCCCCGGCGGCCAGCGCCACCGGCCGCGCGGCCCAAGCGGCCTCGAAGGCGGCAGAATGGGCCACGGCAGCCATTTGCGCCGGGATGCGCACTTGGAAGCGCGCCTCTTGCGGGATGCATTCTTCGCGGCAGATCAGCCATGTGGCCAGCACCTCGAGCGCCAGCGCGTCGGCCGCAAAGCCGGGGCGCACCTCGAGCGGGATCGGCAGCAGCACCGTGTCCTTAAAGCCGTAGTTGGCCAACTCGCCGATAGGGAACTTGCGCGGCGTGGGCCAGGCGATGGCGCCGGGCACCACGTGGGCGGGCAGCGTCCACTCAAATTCGGTGGGCAGGCCGGAGTCGCCCGGGTTTTTCCAGTAGCTGTGCCAGCCCGGCGCGTGCTCGATCTGCAAACCCAGCCACAGCGGCTGCCCCGCCGCCACCCCTTGCGGCGCATGCACCAGCAGCGCGGTGCGCGACTCGGGCGTGACCACCGGCGCCGAAACCAGCGCGCCGGCCGTGTTTGCGCCCGCAGACGCTACTGCCCACAACGGCGCCGCCGGCGCTTGCGCCCAAACACCCCACCCAAGGCAAAGCCCGAGCAGCAAAACAGCCAAAGACTTGAACATGCAGACTAATGTAAACGCTGACCGCATTCGAGCGCAGCCTTGGGGGCATAGTTCCCCTACCCCCCGGAGCTTACACCACAGACTGCACGGGGCGCCCCGTTGCCCCGCGCAGCTCGGCAACTGGGCAGCCGTGCAGCGCTTGCGCCCATGGCACAGCGGGCGCTACTCGCCCACGCGCTTGGACTTGTTCAAATCCACCCCGAGCTGCTTGAGCTTGCGGTACAGGTGGGTGCGCTCGAGCCCGGTTTTTTCGGCCACCCGGGTCATGGAGCCGTTTTCTTGGTTCAGGTGGAATTCGAAGTAGGCTTTCTCGAAGGCGTCGCGGGCCTCGCGCAAGGGCGCATCGAAATCAAAGCGCTGCGTGCCCGATTCGTCATCGGCGGCGCGCGCTCCCACGAGGTGCGGTGTGGCGTCGAGCAAGGGCTCGCTGGCAGCGGGCAGCGCGGGGTCGGACTTGGCGCTTGCCGCTGGGCGCGCCACCACCCGAGTCAGGCCCTTTTGCACCGTTTGCAGCAGTTTTTGCAGGGTGATGGGCTTTTCCAAAAAGGCCATGGCCCCGATGCGGGTGGCCTCGACCGCGGTTTCGATGGTCGCGTGCCCGCTCATCATGATCACCGGCATGGTCAGCAGCCCGCCAGCGGCCCATTCCTTGAGCAGGCTGACGCCGTCGGTGTCGGGCATCCAGATGTCGAGCAACACCAGATCGGGGCGGGCAGCCAACCGCAACTCGCGCGCCCGGGCGGCGTTTTCGGCCAGCTCGACCGCGTGCCCCTCGTCGTTCAAAATTTCGAACAACAGCTCGCGTATGCCGAGTTCGTCATCAACCACCAAGATGTTTGCCATGCTGCCCGCTTGCCTTCCCGTGCAATGCTCAGTTTTGTTGCAGAGTTGCAACCCGCAATGATAGCGAGACTTGCGCCCCGCCCTGCCCCTCATCGTCTTGCCAGTGTCCGATGTCGATGCGGCCACCGTGTTCGTCGATGATTTTTTTCACCACCGCCAGCCCCAGCCCGGTGCCTTTGGCCTTGCTGGTGACGTAGGGCTCGAAGGCGCGCTTGAGGATGGCCTCGGCAAAGCCCGGTCCGTGATCGAGCACCTGCAGCCGCACCCAGCGCCCCCCCTCGGAGGCACGGGTGCGCAACAGCACGGCGGGGGCGCCGGGCGGGGTGGCGTCCTGCGCGTTTTGCACCAGATTGTGGACCACTTGGCGCACTTGCTGGGCGTCGGCCAACACCGGCGGCAGGCCGGCTTGCAAATCGAGCCGCACCGGCACGTCGGCGGCTTCGTAGAGGGCCACGATGTCGCGCAACTGGGCATTGAGATCGAGCGGCTCCAGCTGCGCGGCGGGCAGACGGGCGTAGTCGCGGAATTCGTTCACCAGCCGCTTCATGGCATCGACCTGATCGACGATGGTCTTGACCGATTTGTCCAGCAGCAGCAGCTCCGCGCCCTCGAGCTTGGGCTGCAGCTTCATGGCCAAGCGCTCGGCGGCGAGCTGGATCGGCGTCAAGGGGTTTTTGATCTCATGCGCCAGCCGCCGCGCAACTTCGGCCCAAGCCTGGGCGCGCTGGGCCGAGATGATTTCGGACACGTCGTCGAACACCAGCAGCTGCTCGCCGCTGGGCAGCAAGGCGCCGCGGGCGATCAGCGTCAGCGCCTGACGCTGGCCCTCTTGCGCGGCGTTGGCCTCGTTGCCGGGTTGCAGATCGACCGGTTGCTGCCAGTGCTGGCCTTCGTGCTGCACCGAGTCGGCCAGAAAACGGTCGAACTGCTGCTGCACAAAATCGGCAAAACCGCGCAAGCCGGGCACGGCGTGCAGGCCCTGCCCCAAGTGCGCGTTCAGCGGCACGCGCAAGATGCGCATGGCACCCGGGTTGGCGCTCAGCAGGCGCTGCTGCGCGTCGAGCACCACCACGCCCGCGCTCAGGTTGTCGAGCAGGGTTTGCAGGTTGGCGCGCGCGGCATCGACCTGCCCGATGCTGCGCTGCACCGCCTGCCGCGCCTCCAGCAGCTCTTGCGTCATGTGGGCAAAGCTGCGCGTCAGGCCCGCCAGTTCGTCTTTGGTGGGCAGGGCTTGTTTGGGCGTGAGGTCGCCGCGCGCCACATCGCGCATGCCTTCGGCCAGCACCAGCAGCGGCCGCATCAGTTGCTGGCCCAGCAGCAAGGCCAGCAGCACGGCCCCAAAGGTGGCCAAAAAGAGCGCCAGCGTGAGGGTGCCGATGTACATGCTGCGCAAGCCCTCGCGCGCCAGCGCCCGCTCCTGGTATTCGCGGTTGGCCAATTGCACCGACAAGGCGTCGGCCACCAAGGCCGCGGGCAAGATGGACACCACTTGCAAAAAACGCGGCTCTAGGCCGATGCCAAAGCCGTGCGGCTCCACCAGCACCAGCACGCGGATGCGTGGCAGCTGCGCGGCCGGCAACTGCAGCACCTGCTGCGGCTCGGCCAGCGTTTCCAGCTCTTCAAGGCCTTCGATGCGGGTGATGGAGCGCTGGGCGCGCACCAGTCGCAGCAGCTCGGGCGAAGGCGCGGCAGGCAGCAGCTCGAAGCGCGACTCGCCCGCTGAGCCGATGGCGCGCCCGGTGGCGCTCCACAGCACCATGTCGTGGGCCTGCATCTGGGCGCGCAGGCCCTCGAGGCTGAGCGCGGCCGCCACGTCGCTTTGCTCGCCCAGCCTCAGGGCGGCGCCACGCGACTTGGAGGCCAGATCGGCGGCCAAGGTCTCGATCGTGGTGCGCCCCAAGTTGAGGCCGGCGCTGAGCGCGGTTTCAACGCGCACGTCGAACCAGGTCTCGATCGAGCGCGACACGAACTGATACGAGACCACGTAGATCAGCAAACCGGGCAGGAAACCGACCAAGGCAAAAATGGCCGCCAGCTTGACCTGCAAGCGACTGCCAAAGCGCTTGCGCCGCCAGCGGCTGGCCAGTTTGTAGGCCAGCCACAGCAGCAGCACGCCCAGCAGGCTCGCCACCCCCACGTTGAGCCAGACCAGATAGACGTAGCCGTCGGCCTCGAAGGCGCGGTGGTCGGTGGCCACGGTGAGCATGAAAAACAGCACCATCACCACGCCGCCGACCAAAATGAGCAGCAGCGCAGCCAACCAGCGCCGGGCGGCGGCGCCCAGAGGTCGGACGGCGGTGAGGTTCATGCGCGGGAAGACAGGGTGAGGGTGAGCGAGCGCGGTGTAGGGCTCAAGTGCCGCCCGCATCAAAGCGCAGGCTTTGGCGGTAGAGCACCGACCAGCCATCGCTTTGCGGTGCCACGAGCTGGAACGGGCGCGGCAGCAGCCGGTCGTCGAGCCGGAACTCGAAATCGACGCGCACCGCGCCGCCAGCGGGCAGCTCGGCGGCACCCAGCAAACGCCAGCGCGAGACTGCGGTGGCTGCAGCCATCGCGTCGGCAAAGCTGTCGAGGTTTTGGTGCAGCGCGGTGCCCAAGGCGGCCTCGCCCACCGGCCCGGAGTGCACGCTCACGCGCCAGCGCCCCGTCAGGGGTTGGTAGGCCACGCGCACCACGCGCTGCACCGAGGCCAAATAACGCGCGGTCCAGTACCAGCGTGGCTGGCGCACCTCGGCCAGCCAGACAAAGTGCACCGGCACCCCGCGCAGCAGCACCGCCTCGAGGTCGGGCGGCAACTCGGGCGCCAGGCGCGCGCTCAAACTCAGGCCCTCGGCATCGCGCTGCAACTGCACCGGCAGCGGCGCGCTGGCCCAGCTGGTGCCAGCCAAGGCCAAGCAGCACAGGGCCAGCAGCCAGTGCAGCACGGCACGCCAGGTGCGGACAGGCCAAGCCGGCACCGGGCGTACGCAAGGCAACGCCCCCCGCGCCGCCTCAAGCCGGGCGGCCTCAGGCGCGTTTGCGCAACAGGGCGTAGAAAAATCCATCGGTTTCACGCGCCAGATTGTCACCTATAGCCCCGCTGGCGTGCGCCGCAGCGTCGGGGCCGATTGTGGCGCCGGCACCACAGCCGGGCAGCAACTGCCCCGGTGCCGGCAGGCGCTGGGCATCGCTTTGCTGTTGCACAAAGGCTTGCACCACGCCCTCGCCCTCGGCCACAAACACCGAACAGGTGGCGTAGAGCAAGTGCCCGCCGGGGCGCAGCAGCGGCCACAGGGCCTCGAGCAGGCGGCGCTGCTGTGCCGCCAGCTGCGCGATGTCGGTGGGGCGGCGCAGCCAGAGCACATCGGGGTGGCGGCGCACGATGCCGCTGGCGCTGCACGGCGCGTCGAGCAAAATGGCGTCGAAGGGCTGGCCGTCCCACCATGGGCCGGGGTCGGCGGCGTCGCCACAGCGCACCTGCGCCTGCAACCCCAAGCGCTGCAGGTTGTGCGCGATGCGCTCGCAGCGCTGCGGCTCGAGGTCGAGCGCCCACAGTTCGGCGTCGGCGGCTTCGAGCAGGTGCGCGGTCTTGCCGCCCGGCGCGGCGCAGGCGTCGAGGATGCGCAGCCGGGGCGCGGGCGCCCCCAGCCCTGTAGATGCCCCCGCAGACGCCCCTGCGCTCGGCTCTGGCTGGCTTGGCGCGCCCAGTGCCGCTGCGTCCACCGCCCCCAGCAGCAAGGGCGCCGCCAGCTGTGCGGCACCGTCTTGCACCGACACCCAACCCTGCGCCCAGCCCGGCAGCTGCTCCACGGGCAGCGGTTGCGCCAGTTGCACGCCGTCGGCGCCCCAAGGCGTGGCCTCTTGGCCTGCCTGCTTCAGGTGCTGCAGATAGTCGGCGCGGCTGCTGCGGCGCCGGTTGACGCGCAGCACCATCGGCGCGGCGCGCTGGTTGGCGGCCACGATCTGCTCCCAGTGCTGGGGGTGGTCGCGCTGCAGTTGCTCCAGCCACCACAGCGGGTGGTTCCAGCGCGCCACCGGGTCGCGCAGGGCTTGCGCGCGCAGCGCGGCGCGTTCGCGCACAAAGCGGCGCAGGCAGGCGTTGACCAGCCCCTTGAGCGCCGGCGGCAGGCGCAGCGGGCGCAAGGCGGCCACGGCCTGATCGACCAGCGTGTGGGCGGGGTACAGCGGCCGCGGTGGTGTGGCTAAATGGCGGAGGCTGGCTTGATAGGCAGCCGCTGCGGCGGCTGAAGCAGTAGCAGGAATGGCGGCATCAGCACCCGCCACCGAGCCGGCCTCAGCCGCCCCTGCCACCTCAGCCGCCGCATCCAGCAAGCCCAGCGTGAGCTCGAGCAAGGCTGCGGCCAAAGGCGGCGGCGCCTGGCGGCACAGCAGCCGCCGCAGCGCCATCGACAGGCCCCAATGGCGCAGCGCATCGAACACCAGCGCCTGCACCCCCGGCCGCAGGCTGGGGGGCAGCGCCGGCAAGGCGGTGCTGAGCGACTGGCCAGCGGCCACCGCCGCCAGCAGGCGGGCGGCAGCAGCCAGCTGGTCGGCCAGCGCCGGCTTCACTCCGCGCGGCTGTCGCCGTCGGCCTCGGCCAGGCTGGTGGCCAACGCCACCGCATCGGCCTCGGCGATGGCGCGACGCTCTTCGTCGTCCATGCGCTCTTTGGCGTGGCGCGCCTGGTGAAAGGCCATGCCGGTGCCGGCCGGAATCAGGCGCCCGACGATCACGTTCTCTTTCAGGCCGCGCAGCTCGTCCCTCTTGCCCATGATCGCGGCTTCGGTGAGCACGCGTGTGGTCTCTTGGAACGAGGCGGCGGAGATGAACGAGTCGGTCGACAGCGAGGCCTTGGTGATGCCCAGCAACACGTTGCTGTAGCTCGCCGGGGTTTTGCCCTCTTTCATCAACGCGTCGTTGGTGTTGAGGATCTCGGAGCGCTCGACCTGCTCGCCGCCGATGTAGTTCGAGTCGCCCGGGTTGCTCACCACCACGCGGCGCAGCATCTGACGCACGATCACCTCGATGTGCTTGTCGTTGATCTTCACGCCCTGCAAGCGGTAGACGTCTTGCACCTCGTCGACGATGTAGCGCGACAGCTCCTCGATGCCCAGCAGGCGCAGGATGTCTTGCGGGTCGGCCGGGCCGTCGACGATCGATTCGCCCTTGTTCACCACCTGGCCTTCGTGCACCAGGATGTTTTTCTCTTTGGGCACCAGCTCTTCGGCCACCTTGCCGTCGGGGTCGGTGATCTGCAACCGCACCTTGCCTTTGGTCTCTTTGCCAAAGCTCACGGTGCCGGTGATTTCGGCCAGGATGCCCTTGTCTTTGGGCGAGCGCGCCTCGAACAGCTCGGCCACCCGCGGCAGACCGCCGGTGATGTCGCGCGTTTTCTGGCCCTCAACGGGAATGCGCGCCAGCACTTCGCCGGGGCCCACGTCTTGGCCGTCGCGCACCTGAATCAGGGCGCCGACCTGGAAGCCGATCGTCACCGAGTGGTCGGTGCCCGGAATCTTGACCTCGTTGCCGCTGACGTCGATCAGCTTGACCTGCGGCCGCACCACCTTGGTGGCGCCGCGCCGTTTGGGGTCGATCACCACCAGCGTGCTCAGGCCGGTCACGTCGTCGACCTGCTTGGCCACCGTCATGCCCTCGTGCACGTTCTCGAACTTCACCGTGCCGGCGAACTCGGTGATGATCGGGCGCGTGAGCGGGTCCCAGTTGGCCAAGATGGTGCCGGCCTTGATGGCCTGGTCGGCGCGCACCGCCAGAATCGCCCCGTAGGGCACTTTGTGGCGCTCGCGCACCAGCCCGTTTTCGTCGTGAATCACGATTTCGCCCGAGCGCGCGATCACCACCAGCTCGCCCTTGGAGTTGGTGACGTAGCGCATGGTGGCGTTGAAGCCGACGTTGCCGCTGGACTTGGCTTCGACGCTAGACGCCACCGCCGCGCGCGAGGCCGCGCCGCCGATGTGGAAGGTGCGCATGGTGAGCTGCGTACCCGGCTCGCCGATCGACTGCGCGGCGATCACGCCCACCGCTTCGCCGATGTTCACCGGGCCGCCGCGGCCGAGGTCGCGGCCGTAGCACTTGGCGCACAGGCCAAAGCGGGTTTCGCAGGTCAGGGCCGTGCGCACGCGCACCTCGTCGATGCCCAGCGAGTCGATCAGGTCGCAGCCGTCTTCATCGACGATCTGGCCGGCCGCGATCACCACCTGCTGGGTTTCGGGGTTGAGCACGTCGTCGGCCGCCGTGCGGCCCAAAATGCGGTCGCGCAGCGACTCGATCACCTCGCCGCCCTCGACGATGGCGCGCATCAGGGTGCCGTTGCCGGTGCCGCAGTCGTCTTCGGTCACCACCAGGTCTTGCGTCACGTCAACCAAACGCCGCGTCAGGTAGCCCGAGTTGGCGGTTTTCAGCGCCGTGTCGGCCAGCCCCTTGCGCGCGCCGTGGGTGCTGATGAAGTACTGCAGCACGTTCAGGCCTTCGCGGAAGTTGGCCGTGATCGGGGTTTCGATGATCGAGCCGTCGGGCTTGGCCATCAGGCCGCGCATGCCGGCGAGCTGGCGGATCTGCGCCGCCGAACCGCGCGCGCCCGAGTCGGCCATCATATAGATCGAGTTGAACGACTCCTGATCGACCTCGTTGCCGTGGCGGTCGATGGTCTTTTCCTTTTTCAGGCGCTCCATCATCACCTTGGAGATGTCGTCACCGGCCTTGCCCCAGATGTCCACCACCTTGTTGTAGCGCTCGCCCGCAGTCACCAGACCCGACGAATACTGCTGCGCGATCTCTTTGACCTCGGACTCGGCGCGGGCGATGATGGTGTGCTTTTCGGTCGGCACCAGCATGTCGTCGATGGCGATCGAGATGCCGGCGCGGGTGGCCAACCTGAAGCCGTTTTGCAGCAGCTTGTCGGCGAACACCACCGTCTCTTTGAGGCCGCACTTGCGAAACGAGGCGTTGATGAGCTTGGAGATTTCCTTCTTCTTGAGCGCCTTGTTGATGAGCTCGAAGGGCAGACCACGCGGCAAAATCTCGCTCAGCAGGGCGCGGCCCACGGTGGTCTGCACCACCTTGGTGACCGGCACCAGCTGGCCGTCTTCTTTGTTTTTCAGGTGCTCCGTCAGGCTCACCCTGACGCGCGCCGTCAGCTCGACCACGCCGGCGTCGAGCGCGCGCTGCACCTCGGCGATGTCGGCAAAGACCATGTCTTCGCCGCGGCCGTTGATGCGCTCGCGGGTGGTGTAGTACAGGCCCAGCACCACGTCTTGCGAGGGCACGATCGAGGGCTCGCCGTTGGCCGGGAACAGCACGTTGTTGGACGACAACATGAGCGTGCGCGCTTCCATCTGCGCCTCGACCGACAGCGGAATGTGCACCGCCATTTGGTCGCCGTCGAAGTCGGCGTTGAAGGCCGAACACACCAGCGGGTGCAACTGGATCGCCTTGCCCTCGATCAGCAGCGGCTCAAAGGCTTGGATGCCGAGGCGGTGCAGCGTCGGGGCGCGGTTGAGCAGCACCGGGTGCTCGCGGATCACCTCTTCGAGGATGTCCCAGACCACCGGCGTGCCGGCTTCGACTTCTTTTTTGGCCGCCTTGATGGTGGTGGCGATGCCCATCTGCTCGAGGCGCGCAAAGATGAAGGGCTTGAACAATTCGAGTGCCATCAGCTTGGGCAGGCCGCACTGGTGCAGCTTGAGCGTGGGGCCGACGGTGATGACCGAGCGGCCCGAGTAATCGACCCGCTTGCCGAGCAAGTTTTGGCGGAAGCGCCCGCCCTTGCCCTTGATCATGTCGGCCAGCGACTTGAGGGCGCGCTTGTTGGCGCCGGTCATGGCCTTGCCGCGGCGGCCGTTGTCGAGCAGGCTGTCCACTGCCTCTTGCAGCATGCGCTTTTCGTTGCGCGCGATGATCTCGGGCGCTTTGAGCTCGAGCAGGCGCTTGAGGCGGCTGTTGCGGTTGATCACACGCCGGTACAGGTCGTTGAGGTCGGAGGTGGCAAAGCGGCCGCCGTCGAGGGGAACGAGCGGGCGCAGGTCGGGCGGCAGCACCGGCAGCACGTCGAGCACCATCCACTCGGGTTTGATGCCCGATTTTTTGAAGGCTTCCAGCACCTTGAGGCGCTTGGCGTTTTTCTTGACCTTGAGCTCGGAGCCGGTGAGGTCGTTGCGCAGGCGCTCGATCTCGCCGTCGATGTCGATGCTGGCCAGCAGCTCTTGGATGCCCTCGGCGCCCATTTTGGCCACGAACTCGTCGCCGTACTCGCGCTCTTTGGCGTCGAAGTCGTCTTCGCTCATGATGGCGAATTTTTTCAGGGGCGTCATGCCCGGATCGACCACCACGTAGGCTTCAAAGTAGAGCACGCGCTCGATGTCGCGCAGCGTCATGTCGAGCACCATGCCGAGGCGGCTGGGCAGGCTCTTGAGGAACCAGATATGGGCGCAGGGCGCGGCCAAGTCGATGTGGCCCATGCGCTCGCGCCGCACCTTGGTCTGCGTGACCTCGACGCCGCACTTCTCGCAGATCACGCCGCGGTGCTTGAGGCGCTTGTACTTGCCGCACAGGCACTCGTAGTCTTTGATCGGGCCAAAGATCTTGGCGCAGAACAGGCCGTCGCGCTCGGGCTTGAAGGTGCGGTAGTTGATGGTCTCGGGCTTTTTGACTTCGCCAAAAGACCAGGAGCGGATTTTCTCGGGCGAGGCCAGCCCGATCTTGATGGCATCGAAATGCTCGTCGGGGGTGATCTGCTTGAACAGGTCGAGGAAGTGTTTCATATCCGGGTTTCCTTTACGGGTTCAGGGTTCAGCCGCGCTCGAGCTCGATGTCGATGCCGAGGGATCGGATTTCCTTGACCAGCACGTTGAACGACTCCGGCATGCCGGCGTCGATGGCGTGCTCGCCCTTGACGATGCTCTCATAGACCTTGGTGCGGCCTTGCACGTCGTCGGACTTGACGGTGAGCATCTCTTGCAGCACGTAGCTGGCGCCGTAGGCTTCGAGCGCCCAGACCTCCATCTCACCAAAGCGCTGGCCGCCGAACTGCGCCTTGCCGCCCAGCGGCTGCTGGGTGACGAGCGAGTACGGGCCGGTGGAGCGCGCGTGCATCTTGTCATCGACCAAGTGGTGCAGCTTGAGGTAGTGCATGTAGCCCACGGTGGTCACGCGCTCGAAGGCGTCGCCGGTGCGGCCATCGTAGAGCTGCGCCTGGGTGCGGGTGGGGGTGAGGCCCTTGGCCTTGGCCACGTCGTCGGGGTAGGCGAGCTTGAGCATGTCGAAGATCTCGGCCTCGGAGGCGCCGTCGAACACCGGCGAGGCAAAGGGCACGCCCTTGCTCAGCTCGGCCGCCATGGCGCGCACTTCGTCGTCGCTCAGGTCGGCCAGGTTTTCCTTGCGCCCAGTGCGGTTGTAGATCTGCTCAAGATACTGGCGCACCTCGGCGGCGGCGGCTTGGCGCTGCAACATATCGCCCAAGCGCTGCCCCAGCCCCTTGGCGGCCCAGCCCAAGTGCACCTCGAGCACCTGGCCGATGTTCATGCGCGAGGGCACGCCCAGCGGGTTGAGCACGATATCGACCGGCGTGCCGTCGGCCATGTAGGGCATGTCTTCGACCGGGGTGATCTTGGAGACCACACCCTTGTTGCCGTGGCGGCCGGCCATTTTGTCGCCGGGCTGCAAGCGGCGTTTGACAGCCAAATAGACCTTGACCATCTTGAGCACGCCCGCCGGCAGCTCGTCGCCTTGGGTGAGCTTCTTGCGCTTTTCTTCAAAGGCCAAATCGAAGCTGTGGCGCGTGGAGTCGAGCGCGTTTTTGATCGACTCGAGCTGTGCCGCCACCTGGTCGTCGGCGGGGCGGATGTCGAACCAATGGAACTTGTCCACCTCGGCCAAGTAGGCGCGCTCGATCTTGGCGCCTTTGGCCAAGCGCTTGGGGCCGCCGTTGGCGGTTTTGCCCAGCAGCAGCTTTTCGATCCGGTCGTAGGCGTCGGCCTCAACGATGCGCAAGCGGTCGTTGAGGTCGAGGCGGAAGCGCTTGAGCTCGTCGTCGATGATCTGCTGCGCACGCTTGTCGCGCGGGATGCCTTCGCGCGTGAACACCTGCACGTCGATCACCGTGCCCTGCGAGCCTTGATCGACGCGCAGCGAGGTGTCTTTGACGTCCGAGGCTTTTTCGCCAAAAATGGCGCGCAGCAGCTTTTCTTCGGGCGTGAGCGTGGTTTCGCCCTTGGGCGTGACCTTGCCCACCAGCACGTCGCCGGGCAGCACCTCGGCGCCGACGTAGATGATGCCGGATTCGTCGAGCCGGTTGATCTGCTGCTCGGCCAGGTTGGGGATGTCGCGCGTGATGTCTTCGGCCCCGAGCTTGGTGTCGCGCGCCATCACCACCAGTTCTTCGATGTGGATGCTGGTGTAGCGGTCTTCGGCCACCACGCGCTCGCTGATCAGGATCGAGTCCTCGAAGTTGTAGCCATTCCAAGGCATGAAGGCGATCAGCATGTTCTGGCCGATCGAGATCTCACCCAGGTCGGTCGAGGCGCCGTCGGCGATCACCGCGCCGGCGTGGATCAGGTCGCCCTTTTTGACGATCGGGCGCTGGTGGATGTTGGTGTTCTGGTTGCTGCGCTGGTACTTGATCAGGTTGTAGATGTCGACCCCGACTTCACCGGCCACGGCCTCGGCGTCGGCCACGCGCACCACGATGCGCGAGGCATCGACGTAATCGACGCGCCCGCCGCGCTTGGCCACCACCACGGTGCCCGAGTCGATCGCCGCCACGCGCTCGATGCCGGTGCCCACCAGCGGTTTTTCGGGCCGCAGCGTCGGCACCGCTTGGCGCGACATGTTGGCGCCCATGAGCGCGCGGTTGGCGTCGTCGTGCTCGAGGAACGGCACCAGCGAGGCCGCCACCGACACGATCTGCGCCGGCGACACGTCCATGTACTGCACGGTCTCGGGCGGCGTCAGGATCGATTCGCCCTTTTCGCGTGCGCTCACCAACTCGTCGCTCAGGCGGCCTTCGGCGTCGAGCGCGGCGTTGGCCTGCGCGATCACGTACTTGCCTTCTTCGATCGCCGACAGGTAGTCGATCTGCTTGGTCACCTTGGCATCGACCACGCGGCGGTACGGGGTTTCGATGAAGCCGTATTCGTTCAGGCGCGCATACAGCGCCAGCGAGTTGATCAGGCCGATGTTCGGGCCTTCGGGGGTTTCGATCGGGCACACGCGGCCGTAGTGCGTCACGTGCACGTCGCGCACCTCGAAGCCGGCGCGCTCGCGCGTCAGGCCGCCCGGGCCCAGCGCCGAGACGCGGCGCTTGTGCGTGATCTCGGCCAGCGGGTTGGTCTGATCCATGAACTGGCTCAGCTGCGAAGCGCCAAAGAACTCTTTGAGCGCGGCCGAAATCGGCTTGGAGTTGATCAGGTCGTGCGGCATCAGCGGCTCTTGCTCGGCTTGTCCGAGGCGCTCTTTCACCGCTTTCTCGATCCGCGCCAAGCCGGTGCGGTACTGGTTTTCGGCCAGCTCGCCCACGCAGCGCACGCGCCGGTTGCCGAGGTGGTCGATGTCATCGACTTCGCCTTTGCCGTTGCGCAGATCGACCAGGATCTTAACTACGTCGAGGATGTCTTCGTTCGACAGCACCATGGCACCGGTGCTGCTCGGGCGCCCGACGCGGGCGTTGAACTTCATGCGCCCGACGCGCGACAGGTCGTAGGTGTCGGGGTTGTAGAACAAGCGGTGAAACAGCGCCTGTACCGCGTCTTCGGTCGGCGGCTCGCCGGGGCGCATCATGCGGTAGATCGCCACCCGGGCGGCGAACTCGTCGGCGGTTTCGTCGCTGCGCAGGGTCTGGCTGATGTAGGCGCCTTGGTCGAGCTCGTTGGTGAAAATGCACGCAAGCTCGGTGATGCCGGCGCTGCGCAGTTTTTTCAGCAAGGTCTCGGTGAGTTCGTCGTTGGCCCGCGCCAGCAGCTCGCCGCTGTCGGGGTCGATGATGTTGCGCGCCACCACGCGCCCGAGCAGAAAGTCTTCGGGCACGCTGATGTGCGTGACCTTGGCCTGCTCGAGTTCGCGCGTGTGCCGCGCCGTGATGCGCTTGTCTTTGGCCACCACCACCTTGCCGCTGGGGTCGGTGAGGTCAAAACGCGCCACCTCGCCGCGCAGGCGCTCGGTCACCAGCGCCATCTGGGCGCCGCTTTCCATCAGGCGGAAGTGGTCGTTGACAAAGAAGTTGGCCAGAATCTGCTCGGGATTCAGGCCAATGGCCTTGAGCAAAATGGTGACCGGCATCTTGCGCCGGCGGTCAACGCGGAAAAACAGCAGGTCTTTGGGGTCGAACTCGAAATCGAGCCACGAGCCGCGGTAGGGGATGATGCGGGCCGAAAACAGCAGCTTGCCCGAGCTGTGGGTCTTGCCCTTGTCGTGCTCAAAAAACACGCCCGGCGAGCGGTGCAGCTGCGAGACGATCACGCGCTCGGTGCCGTTGACGATGAACGAGCCCTTGTCGGTCATGAGCGGCACTTCGCCCATGTAAACCTCTTGCTCCTTGACCTCTTTGACCACCTTGGACTGGCTGGTGGACGAT
This sequence comes from Serpentinimonas maccroryi, assembly GCF_000828915.1. Taxonomy (NCBI): domain Bacteria; kingdom Pseudomonadati; phylum Pseudomonadota; class Betaproteobacteria; order Burkholderiales; family Comamonadaceae; genus Serpentinimonas; species Serpentinimonas maccroryi. The sequence goes on from NZ_AP014569.1 coordinate 2,141,132, forward strand.
TCGCGGTCGTAGATGATGAGCTGCACCCGTGCGCGCACGGCGGAAGCAAAGGTCAGGCCGCGCGTCTGGCACTCGCGCACGTCGAACACCGGCCGGGCCAGGTTGTACTCGACGAACTTCATCTCGACGTAGCCGTTGTGCGAGACGATCGGGAACGCCGACTCGAATGCCGCTTGCAAGCCCTCGGGGGCGCGCTTGCGCGGGTGCTGGTCCACCTGCAAAAAGGCGGTGTAGGCGTCCTTCTGCATCTGCAACAGGTAGGGGATTTCCAGCACGTTTTCGCGGCTGCCGAAGCTTTTGCGGATGCGCTTGCGTTCGGTGAATGAGTACGTTTGAGCCATGAGATCTCCGGGCTTGAGAAGACACAGCCAAAACCGCTGGGGGCGGCGGCCTTGGCTGTGCGCTCTGACGCTCGAGGGCGGTGCCGACCACCGCAACCACCTCGAGCGCAAAAAGGCTGGAAAACCCACTGAGGGGCTCTCCAGCCTTTGAGGGCAACGGCTTACTTGAGCTCGGCCTTGGCGCCCGCGTCTTCGAGCTTTTTCTTGGCGGCTTCGGCGTCGGCCTTGGGCATGGCTTCCTTGACCGTCTTGGGCGCGCCATCGACCAGGTCTTTGGCTTCTTTCAGGCCCAAGCCGGTGATTTCGCGCACCGCCTTGATGACCGACACCTTGTTGGCGCCAGCTTCTTTGAGCACCACGTCGAAATCGGTTTTCTCTTCGGCCACGGCGGCCGTGGCAGCGCCACCGCCCGCAGCGGGAGCGGCCATGGCGGCAGCGCTCACACCAAACTTCTCTTCGATGGCTTTCACCAGCTCGTTGAGTTCCATGACCGTCATGCTGTCGAGAGCGGTCAGAAATGCGTCTTTATCGAATGCCATTTTCAAATTTCCTAACAAACGGTTGGGGTCGGGCTAAGGGGGCGCTTAGGCCGCCACGGCCTCGCCTTTTTTCTCGGCCACGGCGGCCAGTACGCGCGCAGTGCGCGAGATCGGGGATTGCATCAAGCCCAGCAACTGCGCCAACAGCACTTCCTTGGGGGGAATGCTGGCCAGTTGCTTCACGCCATTGACGTCCAGGGCTTTGCCGGCAAACACGCCCCCGCGGATGACCAACTTGTCGTTGGTCTTGGCGAAGTCGGCCACCACTTTGGCAGCGGCCACGGCGTCTTGGGAAAAGCCATAGATCAGCGGCCCGGACATCTGGTCGGCGCCTGCCTCAAAGCCGGTGCCAGCCACTGCGCGGCGTGCCAGGGTGTTCTTGAGAACCCCCAGAAACACACCTTCGCTGCGGGCTTTGACACGCAACTGGGTCAGGTCGGCGACCTTGATGCCACGGTATTCCGCCATCACGAGCGTTTGAGCTTTTGCTGCGAGCGCCGCCACCTCGTCGATGACGGCCTGCTTCTCACTGCGGTTCAAACTCAAGGTCAACTCCTCAAAAAAGCATGGTTGCGGGCTTTGCGCCCTTGGCCATGCACCTGATTGCAGCGACCAACCGTTGCGGGAAAAAATTTTCCGTTCGCGGCGGGATCGCCATCTGCGCTGGCTTCGGTGCAGAAATTAAGCGCAACCCGGGCAAGCCCGGCCGCGCACCAGCGGTCCTGGATGACTCTGGCGGTGCGTTGCGCACCCCCAGACCCACCACCCACGGCCACCGCCGCACCCCCGAGGGGGCGCCGCAGCAACCGGGAATTTTGTGTCGGCACAGCCGCCCGGATTTAGGCCGCTTGCACCGCCGCGATCGAGGGCACCTCGACCCGCACCCCCAGGCCCATGGTGGACGAAATCGCCACCTTGCGCAGGTACTGACCCTTGGACGAAGCCGGCTTGGCCTTGTTCAGGGCCTCGAGCAGGGCTTGCAGGTTGCCCAGCAACTTGGCGTCGTCGAAAGAGCGCCGGCCGATGGTGCCGTGCACGATGCCGGCTTTGTCAACCCGGAACTGTACCTGCCCGGCCTTGGCGTTGCGCACCGCCGTGGCCACGTCGGGCGTCACGGTGCCGACCTTGGGGTTGGGCATCAGGCCGCGCGGGCCCAGAATCTGGCCCAGCGCACCCACCACGCGCATGGCGTCGGGCGAGGCGATCACCACGTCGAAGTCCAGCTTGCCGGCCTTGACGTCGGCGGCGAGGTCGTCGAAGCCCACCACGTCGGCGCCCGCGGCGCGCGCTTCGTCGGCCTTGGCGCCTTGGGCGAACACCGCCACGCGCTTGGTCTTGCCGGTGCCGTTGGGCAGCACCACGGCGCCGCGCACCACTTGGTCGGATTTTTTGGCGTCCACGCCCAGCTGCACCGCCACGTCGATGGACTCATCGAACTTGGCCGTGGCGTGCTGCTTGACCATGCCCAGCGCGGTTGCTACCGGGTACAGCTTGGTGGAATCGACCACGCCTTGCAGCGCTTTTTGTTTTTTGCTCAGCTTTGCCATCTCACACGCCCTCCACGATCACGCCCATCGAGCGGGCCGATCCGGCGATGGTGCGCACAGCGGCATCGATGCTGGCCGCGTTCATGTCTTTCATCTTGGTCTTGGCGATCTCTTCGAGCTGAGCCCGGGTGATCTTGCCGACCTTCTGCTTGTTCGGCACCGGCGAGCCTTTGTCGAGCTTGATCGATTTCTTGATCAGCGTCGTGGCCGGCGGGGTTTTGATGATGAAGGTGAAGCTCTTGTCGGCAAACGCGGTGATGACCACCGGCAGCGGCAAGCCCGGCTCCATGCCCTGGGTTTGGGCATTGAAGGCCTTGCAGAACTCCATGATGTTGAGCCCGCGCTGACCCAGCGCCGGACCGATCGGGGGGGAGGGGTTGGCCTTACAAGCTGGCACCTGCAGCTTGATGAAGCCGACGATTTTCTTCGCCATGTAGAATTACTCCATCGAGTTCAAACGGCCAAGCACCCGGCACGGGCGCCCAGCCTCCTCGCAAACCCGGTCCATGATTCGTCTTTTGAGCCGAGTGCAGCCCAAAGCTGCATCCACCCCGCTGGCTACGGACCTAAAGCGCCAGCAGCCAAAGCAACACCACCCGCAGGCAGCTGTTTTTGGCAAAGACCGCCATGATAGCACAGATCGGCTTTAGCCGCACCGTTCAATCAGGCCTGAGGGCCTCTTTATAATCCTGACTATATTTTCATCGCTACGCAAAGCACCCGATTCATTGAGCGCCGTGCCCCCTTCCGCCACCCACACCCCTGCCACCGCCTCCCCTGCTCCTGCCCTGGCGCTGGTCGCGGATGACATGCAAGTGGTCGATGGCGTGATCCGCCAACAGCTGGGCAGCGAGGTGTTGCTGGTGGGCCAGGTGGCCGAATACATCATCGGCGCCGGCGGCAAACGGGTGCGCCCGGCGCTGCTGCTGCTGATGTGCCAAGCGCTGGGCTGCACCGACGCCCGCCGCCACAGCCTGGCGGCGGTGGTCGAGTTCATCCACACCGCCACCTTGCTGCACGACGACGTGGTCGATGAGTCGGCCCTGCGCCGCGGCCGCGACACCGCCAACCACCTGTTTGGCAACGCCGCCAGCGTGCTGGTGGGCGATTTTTTGTACTCGCGCGCCTTCCAGATGATGGTGCAAGCCGGGCTGATGCGCGTCATGGACGTGCTCGCCGACGCCACCAACGTGATCGCCGAGGGCGAGGTGTTGCAGCTGATGCAGATGCACGACGCCGCGCTCGACGAAGCCGCCTACCTGCGCGTGATCCGCGCCAAGACCGCCAAACTGTTTGAAGCCAGCGCCCGCCTAGCCGCCATCCTGGCCCAGAGCGACGCCGCCACCGAAGCCCACTGCGCCGACTACGGGCAGTCGCTCGGCGCCGCCTTCCAAGTCATCGACGACGTGCTCGACTACGAAGGCGAAGTCGATGAAATGGGCAAAAGCCTGGGCGACGACCTGCGCGAAGGCAAGGTCACGCTGCCCCTGATCTGCACCCTGCAACGCTGCAGCCCCAGCGAAGCGGCCCTGATCCGCGCCGCCATCGAGCAAGGCAACAGCGCCCAGCTGCCCGAGATCATCCAAATCGTGCGCCGCAGCGGCGGCTTGGCCGACGCGCGCTTGGCCGCCCAAGCCCAAGCCCAGCGCGCCATCGCCGCCGCCCAAACCCTACCGACCAGCCCCGGCCGCGAGGCTTTGATACAATGGGCGGCTGCACTGCTGGAGCGCCGCTCATAGCACAAACCGCCCCCTAGGCACGGGGTGCGTTGCAAGGTGCACAGTCCACACACGGGGTGTAGCTTAGCCTGGTAGAGCGCTACGTTCGGGACGTAGAGGCCGGAGGTTCGAATCCTCTCACCCCGACCAGAAATTTCCCTGCAAATCAATTGATTAAGAGATCCTCAAGCGGGTGCTCTTTCATTTCCAGTGCAGCCTGGTGGCAATTTCGTGGCAATTTCTGCCCGTTCGCCCCACTTCTGCGCAGGAAGGCTAAAACGCTTCCCATAAACCTTGCTCCACAACTGACCTGCCCCCATTGACCGTACCATTGTTTCGGAGAAGTCCTGGGGGTTGAAGGTTAATCGATTTTTTGTCTTTGAGGCTGGTCAGCAGCACCGCCAGCGCGCTGGCGGTGCTGCTGGGCGAATCGTACCGGCGGGATACGCCCTAGGCTGCTGTGTGGCCTGACACAGACTGCGCCACAAAAGCAAAAAGGCGACCGTTTTGAGTCGGTCGCCTTTTCGGGATGCATCGGTAAACTTTTGATTTACCTAGAATTTTTGTGGCGGTGGACTTTGCTCAAAGAAAAAACGGGGGCCTACAACCCGTGCGGGTTTGGGTGGAATCCATCGTGTTGGCGCGGCAATCCCGAGCCCCTACGCCGGCATTTCACCCGCCGGCAGAAAGTCGCCTTGATCGCCATCTCGCAGGCTGATGTGCTCCAAGCGCCACTGATCCACGCGGCGCAGATCAGCCAGCGTCAGGCGCGTGTCTGCCACGGCTTCGCAAGCGTCGAGCGCGATCTCCGTGGCAACGTCGGGTTTGCCGTAGGTCTTTTCGAACATCTCGCGCAGCTGCCCGGCGACCCGCTCAGCCGACAGCCTCGCTTCGGTGCCGCCCTCGGTGGCGTCGTAGACAACGGACACTGAGAGCGCGTAGGGCTCGCCCTCGGCCGCTTCTGCGCCTCGCTGCTCGCCCAGATCGAAGAACAGTCCGACCAGATGCTTCGCGTCGGGCTCCAGAATCTTGGCGATCAGCTGCTCGACGGTATGCTTGCCAGAGCGCTTGCGCAGCCGCTTCTCGAAAGCATTGGGGAAGGCCGGTCGGCCGTATCGCGCGGCAAGCCATTGCTTCAGCGCACGCTTTGCGTCAACCGGCAGCGCGTGGCTGTGGTCTTTGGCTGCGCTCCCGGCAAAGTCACCTTTCGGCACGCTGCGGCGATCAGCATGCCGGAGCTCAAGGATCAGCGGCGCAGCATCGGTGGCCTCGTAGGCGAGGTGGAGTCGTCGCGGGTTCTTGGCGTAGGAGAGCTGTGGGTCAGGCTTGGGGTCCTTGACGACCAACTCGGCGATGATGACCTCAACGCAGCGCTCGCTGTCATGCACCAAGTCGCAATCATGGGTGATGACGATGACGCGGCGCCCTTGGTCGTTCGCACTGACCAGTTCCAATGCAGCAGCGGCCTCGCAGCTTAGAAGATCGCCCTGTCGCCAGTCGGTATCGCGCGGCAGCATCCATCGCCCCCCAATCCTATCGCTCGAGGGACCCGGGAATGGACATCTCGGTACGCCAATCATCCGAGGGCTGCGCTTTCGACTTCGCCAAGCCTGATCGGTCGTAGGCCGCATCCATAGCCTGGGCTTCGGCGATCAGCGACTGGATGTGCGATGGTAAGAGCTGCCCGGCAGCAGCGAGATCCATCAGGGACCGGCCCTCAAAGGCCTTCATCTTCAGCATGGAAGGCGCACGGGCGACTCGGGCGTCTCGGAAAGCGTCGGCGGCATGACTGAGGGCGTGAATCCGCTCCAACTTGTCAGGCTCGGGTGTTGCCTCGCCGCCGATCCACTTGTAGACCGCTTGCCTGGAGACGCCGAACACCGTGGCCAGATCGGCGATGGCCGAGTTCAACACCTGGCGGATGTTGCCGAGGTGCTCAGAGGCAGACCGCAGGTCAGGGCGTTGCTCTTGGCTGTCGTCAGTCATCCCCACATCGATGTGGATGGGAACGCGCGCCTCCAACATCCTGCGCCATTCCCTAGCGTGAGAGATGTCGAAAACGCTGCCACTGCCACCCGCTGCAAAGCCGATCAGCGCAAAGGCGGTGGCAGCGGCCCCGATAGGCGAGGCGAGCGGCACCGTTCGATTGGAAGACGGGGTCGAGGTGTACATGGCGTCTGTTTAGTCTGGTTCAGGCCCACGCGGCGCGTGCATGATCCGTCGTCGTCGCTCCGAAGGCAGACTTGATGGTCGCATGCAGCGAGAGCAACTGCTCACCCAGCTTGTCCAGATCGATCGGCATGCGGCCTTCGACAAAATGGTCTGTATCGATGACCGCGTGCGCCCAAGGCTCTTTCAGATCGAATTTCGGATCGATCATCAAGCCGTTGGGCTGCATGTCCGGCGGGAACCCCAAGGGAGCAGTCATCCTGTGCACCCGGGTCACGAGCGTCCCGGTCTGCACCAGTGGGCCAGAGTCCGTGCCAAAGACGGCTTCCGTCAGTCCGTAGCGCAGCTCGGCATTGAACTCGAACCCATGCAATCCGCTGACGAGATACTGCTCCACGCTCTCACCGGCGCGAGGCCACACGGCATCTAGGTAGCGAAGGCCCAACCGACTGACGTGATCGAGGGTTGCCACCTCATGCACGGCCGCCAAGCCGCGCAGCAACTCCGGGATGAACACATTGTGCGTATCGTAGTGGGTGGTGTGGTAGGTGATGGCCGACGGTGCGAGAATGAACCCAGCCGTTCGATCACCGCGGGTGAGGAGCCACTGAGGCGCCTGCGCAACCTGCGGCTCTGCTTGCAGCGCTAGGCCGGGCCCCGGCACAACCAAGTGCGTGACCTGTTGCGACTCGAACAACGGATAGCCCTCGCGCCGCAGACGATCCTGGATCTGATCCACGTACTTGGACATCGCGGCAACAGGGTTGAAGCGCGCCTGCGCGAGCGCGTAGTACACCGGCGCGTTCGACATCCTCTGGCTCACTGCTAGACTCCGATCATTGCTTGGTTGACGACTTGGTTGACAGTTTACACCATGATTGACATGTGCCGGCTCCCCCCAGCGGCCACTGTAATATTTTTGAGCGACTTCCTGCTTGTAAACATGTTTTTGAGCGCCCAAGCACCTTTTTGCGCATAATCGGCCATGGAAACGCAAAACCTGCTCGGGGGCGCTTGGTTGGTGGCTCGATATGGCATCGAGATCGTCATGCCCTTGGCGGTGCACAGCCGCATCGGTGGCCGCCGCACCACGGTGCAGTTGGCCGATGGCACCCAGACCGAGACCTTTGTCGAAGCCATGCGGCCCAGCGCGGATTTGCGTGGGCATCTGACCTTCCACCTCAAGCACGAGGTCTTGCACCTGGAACTGCTCTGGCGCTTGTGCGCGCAGATCGATGCAGGCGAACTGGTGCGCTGGATTGAGGCCGAACCCAGCGGCCTTTACGCCAGGAAGGCGGGTTTTTTGTACGAATGGCTCACCGGGCGTCAACTGGATGTGCGCCTGCCCATCGCCGGCCCCTATGTGGACGTGCTCGATGCGCGCAAACTGGTGGCCGCAACCCCCGAGTGCTCGGTACCCAACCGCCGCTGGCGCGTGCGCGACAACCTGCCCGGAACGCCCGCCTTTTGCCCCATCGTGCGCAAGACCGGGGCTTTTGCGGCTGCGCTGGCGATCGATATTGCGCACCTGCTGCACGAGCTCGAACTCGAGTTTGGGGAAGATCTGCTCGTGCGCTCGGCGGTCTGGATGACGCTGCGCGAAAGCAAATCGAGCTTTGCCATCGAGGGCGAGGCCGATCAAGCCGATCGCATCCAGCGCTTTGCCGCTGTGCTGGCGCGGCGCACCGGACAGGGAGCCTTGCCACTCGATGAGGCCGCGTTGGCGCAGCTGCAGTCCGAGATTCTGGGCCAGCGCACCACGCTGCAGCGCTGCGGCATCCGCCAGTCGCCGGTGTTTGTGGGTGAGGTGCACCGTTACCAAGAGCTGGTGCACTACGTGGCCCCACCGGCAGACGAGCTACGGGCCATGCTCGACGGGCTCAGCGCCTTTTGGCAGCGCACCCAGGGCCAGTCGGCGCTGCTGCGCAGTGCCGTGCTGGCTTTTGGTTTTGTCTATATCCACCCGCTGGCCGATGGCAACGGGCGCGTGCATCGGTTTTTGGTAAACGACGCCTTGCGCCGCGACGGGGTCGTCAAAGAGCCGATGATCCTGCCGCTCTCGTCCCTGATCACCAGCGACGCTGCAGAGCGGCGCGCATACGACCGCATCCTCGATACGGTCTCGAGCCCGCTGATGGGCGCTCTGTCTGGGGCATACGCGTTTGGCCCGCAACAGACGCTTTACCCCGACGGCATTCGATCGAATTTCGTGTTCACGGGTGAGGCGGTGGCGCGGCCGGTCTGGCGCTACCTGGATTTGACGCCCCACGTGGTCTATCTGGCCGATGTGCTGGCGCGCACCATCCGGGTGGACATGCGCAATCAGTCGCGCTACCTGCGCAGCCACACCCGGGCCCGGGCGGCGATCAAGGACATCGTCGAGATGCCTGACGCGCAGATCGATCGCGTCATTCGCTCGATCGAGGCCAATCAAGGCCAGTTGTCGAATGTGCTGGCCAAGGAGCTGCCCTTGCTGGCCGAGCCCGGCATCTGGCCGTCCATCGTGCAAGCCGTGGCGCGCGCTTTTGCTGGCTTGCAGACTGGCATCGCCACCAAGCCCAACCCCGCTGGCGCCATCGACGAGTAAAGGTGGCCTGAACCGGATTGTTTGGCATCATCGATGCCGTCACAAGACCCCAAAGGAGTGCAGATGTCATTGCTGTCGGTGTTCAAAGGCTGGCTGGGTGAAGCGCAGGGGGCGCTGGCGCACCGGCTGTTCTTGGACGACAAAATCTATCACCCGATCAACAACGTGACGATTCCGACGGCCAACGGCAGCACGCAAATCGACCACGTCATCGTCTCGCGCTTCGGTCTTTTTGTCGTCGAGGCCAAAAACATGAACGGCTGGATCTTCGGCGACGAGCATGGCAAGCAGTGGACCCAGAGCCTCTACGGCAAAAAGCACCAGTTTCAAAACCCGCTGCACCAGAACTATCGGCACACCAAAGCCTTGGCCGAGTTTCTGGGAGTCGACCACGACAAGCTGCATTCGGTCGTGATGTTCTGGGGCGAGGCGCAGCTCAAAACCCAGATGCCACCCAATGTGATGACCGAGGGCTACGCGACCTACATCCAGAGCAAGCAGACCGTGCTGTTCTCGGATGAGGAAGTGGCCCAGTTGATCGAGGCGCTTCGTACCGGGATGTTGCCCAAGACTTGGGCTACCCGAAACGCCCACATCGCGTCGTTGCAACAGCGCCACAGCAGCACCACCACCTGTCCGAAATGCGGCGGGGCACTGATTCAGCGCACAGCCAAATCAGGCCCCAACGCAGGACGCCCCTTCCTCGGCTGCACGAACTTTCCTAGGTGTCGCCACACCGCTGCCGTCAATGAGGGCAAGTCAGTTTGACTCTGACCTGCTCGCATCAGAACCCATGCGGGTGACCAACACCGGTTGCTCTGACCCGCGTGGCGTCGCGAAATCCGGCAACAAAAAAGCCCAACTGATAGCGGCTGGGCTTGGGATGGTGGTGGTGGAGTCCACACCATAAAGAAAACGCTGATCCACGGCCCTGCGGAAGTCAGCGGATAGATCGTAGTGATTGAGGGCAAAAGGGGGGGCGCTCAGTGCTCCTCGCTGCACCTCGACACGCTCGCCGCCCCCCGGCGGGATCTGTCCGGTGAGCACCGGCGACGACAAAACTCGACCCTCCCGCTGCGCTCGTCAGGCAGTCGTTGGCATGGAGTCGCGGCCTGCATCTTCCATATACTAATTATTTTGCGCTGCACATCGGCGTGTTTTGCTACTGCTTGACATTCGTTTTTGATATGTATATGATTACGCAAAAGCTACTGAAACCAGCACACAAACATGTCCAGCGACCGACTCCCGGAGATGACTCAGGCGCAACGCGATCGGCTTGCGTTCGTTGATCTGCGCCTGCGGTTCGTAGGTGAGATCCGCCGCCAGGATCTGGTCGCCCGCTTCGACATCCAGGCGGCAGCCGCCACACGCGACATCGCTCAGTACAAGGAGCTGGCGCCGCGCAACCTCGAGTACGACACCAAGGGCAAGGTCTACGTCCGGGCCTCGTGGTTCCGGCCGCTGTTCGACTTCCCCGCCGAGCGCGTCCTGACTTGGTTGTCGGAGGGATACGGCGACGGCGAGCCGATCCGCTGGAAGGGCGTCGTCCCGCAAGAAGGCACCGCCCTGCCGGCCCAGCTCGACCTAGAGATGCTTTCCGTCCTGACGCGGGCGATCCATCGCAACGCCGCTGTCGAGGTCTCCTACCGCGCGCTGTCGAGCGGGCTGACCACCCGGGAAATCGCGCCCTTCGCGCTCGCCAACAACGGCCAACGCTGGCACGTGCGCGCTTTCGACCGCCGCAGCGGCGAGTTCCGGGACTTCGTCCTAGCGCGCTTGGCCGACGCCAAGATGCTGCCCGGCCCGGTCAACGAGCACGAGCTGCCTGCACAGGACATCCAGTGGAACCGGGTCACTGAGCTCGAGCTGGTGCCGCACCCGGCCAACGTCCAGCACCCCGACACCATCGAAGCTGAGTACGGCATGGAGAACGGCGTGCTCAAGGTCCGGGCCCGTGCCGCGATGGCTGGCTACCTGCTGCGCCGCTGGAACGTCGACTGCACCGAAGACCACAGCCTCAAGAGCGGTGAGTTCCATCTCTGGCTGCGCAATCGCCAGGCGCTGTACGGTGTCACCAACCTGGTGCTCGCCCCGGGCTATGGCGAGACAGGCAAGGGGAGCTGAGCGTGCTGAAGCTTGAACAGATCCAGAAGAACGCAGCCATCTCGGGCCTAGAGCCCGGGCAGGTGGTGCGCATCGTCACCACCGAGCTGGTCGGTGACAACGCCCTGACCGTCTACTACAAGACCGCCGACGGCAAGCTGCTGGAGCGGATGCTGTTCCGCACCGACGAGGCCAAGCTGTCGCTGGCTGAGTCAGGGCGCCCCTGGGCCTTCGATGCGCCGGGCGAGGATTTCAAGCTCGCGGCCGAGGCCTACCGCATCCATTTGGCCCACCTCTTCGATCCGATGATGGCGGTGCACACGTCGAACGTGGAGCCGCTGCCGCACCAGATCACGGCCGTCTACGAGTCGATGCTGCCGCGCCAGCCGCTGCGCTACGTGCTGGCTGACGACCCCGGCGCCGGCAAGACCATCATGGCCGGCCTGTTCATCCGCGAACTGCTGATGCGCGCCGATGCCAAGCGCGTGCTGATCGTCGCCCCCGGCAGCCTGGTCGAGCAGTGGCAGGACGAAATGTTCGAGAAGTTCGGCCTGACGTTCTCGCTGTTCTCGCGCGAGCAGGTCGAGCAGTCCCGCAGCGGCAACCCCTTCGACGACATCGACCTGATGGTCGCCCGCGTCGACCAACTTTCCAGAGCAGAAGACCTGCAGGAAAAGCTGCGCCTATCTCACTGGGATCTGGTGGTCGTCGACGAAGCGCACAAGCTGTCGGCCAGCTACTTCGGCAACAAGATCACCAAGACCAAGCGCTTCCAGCTGGGCGAGTTGCTGGGCTCGATCACGCGGCACTTCCTGCTGATGACGGCCACGCCACACAACGGCAAGGAGGAAGACTTCCAGCTCTTCATGTCGCTGCTGGACGCCGACCGCTTCTACGGCAAGTTCCGGGGCGGTGAAAGGTCGGGCGCGCATAAGGTGGACGTCTCCGATCTCATGCGCCGCATGGTCAAAGAGGACCTGCTCAAGTTCGACGGCACGCCGCTGTTCCCGGAGCGCCGGGCCTACACCTGCAACTACCAACTGTCCGACCAAGAGGCCGCGCTCTACACCGCCGTCACCGACTACGTAAAGACCGAGTTCGCCCGCGCCGACCAACTGGCCGACGGTGGCCGCAAAGGCACGGTCGGTTTCGCCCTGACCTCGCTGCAGCGCCGGCTGGCCTCCAGCCCCGAAGCCATCTACCAGTCGCTCAAGCGTCGCCGCAACAAGCTCAAGCGCCGGGTCGAGGAAGAGAAGCTGGGCCAGCGCGGCAGGTCGCTGGCCGAGACGCTCGTCGGCACGGGCACCAACGGTGTGCCCGATGACATTTGGGAGTCGGCCGATGCCCTGTCGCCGGACGACTACGAGAACTTCGAAGAAGCGGTCGTCGACCAGGCCACGGCCGCCCAGACCATCCAGGAGCTCGAGGCCGAAATCATCATCCTCGAAGACTTGGAAGAGGAGGCACGCAAGGTCGTGCATTCCGGACTAGACCGCAAGTGGGACGAGCTGTCGCGCCTGCTGCAAGACACGCCCGAGATGCGCGACTCCGTGGGTCGCCAGCGCAAGCTGATCATCTTCACCGAGCACCGTGACACGCTGAACTACTTAGTCACCAAGATCCGTGGCCTGATCGGCAGTGAGGAAGCCGTGGTGATGATCCACGGTGGTGTGAGGCGCGAAGAACGCCGCAAGGTGCAGGAGCTGTTCCGCAACGACCCGACCGCGCGCGTGCTTGTCGCCACTGACGCGGCCGGCGAAGGCGTGAATCTGCAGAACGCCAACCTGATGGTCAACTACGACCTGCCCTGGAACCCCAACCGCCTAGAGCAGCGCTTTGGCCGCATCCACCGTATCGGCCAGACAGAGATCTGCCACCTGTGGAACATGGTGGCCGCCGAAACGCGCGAGGGCGACGTGTTTCAGCGGCTGTTCGAGAAGCTGGAGATCCAGCGTGAGGCGTTGGGCGGCCGTGTCTTCGACGTCTTGGGCGAGGTGTTCGAAGACCGCAGCCTCAAGGACTTGCTGATCGAAGCCATCCGCTACGGCGCCGACCCCGAGGTCCGAGCCCGGCTCTTGCGCCGTGTCGAAGGCGCGCTGGACACCCGCCACCTCGAAGACATCATCAAGCGCAACGCCCTGTGCGAAGAGGTGATGGACGAGAAGCGCCTCTACGCCGTCAAGGAGGAAATGGAGAAGGCCGAGGCCCGCAAGCTGCAGCCCTTCTTCATTCGATCGTTTTTCACCCAGGCCTTCCAGCAGCTGGGAGGCGATCTGCGCCCGCGTGAACCGGGCCGCTACGAGATCACCAACGTCCCGGCCATCATCCGCGAGCGCGACCGCCAGATCACCGGGCGCGACCGCCGCAATGCCGACCCCGTGCTGCGCCGCTACGAGCGCGTCTGCTTCGAGAAGCAATACGTCCGCGTGCTTGACCGCGTGGGCGCGCCCGGAGCGTCGATCTTTGCCAGCCTGCTGCACCCCGCCCACCCGCTGATGCAGTCGGTGACCGACCTGGTGCTCGAAGCCCACCGCAACAAACTCAAGCAAGGCGCCGTGCTGGTGGACCCCGCCGACATGGGCCTGACCCCGAAGGTGATGTTCATCATCGACCACTCGGTCAAGGAAGGCGCCGGCTCGACGCACGTGGTATCACGCCGCATGCAGTTCGTCGAGATCGACGCCAAGGGCAACGCCATCAACGCCGGCTGGGCCCCCCACCTCGACTTGGAGCCAATGGCACCGGCCGACATGGCGCTGATCGAGGATGTGCTGGCCGCTCCCTGGATCGCCAAGGACTTGGAGCAGGTCGCGCTGGTCCACGCCTCCACGCACCTCGTGCCCGAGCACTTCGGCGAGGTCCGTGCCCGCCGCGAGAAGACCGTGGACAAGACGCTGGCCGCGGTCCACGAACGCTTGGTCAGGGAAATCAGCTTCTGGTCCGACCGCTACATCAAGCTGCAGGACGACATCGCCGCCGGCAAGGACGTGCGCCTGACGCTGGAGAACGTCCGCCGCACCATCGACGACCTCACCGCCCGCCGCCAGACGCGCGAGCAAGAGCTGCTGGCCATGCGCCACGTCGTCTCGGCCACGCCGGTGATTCTGGGTGGCGCGCTGGTCATCCCCGCCGGCCTGCTGCTGCAGCGCAAGGGCCAGCCGGGCTGGACGGCCGACGCCGCCGCGCGCGCCCGCGTCGAGCAGATCGCCCTGCGCGCCGTGATGAACGCCGAGCGCGCGCTGGGCCACGAGGTCATCGACGTGTCGGCCCAGAAGTGCGGCTGGGACGTGACCAGCCTGCCCAAGGTCCATCCCGGCTCCCACGGCAAGCGGCCGCCCTCGCGCCACATCGAGGTCAAGGGCCGCGCCAAGGGCCAGACCACGATCACCGTCACGCGCAACGAGATTCTCTACGGCCTCAACCAGACCGACAAGTTCATCCTGGCTATCGTGTTGGTGGACGGTGAGCAGCACGAAGGGCCGTTTTACGTGCGCCAGCCCTTCACCCAAGAGCCCGACTGGGCGGTAAGCAGCATCAACCTCGACCTTGACCAATTGCTGGCCAAGGCCGTCGCGGCGGGCGCATTGCCATGATGGCCTTGCAGACGCGCCTAGAGAAACGCCTCCACGAAGGAGGCGTCGGGCCAAGACTGCTCGCCTTGGCGGGGCACAAAGGAAAACGCCTCCGCGAAGGAGGCGTTGGGCCGGAGATGCGATCTCCGGTGGGGTTGACAGCGCAAATTGTACATGCAGCCATCACCTCTGTAAAGGTAAATTTGGCCATCTGGGGGCAACGCCAATGAGCCGGGTCGTTGCCTACGTGGATGGATTCAACCTCTATTTCGGCCTGCGCAGCAAGGGCTGGAAGAAGTATTACTGGTTGGACTTGTGCGCCTTGGCGACTCTACTGCTCAGGCCTGGCCAGACACTAGAGGGCGTTCACTACTTCACCTCGCGCATCCGAGCCAACGGGCGCAACGGCGCCGATATGCAGCGCCAGACCTCCTACCTCGAGGCCCTGGAAACCCGGTCCAAGCTTCGGTCGCACTTCGGCCACTATCTCGAAAAGCCCAAGCAGTGCCACCAGTGCGGCGCGCAATGGATGGACTACGAGGAAAAGATGACCGACGTCAACATTGCCATTCAACTGCTGACCGATGCCTATGACGACCGCTTCGACACCGCGTTGCTGATCTCTGCCGACAGCGACCTCACCACGCCGGTCAGCGTCGTTCGTGCCCGATTTCCCGGCAAGAACATCATCGTCGCCTTGCCGCCCAACCGCCGCTCGCACCAACTCACGCAGGCCGCCAGCGGCAGTTTCATCATCAACGAAACCGCTTACCGTCGCAGCCTGCTTCCGGTTCAAGTGCAGCGCGAAGACGGCTTCGTGCTTCAGCGCCCGGCGCATTGGCGATAGGAGCACATCATGATGCACCACGACACCTTTGACTCGCTGACTCGCAACGCCTTCGACTTCTTGGAGCGCGGCATCGCGGAGTTCGACAAGATGCCCAAGTATTCCGTCATCCACTTCTGCGCGGCGGTCGAGATGCTGCTCAAAGCGCGACTGATGAAGGAACACTGGTCGTTGATCGTCTCCAAACCCGATCAGGCCAACCTCGCCAAGTTCATGGCCGGGGACTTCATCTCGGTTACGCTGGAGGATTGCAGTGCACGGATTCGTGATGTCGCTGGCGAGGACATCGGCGACGACGCCTACAACAGCTTCCGCACGCTGGCGAAACATCGCAACAAGATGGTTCACTTCTTCCACCCTGAGATGGACAGCGTTTCCAAGGCAAAGGCACAGATTGTCGCCGAGCATTGCCGCTCGTGGTTCCACCTCCACCGCCTGTTGAGCCGGTGGGGCAACTACTTTCGCGAGTTCGATAAAGAGATAGCGCACGCGGACCGCGCGATGAAGGCGCACCGGAAGTACCTGCGCGCCAAGTTCAGAGCCCTCAAGACCGAACTGGACACAGCATGCAAGGCCGGCAACGCGCCGAGAGCGTGCAGTGCCTGCGGCTTCAAGGCAGCAATCCCCGACGACCTTGACGAACAGATCGCGTCTCTGCGCTGTATGGTGTGCGATCACACCGAGACCCAAGTCGAGATCGAGTGCCCGCACTGCGGAAAGCCGGTCGTGATTGCCAACGAGGGCTACGCGACGTGTGAACATTGCGACGGCGCTATCAAACCCGAGCACCTAGTCGATGCACTGACCAAGGACGTGGTCGGTACGAAGGACTACTCCGAGACGGGTTTGCCGGCGAACTGCGAAGCCTGCGAGGGCTACCACACGGTCGTCGAGCGGGGAGATCACTACTTCTGCACGAGTTGCTTCGAGATCTCGGATCACGTCGAGACCTGCGGTTGGTGCAACGAGCTCAATACGGGCAACATGGAACACAGCTACTCGACAGGCTGCAGCAATTGCGATGGCAAGGTCGGCTGGGAAAAGGACGACTGAATGACAAATATCAAAGCCCCCAAAAAACTCATCGAAGTCGCCCTGCCGCTCGATGCCATCAACGCTGCCGCCACCTACGAGAAGCTTGTAAAGGTTGGAAAGCCACAGAGCATTCACTTGTGGTGGGCGCGGCGCCCGCTGGCGGCGGCGCGGGCGGTGCTGTTTGCGCAGATGGTCAACGACCCCGGCTACCAGCAGGGCGGCGGCTTCAAGTACGGCGTCAACAAAGAGAAAGCCGCGCTGGAGCGCGAGCGCCTGTTCAAGATCATCGAAGACCTGGTGCTGTGGGAAAACACCAACAACGAGGAGGTGCTGGAGCGCGCCCGCGCCGAAATCCGGCGCTCGTGGCGTGAAACCTGCGAACTCAACAAAAACCACCCGCAAGCGGCCGCGCTGTTCAACCCCGACCAACTGCCCGGCTTTCATGACCCCTTTGCCGGCGGTGGCGCCATTCCGCTCGAGGCGCAGCGCCTGGGGCTGGAGAGCCATGCCAGCGACCTGAACCCGGTGGCGGTGACCATCAACAAGGCGATGATCGAAATTCCGCCGCGCTTTGCCGGCTGCGCGCCGGTGGGGCCGCGGCTGGCGCACGACCGCCAAGCCGACCATGCGCAAGACTGGCGCGGCGCGCGCGGCTGGCCGAAGACGTGCGCCGCTACGGCGCTTGGATGCGCGCCCAGGCCGAGCAGCGCATCGGCCAACTGTACCCCAAGATCACCGTCAGCGCCGCGATGGTGGCCGAGCGCCCGGACTTGGCGCCCCTGCAAGGGCAGGCCCTAACCGTGATCGCTTGGCTGTGGGCGCGCACCGTGCGCAGCCCCAACCCCGCCTTCAGCCACGCCGAGGTGCCGCTGGCCTCGACTTTTGTGCTCTCGAGCAAGGCCGGCAAAGGCGCGTATGTGGTGCCGGTGCTGGAGGGGGAGGGTTACCGCTTTGCGGTGAAGGTGGGGGAGGCGCCGGCAGAGGCAGCCGAAGGGACGGCTGCGGGCAAGCGGGGGGGCTTTTACTGCCTGCTGTCGCGTTCACCGATCGACTACCAATACATCCGCAGCGAGGGTGCGGCAGGGCGGATGGGCGCGCGGCTGATGGCGATCGTTGCCGAAGGCGCGCGCGGCCGCATCTACTTGGCGCCAACCGAGGAGCACGAGGCAATCGCTCGCAAAGCAGCGCCCGCCTGGCGACCCGAGGTCAAGCTGCATGGAAAATGCCGCGTCAACGTGAGCAATTACGGACTCGACACCTACGGCGACCTGTTCACCCCGCGCCAACTCGTGGCGCTGACCACCTTTTCCGATCTGGTGCCGGAAGCCATCGAACGCTGCCGGCAGGATGCCTTGGCCGCTGGACTGCCAGACGACGGGCTCGGCCTCGACGCCGGCGGGAATGGTCCGACCGCATACGCAGAAGCAGTTGGTGTCTACTTGGCATTCGCGCTCAGCCGGACAGCGGACTGGGGAAATTCATTATCACGCTGGGAGTCTAAGGCACAAGTGCCGCAGCAGCTCTTTGGACGCCATGCGATACCTATGATCTGGGACTTTGCCGAGGCAAATATTCTTGGGTCCAGTACAGGCTCCTTGGATGCATCTACTCAGAACATCTACAAGAGCTTTGTAAAGAGTTCCGCTGAGTTTGTAATCCCGGGCCATGCGCTACTGGATGATGCACAGACACAGGGAATAACCGCTCAACGGGTGGTTTCGACCGATCCGCCCTATTACGACAACATCGGTTACGCGGATCTGTCCGATTTCTTTTATGTTTGGCTGCGCAAATGTCTCAGGCAAATTTTTCCCGGCCTGTATGCGACGGTCGCCGTCCCCAAGGCCCAAGAGTTGGTTGCAACGCCGTACCGACACGGAAGCAAGGAAAAGGCGGAGGCTTTCTTTCTAGACGGCATGACCCGGGCGATGCACAACTTGGCCGAACAGGCGCACCCGGCTTTCCCGATCACCATCTACTACGCTTTCAAACAAAACGAGACTTCAGATACGACCGGCACGACCAGTACCGGATGGGAGACCTTCTTGGAAGCAGTTATTAGAGCTGGTTTTGCTATTTGTGGCACATGGCCCATGCGGACAGAGATGGGCAGTCGAATGATCAGCGCGGGCACAAATGCCCTTGCGTCTAGCATCGTTCTCGTCTGCCGCCAGCGCGTCGCCAACGCCGCCAGCGTCAGCCGGCGCGAATTCATCCGCGAACTCAACGCCGCGCTGCCGGGCGCGCTCGACGAAATGACCCGCGGCGGCGTCAACTCCCCGGTGGCGCCGGTGGACTTGAGCCAGGCCATCATCGGCCCCGGCATGGCGATCTTCAGCCAGTACGCCGCCGTGCTCGAGGCCGACGGCACGCCGATGGGCGTCAAGACCGCGCTGCAACTCATCAACCGTTTTTTGGCCGAGGACGACTTCGACCACGACACCCAGTTCTGCCTGCACTGGTTCGAGCAGTTTGGCTGGTCGGTGGCCGGCTTTGGCGACGCCAACACCCTCGCCCAATCGAAGGGCACGGCGGTCACCGCACTGGTCAACGCCGGCGTGCTCGAATCCAGCAAGGGCCAAGCGCGCCTGCTGCGCTGGGCCGAGCTGCCGCCCGGCTGGGCACCCGAGACCGACACCCGGCTGCCGGTGTGGGAGGCGCTGCACCAGCTCATCCGCGCGCTCAACCATGCCGGCGAATCCGCAGCCGGGGCGCTGCTGGCCCGCATGCCCTCGCGCGCCGAACCCATGCGCGCGCTGGCCTACCGGCTCTACACGCTGTGCGAGCGCAAAGGCTGGGCCGACGACGCCCGCGCCTACAATGAACTCGTCACCGCCTGGAGCGGCATCGAGCAAGCGGCAGGCGAAGCCGGACTGGTCGGCGCGCAGGCGCAATTCGATATTTGAAGGAGCGGTCTCGTGCAGAACAAGAAGCTGTCTATCCGCAAGCTGGTTTCGTACCTGAACAACGATGAGTCCGAGTGGGGTGGTTTCTGGCTCCCGAACATCCAGCGTCCGTTCGTCTGGAGCGAAGAGCAGATTTGCAGGTTGTCCGACTCGATCATGCGCGAGTACCCGATCAGCACCCTGTTGGTCTGGAAGACAAAAGAGCCCGTCAAGCACCGGCGCTTCATTGACCTCTACCACAGCGGTGTCAAGCTAACCGACTATTACGTGCCCGACAACACGCGCCCGAAGATGATGGTGCTCGATGGGCAGCAACGCCTACAAAGCCTGTTCATTGGATTGAAGGGCAGCTACGAAGGCAAAGAACTCTACTTTGACGTGCTCAGCGGACAGCAGAAAGCTGCTCCGGAGGACATTCGCTACCGCTTCGCCTTCAAGGCAAAAGCGCAAGTGCATTGGCCTTGGGTGCGGTTTAAGGACATCGTTTTCCAAACAAACAAGCCGGATCCTCAGATTGCTAGGGAAGTGCGCAAGGCGGCGCCGAATGACCTTTCAGAGTCCGAAGACGATCTGCTGCAGCTGAATATCTCTCGAGCACGGCAGGAGTTCGTCAACGACGACAATTTGACCTATCAGGAACTCGACGGCATCGATAACCCCGACGCCTACCGTCTGGATGACATCGTAGAGATTTTTATCCGCGCCAATTCCGGCGGCACCAAGCTTGGCAAGTCGGACCTCTTGTTCTCGCTTCTGACCTCCAGTTGGGACGACGCCGATGGCGCGATGGAAGCATTGCTTGAAGATTTGAACCAAGGCGGCTTCGACTTCGACCGCGATTTCGTACTGAAGGCCTGCTTGACGGCGCTCGGTCGCGGTGCCCGTTACGAAGTCAGCAAGTTTCGCGACGGCAAAACCAAGGAGGAGATCGTCGAGAAGTGGGAGGATCTGTCAAACGCAATAAAATCGGTTCGGGACTTCGTCGTCAGCAAGACCTACATCAGGTCCGACAAGGCCATGCCCTCGTACTTGGCACTCATACCGTTGATCTTCTACCGGTATCACTTCCCGGAGAAGTTCGCGAACAACACCGGCCTTGCTGAGTTTCTGCTACGCGCCCTGATCACCGGCGTGTTCAGCGGCGGGCCCGACAATCTCATCGACAAGCTGGTGCGAAGCATTCAAGAGGACGGTGATTTCGTATTGCCGGAGGTCTACGGTGTAGTGCGTGCTGATGGCCGCAACCTTGAGATCACTCCCGATGTGATCTTCAAGCAGGGCTACGGCTCGAACGCCATCCATCTGTTTTTCAACCTCTGGTATCGGGACTTCAACTACACGCCTGCCTTTTCCGGCAACGGCCCCCAAGTGGATCATATCTTTCCGCAGAGCCTGTTGAAGACAATCAAGGACATCAATCAAGACACGGGTAAGCGCAACCTTCTTCACTTTCGACAGGAGCAGCGCGACCAGATTGCCAATTGCATGCTGCTCACGGCTGATGAAAACGGATTCGTTGCAAAGAGCGGGAAACCGCCAAAGGAGTGGTTCGCCAGAAGTCGATTCGATTCCGACGAGGCGCACCGTCGCTATCTCGAGATGCACTTGATTCCGAATGACCCAGCGCTATGGGAGCTTGAGCGCTTTGAGGACTTCATCGAAGCGCGCAAGGCGTTGATCAAAGACAAGTTCCGCTACATGCTACAGACCGTCGGAGGAACTACAGCATGACCATAAAGCCTTGGCGGCAGATAGCTGTGCCGCACGCCGACGTGCTCAAAGGCACGTTCCAGCAGGCCGAGTTTGCCGCCGACCTGTCGCGCGTGCACGCGGGCACGGCCAGCGCCGAGTACCAGGACCCGGCGTTGTTTTTCCAGCGCACCTTCATCACCGAGGGCATGCGCCTGCTGCTCGACTCGGTGCTCAAGCGCCTGTCGGGCCAAGGCGGCGACCCGGTCATCCAGTTGCAGACGGCCTTTGGTGGCGGCAAGACGCACACCATGCTGGCGGTGTATCACTTGGCCAAAGGCGAGGTGCCGGCCAGCGACTTGCAGGGTGTGGCGGCCATTCTGGATGCGGCGCAGATCACCGAGCTGCCGCGCGCCCGCATCGCGGTGCTCGACGGCATCAAGTCCTCGCCCAACCAGCCCATCAAGCGCGATGGGCAGGCGCTGCGCACGCTGTGGGGCGACCTAGCATGGCAACTGGGCGGATCGGACGGCTACGCGCTGGTGGCCGATGCCGACATGTCGGGCACATCGCCCGGCAAAGCGGTGCTAGAGACGCTGCTAGCCCAGTGTGCGCCATGCGTGATCCTGATCGACGAGCTGGTGGCTTATGTGCGCCAGTTCGAGGACGGCAAGGCGCTCAGCGGCGGCAGCTTCGATTCCAACCTGTCGTTCGTGCAGGCGCTGACCGAGGCGTTGAAGGCCGTACCCACGGCGGTGCTGTTGGCCTCGCTGCCCGAGTCGGACAAGGAAGCCGGCAGCCAGCGCGGCGTGAAGGCGCTTGAGGCACTGGCGCACCACTTCGGCCGCGTGCAGGCGCTGTGGAAGCCAGTGGCCACCGAGGAGGCCTTCGAGATCGTGCGCCGGCGCCTGTTCGCCTCGATCAACGACAGGCTGGCGATGGAGTCGGTGTGCCGCGCCTTTGCCGACTTCTACACCACCCACCGCGACGACTTTCCCGCCGAGACGCAAGAGAGCCGCTACTTCGAGCGCCTGGTGCACGCCTACCCGATACACCCCGAGGTGTTCGACCGGCTGTACGAAGACTGGTCCACGCTCGACAACTTCCAGCGCACCCGCGGCGTGCTCAAGATGATGGCCAAGGTCATCCACCGGCTGTGGAAGGACGGTAACAACGACCCGCTGATCATGCCGGGCAGCCTGCCGCTGTACGACGCCGATGTGCGCAACGAGGTCATCTACTACCTGCCGCAAGGTTGGGACCCCGTTCTGGAGCGCGACGTGGACGGCGAGCGCGCCGAGACCACTGAGATCGAGAACAAGGACACTCGCTTTGGCAGCGTGCAGGCTTGCCGCCGTGCCGCGCGTTCGGTGTTCCTCGGGAGCGCGCCCAGCACCACGAACCAGCTGGTGCGGGGCTTGGAGCTGGAGCGTGTGCTGCTCGGCAGCGTTCAGCCCGGCCAGCAGATCGGGCTATTCAAAGATGCACTGCGCCGGCTCGGTGACCGGCTGCATTACCTGAACCACGCCAACAACCGTTTCTGGCTCGACACGCGGCCCAACTTGCGCCGCGAAATGGAAGAGCGCAAGCGCCGCTTCCAGGACAAAGAGGACGTGTTCCCGACCGTCCGCGAGCGCGTGCAGCGCGGCTTTGCCAGCGGGGTGTTCGGTGGCATCCACGTGTTCACCGATAGCGGCGACGTGCCCGACGACTGGGCGCTCCGCCTGGTGGTGCTGCCCCCCGATGCCGCATTCAGCAAGAGCGGCCAGAGCTTGGGCATAGACCGCGCGGGCGAGATCCTCAAGAAGCGCGGCGACCAGCCCCGCTTCAAACAGAACCGCTTGATCTTCCTGGCGGCCGACTACGACAGCGTCAGCCGCCTGAAGGACCATGTGCGCTCGTTCCTGGCCTGGCGAAGCATCGTTGCCGACTACAAGGACAACCGCATCGTCCTGGACAACCTCATGGCCAAGCAGGCAAGCGCCAGTCTGGAGCAGGCCGAAGAGACCGTGCGGCGCATGATCCGCGAGACCTACAAGTGGATCGTGGCGCCGATGCAGGAGGCTCGACCCGGAAAGGGCTTGTCCGAACTGCGGTGGGAGCACTTACAGGTCAACCCGAGCGCGCAGAACTGGTCGCAGGAAGTCGAGCGCGTGCTCAAGGACAACGAGCTGCTCATCAACGAGTGGGCGCCGATCCACTTGGCCAAGGTGCTGCGCGACTGGTTCTGGAAGGACGACGCCAAGGAGACCAGCGCCTTGAACGTCTGGCAGCAGAGCTGCCAACAGCTTTACCTGCCCCGCCTGAAGGACGACACGGTTTTTCAGCAGACGCTGGCCGCTGGCACCGAGAGCCGCGACTTTTACGGCTTCGCACAGGGCAAGGAAGACGGGCGCTACCTAGGCTTCAGCTACGGCAAGCGCACGTCGCTGATCATGGACACCTCGCTGCTGCTGATCGAGCCGTTCGCTGCGGCGGCCTACATGGAGGCGCTGCGTGTGGCAGAAGAAGCCTCGCGCGCCAAAGCCGCTGACACCAGCGCGGGCGCATCCACCACGACCGTGACCACCGGCGGTGGTGGTGACACACCGCGCATCGAAGACTCGGGCAAGGGCGGATATCCGTCAGGAACGGGCGCGGCCGGCCAGGCCTTGAAGAAGCAGTTCTACGGCAGCATCGAGATCGACCCGATCCTGGCGAAGAAGCAGTTCGCCGACCTGGTCGACGAGGTTGTCCAGCACTTCACCATGCGCACCGGCGTGAAGGTCAAGATCGCCATCGAGATCCAGGCCGAGTCGGCCACCGGCTTCGACGACGGGCTACAGCGCACGGTGAAGGAGAACTGCAACGTGCTGAAGTTCAAGAACGCCGAGTTCGAGTCGGGCGAGTAAGGAGATCTGCCGTGGGCATCATCGACAAGACCACCTACCGCCTGACCTGTCCGCAGTGCGGCGCGTCCGAAACGGCCGACGTACTCGACAAGGGGTCGAACTGGAGCGGTTCACAATGGCAGAGTGGCGCGAAGTTCGAGCGCTTCGACACGACGTGGTCAGGTGGTGGCAGCGCAGAGCCCGATCTTGTCTCGGCGACCTGCAAACTGTGCTCCGTTCCCGCTCAACGGGAAGTCCGGTAGGTCCAACCAGTTCGACTGGGTCATGCAGCCAGCGACATAGCCCGGTTATTGTTCTGAAGGTTCCAGACGTCACCAAGCATGTCGGGCAACCTCCGGTACATGTTGAGCAACTTGCCTCGTCATGAAGCAGCCAAGTTTGACTCCAGTCTGCTCGCATCAGAACCAATGTTGGCGACCAACACCGGTTGCTCGACGCACGCACAACTCGTTGTCGGCCACAGGGTTTTTGCGTGTGCTCCGGTGTAGCAGTTGGCGCAAGTTTCGCCAGAACCGAGAGCAATAGAGAGTCGAACCGGGCGACTTCAGGGCGCCGGCCGGCCACGGCGTGGCACGCGCAGATCGGCGCCTAAGCCCGCGTGGCGTCGCGAAATCCGGCAACAAAAAAGCCCAACTGATAACGGTTGGGCTTGGGATGGTGGTGGCCTGGGGCAGAATCGAACTGCCGACACGCGGATTTTCAGTCCGCTGCTCTACCAACTGAGCTACCGGGCCACAGCCGTAATTCTAGCACAGCCCATCGGGCCTTTTATGCGCGCGGGGCTGCGTTTTGACCACCCAGCTTGCCTTGGATCTAGGTGGGGCTTTGGGCGTGTGGCTTTGGGGGTGCGCTAGGCTGCTAGAATGGAAGGCTCTGCGCGGCTGTAGCTCAGTGGATAGAGTATCGGCCTCCGAAGCCGAGGGTCGTGGGTTCGATCCCCGCCAGCCGCGCCACATATTGCCCGACCCAGCCATGGCCCCACCTCTTTGCACCCTGCTGCATAGAGCTTGCAAATTGGGCCTGCGCTCCACAAACCCAAAACCCAATCACACCCGCCGCGCCAGCGCCTCGGCCATGCCGGTGTAGCCGGCCGGGGTGAGGGCTAGCAGGCGCGCTTTGTCGTCGGGCGGCAGCTCGAGCGATTCGATCAGCTCGTGCAAGGCGGCGCGCGTGACCGCTTGGCCGCGGGTGGCGCTCTTGAGTTTTTCGTAGGCGCCAGCCATGCCGTGGCGGCGCATCACGGTCTGGATGGGCTCGGCCAGCACCTCCCAGGCTTCGTCTAGGTCGGCGGCTAGGGCAGCGGGGTTGAGCTCGAGCTTGGCCAGCCCAACGCGCAGCGACTGCTGCGCCAGCACCGCATGACCCAGCGCCACGCCCATGTTGCGCAGCACGGTGGAGTCGCTCAAATCGCGCTGCCAGCGGCTGATGGGCAGCTTTTCACTCAAGTGGCGCAGCAGCGCGTTGGCCAGCCCGAGGTTGCCCTCGGCGTTTTCAAAGTCGATCGGGTTGACCTTGTGCGGCATGGTGGAGGAGCCGATCTCGCCCGCCTTGAGCCTTTGCTTAAAGTAGCCTAGGCTGATGTAGCCCCAGAGGTCGCGCGCGAGGTCGATGAGGATGGTGTTGCTGCGCGCCACGGCGTCGAACAGCTCGGCCATGTAGTCGTGCGGCTCGATCTGGGTGCTGTAGGGCTGAAAGCTTAAGCCTAGGCCGATGGCGGCATTTGGCGCGCTGCTGGCGCTGGCGGCGGGGGTTTCGACCACGCGGCGGGCAAAGGCTTCCCAGTCGAAATCGGGCCAGGCGGCGAGGTGGGCGTTGTAGTTGCCCACGGCGCCGTTGAGCTTGGCCAGCAGGGGCACGGCGGCGATGCGCTGGCGCGCGCTTTGCAGGCGCTGCAGCACGTTGGCCAGCTCTTTGCCCACCGTCGTGGGACTGGCGCTCTGGCCATGGGTGCGGCTGAGCATGGGCACCGCGGCCCAGCGCTGCGCCAGGTCGCGCAGCTGCGCCACGATGGCATCGAGCCCCGGCAGCAGCACCTGCTCGCGCGCCGCTTGCAACTGCAGGGCGTGGCTGGTGTTGTTGATGTCTTCGCTGGTGCAGGCAAAGTGCACGAACTCGCCCAGCGCCTGCAGCTGCGGCCAGCCGGCAAAGGCGCCGGCCACGCCGAGCTCGGGGTTGCCGCGGATCCAGTATTCGACCGCCTTCACGTCGTGGTTGGTGGTTTTTTCGATCGCCTTGATGGCGGCGGCGTCGGCCGGGCCAAAGCGCGCGACGATGGCGCGCAGGTGCGCGCGCGCCTCGGGGCTGAGCGGCGCCGTGCCGGCCAGGCCCGCGTCGCACAGTTGCTCGAGCCAGACCAACTCGACCTGCACGCGGCAGCGCATGAAGCCGTATTCGCTCAAAATCGGGCGCAGCGCGTCGAGCTTGGGCTGGTAGCGCCCGTCGAGCGGCGACAGGGCGGTGAGGGGCGAAAATTCGAGGGGGGGTGTGGCGTGCATGGTGCTGGCGATTGTAAAAGCGCGGCTTGGGGCCTTTTAAGCTTTCCCGCCTGAAGCCTTGGCGGCGCGCGCTTCCAGCGTCTTGCGCAGCAGTTTTTCGGCACCGATCACGGCATAGATCGTCAAGCCCACGGCCAGCACCGGCAGCCATTCCGCGGCCGCGATCGGCGCGGTGTGAAACAACGTGTTCATCAGCGGCACGTAGGTGAGCAGCAGCTGCGAGCCCATCATCGCCGCGATGCCGACCCAAATCCAAGGGTTGCTCATCAGCCCGAGCCGCCACATCGACTGCCGCAGCGAACGCATGTTGAGCAGGTAGAACGACTGACCAACCGCGAACACCGCCAGCGCGATCGTGCGCGCCTCGGCCTCGGACAGCCCGCGCGCGAGCGCATCGTGGAACAGCACGGTCGCGCCGACCATCAGCATCACGCCGACCAGCACGATGCGCAGCACCAGCTCGAGGTTGAGGATCGGCGCCTCGGGCCGCCGCGGCGGGCGCCGCATGATGCCGGCCTCGCGCGGCTCGAAGCACAGCGTCAGGCCCAGCAGCACGGCGGTGGTCATGTTGATCCACAGCGCCTGCACCGGCAGGATGGGCAGGGGCTGCGCGGCCAAAATGGCGGCGATGATCACCAGCCCCTGCCCGGCGTTGGTCGGCAAAATCCAGCTGATGAACTTGACGATGTTGTCGAACACGCCGCGACCCTCCTCGACCGCGGCCTCGATGCTGGCGAAGTTGTCGTCGGTCAGCACCATGGCGGCGGCCTCTTTCGAGACCTCGGTGCCGGTGATTCCCATCGCCACGCCGATGTCGGCGCGCTTGAGCGCCGGCGCGTCGTTGACACCGTCGCCGGTCATGGCCACAACCTCGCCGCGCGCCTGCAGCGCCTGCACCAGGCGCAGCTTCTGCTCCGGGGTGACGCGTGCAAACACGGCCGTGTCGGCGGCGGCGGCCTCGAACGCGGCGGCATCCAGCGCCTCGAGCTCGCGGCCGCTGAGCGCGCGCGGTGGCCGCTCGCGGGTCGCGCGCGGGTCCAGCCCGATCTCGGCGGCGATCGCCGCGGCCGTCACCGCGTGGTCGCCGGTGATCATTTTCACGCGGATGCCGGCGGTGTGGCAGGCCTGCACCGCACGCACCGCCTCCGCGCGCGGTGGGTCGATCATGCCTTGCAGGCCGATGAACTCGAGGCCGCCGGCCACATCATCGTGGCCGATGTGCGCCAAGCCTTGGCCGCTGCGGCGCGCAAAAGCCAGCACGCGCAGGCCCAGCCGGGCCATGGCCTCGACTTGGGCGTGCACAGCGTCGGCGGCTAGCGGCTGGCGGCTGCCGTCGGCGGCCAGCGCATGGCTGCAGCGCGCCAGCACCGCCTCGACCGCGCCCTTGAGGTAGAGCCGCGGCGGCGCGCCGCCGTGCAGCGTGGCCATGTACTGGTGCTGCGACTCGAAGGGCAGCGCGTCGAGCCGGGGCTGCGCCGTCGCCTCGGCGGCCTCGAGCAGGCCGGCCTTGCGCGCGGCCACGATCAGCGCGCCCTCGGTCGGGTCGCCGTCGATGCGCCAGCCACTGCCATCCTCGCGCAGCACGGCGTCGTTGCACAGCAGGCCGGCGCGCAGCAGCTCGTGCAGCGCCGGCGGCAGCACCGGCAGCGGCTGGCCATCGCGGCTGAGTGCGCCCTGCGGCGCGTAGCCCACGCCGCCCACCTCGGCACCGGCGCCGCCGGCCCACAGGCGCTGCACGGTCATCTCGTTGCGCGTCAGGGTGCCGGTTTTGTCGGAGCAGATCACGGTCGTGCTGCCCAGCGTCTCGACCGCCGGCAGGTGGCGGATGATCGCGTGGCGGCGGGCCATGCGGCTGACACCGATGGCCAGCGTGATCGTCAGCACCACCACCAGCCCCTCGGGGATCATGGCCACCGCCAGCGCCACCGCCGCTAGGAACATATCGATCAGCGGCTTGCCGTGCACGAAGGTGCCCACGGCAAAGGTGAGCGCCGCCAGCGACAGAATGGCCCACATCAGCCAGTGGCTAAAGCGCGTGATGCGCTGCGTCAGCGGCGTGGCCAGCACGTCGGTCTGCGCCAGCAGCTGCGAGATGCGGCCGATCTCGGTGCCGCTGCCGGTGGCCACCACCACGCCGGTGGCCGTGCCGTAGTGCACCAAGGTCGAGGAATAGGCCATGTTGCGGCGGTCGGCCAGCACCGTGTCGGCGGCCAGCGGATCGGCGTTTTTTTCGACCGGCAGCGACTCGCCGGTGAGCGCGGCCTCGGCCACGCGCAGCTCGCGCACCCCGAGCAGGCGCAGGTCGGCCGGCACCTTGTCGCCCGAGGCCAGCAGCACGATGTCGCCGGGCACCAGCGCGCGCGCGTCGATGCGCTGGCGCTGCCCACCGCGCAGCACGGTGGCCTCGGTGGTCAGGGCGCGCGCCAGCGCCTCGAGCGCGCCCAGCGCCTTGCCCTCTTGCACGAAGCCGATCACGGCGTTGAGGAAGATCACGCCAAAGATCACCGCCGCGTCGGTATAAGCGCCCACGGCGAGCTTGATGACCGTGGCCACCAGCAGGATGTGCACCAGCACCTGGTGGAACTGCAGCAAAAAGCGCAGCAGCGGGCCACGCCCCTTGGGTGGCGGCAGCGCGTTGGGGCCGTGGCTGCGCTGGCGCGCCTGCACCTCGGGCGCCTCGAGGCCCTGCTGTGGATTTGCCCCCAGCAGCCCGAGCACCTCCTCGGGCGGCAGGCGGTGCCAGGGTGTTTCAGGCACGCTTTTCATGTTGCAGGCAAACTCCAGTGGGGCGAGGGCAAAAGCCCGGCTGTAAGGTGCAAAACCCGGCAGCGAGCCGATAATCATTCTAACCACGGGCGCTGGCGCCACCGCTTCAGCCCCGTGCCCCGTGCCCATCTCGAACCCTCAAGGAGTACCCATGCAACTCATCGGATCGCTAACCAGCCCCTACGTGCGCAAGGTGCGCGTGGTGCTGGCCGAAAAAAAGCTCGACTGCGCTTGGGCCGACGAAAACGTCTGGGCCGCCGACACCCGCATCCACCAGCACAACCCGCTGGGCAAGGTGCCGTGTCTGCTGCTTGACGACGGCACAGCGGTGTACGACTCGCGCGTGATCGTCGAATACCTCGACACGCTCTCGCCGGTGGGCAAGCTGATTCCGGCAGATGGGCGCGAGCGGCTGGAGGTGAAGATATGGGAGGCGCTGGCCGATGGCGTGAGCGACGCCGCCTTTGCCGCGCGCATGGAGGGGCACTGGGAGGGCCGCACGGCTGCGCAGCGCAGCCCCGCCTGGATCGAGCGCCAGATGGGCAAGATCGCGCACGGCCTGCGCGCCATGAGCGTGCGCTTGGGCGAGCAGCCCTTTTGCCACGGCCAGCACTTTACGCTGGCCGATGTGGCCACGGGTTGCGCGCTGTCCTACTTGGATTTTCGCTTTGCGCACATCGACTGGCGCGCAGCCCACCCCAACCTGGCCCGGCTGCATGCCAAACTGATGCAGCGCCCGAGCTTTGCCGGCAGCCAGCCACCGGGCTAAAACGCGGCCGCCGCCAGCGCCCCGAGCGCGCCGCTGCCCAGCACCACCAGCCACGCCGGCCATTTGCCCCACAGTAGCGCCAGCGCGGCCAGCGCCAGCAGCGCCGCATGTGCGGCGCTGGCCACCACCCCGGCCAGCAGCGGCTGCAGCAGCGCCGCCAGCAGCAGCCCGACCACGGCAGCGCTGACGCCGGCGATGGCGTTTTGCGCCTGTGCGCTCTGGCGCAGGCGCTGCCAGTGCGGCAGCGCCGCCAGCAGCACGAGCATGCCCGGCGCAAACACCGCCAGCAGCGCCAGCACGGCGCCCAGCCAGCCGCCCGCCGCCGCGCCCAGGAAGGCGGCAAAGGTAAACAGCGGCCCGGGCACCGCCTGCGCCGCCGCGTAGCCGGCCAAAAAGGTCTGCAGATCGACCCAGCCCTTGGGCACCACCTCGGCTTGCAGCATCGGCATCACCACGTGGCCGCCGCCAAACACCAGCGCACCGCTGCGGTAAAACACCTCGGCCAGCGCCACCCAAAAGCTGCCGCTGGCCCAGGCCCACAGCGGCAAGGCCAGCAGAATCAGCGCAAACAAGGCGAGGCAAACCCAGGCCGTGCGGCGGCTGAGCGCGATCTGCAGGCCTTGTGTGCCTTCTGCCGCCGCCGCGCTGGGGTCTGGCGCCAGCACCCAACGGCCGGCCGCTGCGCCCAGCACGATCACGCCCATCAGCGTCCAGGCGCTGGGCCACAGCAGCACCGCCAGCGCCGCCAGCAGGGCCAGCGCGCGCCGGGGCGCATCGGGGCACAGGCTGCGCCCCATGCCCCAGACGGCTTGCGCCACCACCGCCAGCGCCGCCACCACCAAGCCCGGCAACAGGCCCTCGGGCAGCCCCTGCCCGTGGTGCAGCAGCAGAAAAGCAAAAGCCACCAGCAGCAGCGCCGAAGGCAAGGTAAAGCCGCACCACGCCGCCAAGGCGCCGCGATACCCCGCGCGCGACCAGCCCAGCGCAAAACCCACCTGGCTGCTGGCCGGCCCAGGCAAAAACTGGCACAGCGCCACCAGGCCGGCGTAGTCGTGCTCGTCGAGCCAGCGCCGCTGCTGCACAAATTCGGTGCGGAAATAGGCCAGATGCGCGATCGGGCCGCCAAAGGAGGTGAGCCCGAGGCGCAAAAAAACCTGAAACACCGCCCATGGGTGGTGGTCGGCGGCGGGAGCGGTGTTGGTGGTCATGGGGAGTGGCGACGTGGCGTGCATCAAACGGCCGTCAGCCTACACCCTGTTGATGACAGCCAGAGGCTGTGAGGGGATGGGGCGTGCCCGCATCTCGGCCTCGCAGCCTCTTCAGGCCCGCACCTGCCACAGCTCGTCCCAGCGCGTGGTGTAGCGCGGCGAACGGCGCTGCTGGCGCATCTGCCAGGGGCGCGCGGCGGGCTCGGCGCAGCCCGGCGCCGGCGGGCTGCCACCCCCACCCGAGGAACCCAGCCGCAGCGCTTGGGCACCAAGGCGGGCGTTGACGGCATCGAGCGCCTGCATCAGGCGCTGGCTGCGCCCACTGCCCTCGCCATCCCCGCCGTCCTCATCTGGCGCACCCCAGTCGAGCGTGGCCTGCGGCGGCGCCGCTTGCAGATCGAGCAGCATCACCCCGGCCTTGGCGTAGCGGTAACCGGGCCGGTACAGCGCCTGCAGCGCCTGCAAAGCGGTGCCCACCAAGCGCACGGTGTCGTCGCTGGGCGGGCTGAGCGGCAGCACCAGCGAGCGCGCGTAGGGTGCGTCTTGGGGCCTAAAAGGGCTGGTGCGAATGAACACCAGCAGCGCGCCGGCGCGGCTGCCTTGCTGGCGCAGCTTGAGGGCGGCACGGCTGCAGAAGTGGCTCAGGGCTTGGCGCAGGTCGTCGAGCTCGGTCACCGGCTGTCCAAAGCTGCGGGTGCAGGCGATCTGCTGCTTGGGCGCCGGCGCTTGCTCGAGCCCGATGCAAGCCAGCCCGCCCAGCTCGCGCACGGTGCGCTCGAGCACCACCGACCAGCGCTGGCGCACCAGCGCCGGGTCGAGCCGCTGCAGCTGCAGCGCCGTCTGCACCCCGTGGGCCTGCAGCTGCGCCGCCCAGCGCGGCCCCACGCCCCAGACCTCGGCCACCGGCGTGCGCTGCAGCAGCCAGTCGCGCTGGCGCGCGCTGAGCTCGAGCAGGTTGCAGACTTGGGCCAGCCGCGCCGGGTAGCTGCCGGGCTTGCGCTCGGCGCTCTTGGCGATGTGGTTGGCGAGCTTGGCCAGCGTTTTGGTGGCGCCGATGCCGATGCAGGTCGGCAAGCCGAGCCAGCGCTGGATGCGCTCGCGCGTCTGGCGCGCGCGGGCGCTGGCGTCGGGCACGCCGGCGAGGTCGATGAAGCACTCGTCGATCGAATAGATTTCCTGCCCACAGCCCAGTGCGGCGGCCACCTCCATCAGGCGCTGGCTCATGTCGCCATAGAGCGCAAAATTGGCCGACAGCGCCACCAGACCGGCCTGCTGCTCGAGGTGGCGGATGCGAAACCACGGCGCGCCCATGGCGATGCCCAGCGCCTTGGCCTCTTCGGAGCGGGCGATGGCGCAGCCGTCGTTGTTGGACAGCACCACCAGCGGGCGGCCGATCAGGCGCGGCTCGAACACCCGCTCGCATGAGGCATAAAAGTTGTTGCCATCGACCAGCGCAAAGGCGCCGGGGTGCTGGCGCGCCAATGGGGCGGCAACTGGGGCAGCGGCTTGGGTGGGCATAGGCACGGTCGGCGCTCAATAGTCCATTTTTTTGATGGTGGCCGTGACCACGCCCCACACCTCCAGCGTCTGACCCTCGCTGAGTACGATGTCGGGGTAGTCCGGGTGCGCCGCCACCAGCCGGGTGCTGCCGGACTGGCGCTGCAGCGTCTTGACGGTGAGCTCGTTGTCCACCAAGGCCACCACGATGTGGCCGTGGCTCGGCGTGAGCTGGCGGTTGACGACGATCAGGTCGCCGTCGTCGATGCCCCGGCCGCTCATCGAAACGCCGCGCACGCGCGCCATGAAGGTGTAGGGCCGGTCGAGCGCCAAGTGTTCGAGCAGATCGACGCGCTCGTGCTGAAAATCGGCCGCCGGCGAGGGGAAGCCGGCCGGCGTGCGGCTGTCCAGCAGCGGCATGCACAGCGCCGCCCCCGGCCCAAACAGGGCGCGCAGCTGCTGCAAGCTGGCCGGCTCGAGCCATTGCAAGGCCGCACCCGCCGCCATGGCGGGCACAGCCGGACGGGCAAGCGATGGCGTGGCGGCAGCGGCAGAGCGGGCGCTGGCAGGTCGGGTGGACGCGGCGGGGCGGTTCATGGGGGCTATGCTAAACGCTTTGCGCCGCTGCCCTCCTGTCACGCGCCTGCGGCCTGAATATGCTTAAATGGCAACTTCAACGCTATTTTTTGCGCATGACCGCCACCCGCCCTGACGACACCGCCCGCCCCAGCGCCATCGGGCACCCGGCTGTGGGGCGCTGGGCGGCGCAGGCCAAGACATTGCAACGCGGCCTGCTGTGCGCCTTGCTGTGGATACTGGTGGCCGAGCTGTCGCTCCACTTCGCCATCGAAGGGCTCGGGATGAGCCTGATCTGGCCCGCCAACGGCGTGGCGCTGGGTGCGGTGCTCGCCTACGGACCGGCCATGATCCCGGCCCTTGCGCTGGGGGTGGCGGCTTGGCACGGCTGGCACGGCATCGGCGCGCTGGAGTCGCTGATCGGCATCGGTGCCTTGGTGCTGGCGCTGCTGCTGGCCTGGGCTGCGCTGCGCCTGTTCTACCCGCGCATCCAAAGCCACAACCCGCTGCTGCGCACCGCCAGCTTCCACCTGCTGGCGGTGCTGCCCGCCAGCGCGGTGCTCGCCTTGCTGGGCAGTTGGCAATTTCTGCTGCTCGACACCCCCGCCTGGGCCGATTTTGAGGTCATGATCCTGATGGCACTGTCGCAGGTGTTTGGCCTGCTGATGTTTGGGCGCGCCACCCAGCTGTCGCTCAACGCCCTCAAGCACCGCGCCTACCCTTGGCGCCGCCTGCTAGACCGCCAGACCTTGCTGTGGTGCGGCCTGTTCGTGTCGTTTGGGCTTCTGGCCCATGTGGCCGACCGCGCCAACCTGGGCTCGGCCGAAGCGATGCGCTACCTGTTTTTGGGGCTGGTGGCGTGGGCCGCCTTTGCCGCCCGCCCGCTGCTGGCGCACTGGGCCACGGCTGCGGCTTCGGTCACCATGGTGGCGCTGGCCCCAAACTACCCAGCAGCGAATGCGTACGCCCTCACTTGGATCATCGACCAGACCGTGTTGCTGATATTTTTGGCCGCCGTGGGCTTTCTGGTCTCGGCCGTGATGGCGCAGCGCCGCCTGCTCGAACGCGCCCTGCGGCGCTCGGCGCACACCGACCCGGTGACTGGGCGGCTGAACGAAGCCGGGCTGCTCGAGCACCTGCGCCGAAGCGCCCCGCACCCCGACCTGCTGGGCGTAGAGGCCTGCAACCTGAGCCAGATCGAAGACCGGTTTGATCTGGCGCTGGCGCGCTCGGTGGAACGCGACATCTCGATCGCCTTGGGGCAACTGGCGCCCAACGGCAGCCAGATCAGCCGCATGAAAGAGGGTTTTTTTGTGCTGTGCCTGCAACCCAGCTGGGCCAGCAAGGGCCTGGTGGAGGGCATACAGCAGGCCCTGGACGGCAAACGCTACGCCGTGGCGGGGGAATCGACCCGGCTGCAGCTGGCGATCGGCCGGCTCGACGACGACGGGCAGCCGCTGCCGCCCGAGCAGCGGCTGGCCTTGCTGGCCCAAGCCACGCATGTGGGCTGGAACGGCAGCACCGCCGCCACCCGCAACCCGGCCCGGCCCGAAAACCTGCTGCGCCTGCGCCGCCAGCAGCTCGAGTGCCTCGACCACCTGCGCGAGCTGCTGCGCCAACCGCAAGAGGGCGCCACCGCGGGCCTGTGGCTGGCCTGCCAGCCGATCCAGCGCGCCCTGCGCGAGCAAGAAGAAGCGGGGGCCGAGGTGCTGCTGCGCTGGACCCTGCCCGACGGCAGCCCGATGTCGCCAGCCGAGTTTTTCCCGATGGCCGAGCGCCACGGACTGGCGGCGGCACTCGATCGCTGGGTGCTCACCGAGGCCGCCGCGCAGGTGCGCCCGCTGGCCCAGCAGCGCAACAAAAATTGGAAGCTGTCGGTCAACCTGTCGGGCGCATCGGTCTCGGACCCCGGCTTGTTCGACGACATCGTCGCCGCCATCGCTGCCAGCGACTTGAGCCCGCGCCAGTGGTGTTTTGAAATCACCGAAACCGCCGGCATCGCGCAGCGCCCGCAGGCGGTGGAGCTGTTCCAGCGCCTGCGCCAGCATGGTGCCAGCACCGCGCTGGACGATTTTGGCACCGGCTTGGCCACCTTTGACTACCTCAAGGCGCTGGAGGCCGACTACCTCAAGATCGACGGCTCTTTTGTGCGCGAAATCGAAACCAGCCGGGTCGATCAGCAGATCGTGCGCTCGATCTGCGAGGTCTGCAAAACCATGCGCCTGCTGACCATCGCCGAGTGCGTGGAGCGCGAATCGCAAAAACACCTGCTCGCCGCCTACGGCGTCGATTTTGTGCAAGGCTTTGGCATCGCCCGGCCGCGCCCCCTGCGCGCGCACGTGCAGCAGTTGCTGGCGACCTAAGGTTCGCTGGGATCGGGATTGGGCTTCGCTTGGGCCTCGCCTCGCCCAAGGCGCGTTAAGATGCCGCCATGAGCACCGCCCCCCACCTGCCGCGCTGGGCCGACTTGTGCAGCCCTGACTTTGCCGCGCTGGACCCGGCGCGCACGGTCGCGCTGCTGCCCGTGGCGGCGATCGAGCAGCATGGCCCGCACCTGCCGTTGTCGGTCGATGCCGACTTGGTCGAAGGCGTGCTGGCGGCGGCGGCGCCGCATTGGGAGCCGGATTGGCCGGTTTATGTGCTGCCCACGCAGGCGGTGGGCTACAGCAGCGAGCACCAGCGCTTTGCCGGCACCCTGACGCTGCAGCCCGACACCGTGCTGCGCCTGTGGCTGGAGCTGGGGCAATCGGTGGCCCGCGCCGGGGTGCGCAAGCTGCTGCTGTTCAACGGCCACGGCGGCCACAACGGCTTGCTGGAGGTGGCGGCGCGCGAGCTGCGCGGCCAGTGCGGCCTGCTGGTCTATGGCGCCAGCTGGTTCAACCTGCCCTTGCTCGACGCGCAGGGGCAAGACCTGCTGCTGCACTTTAGCGCGGATGAGCGCCGCTTTGGCATCCACGCCGGCCAGCTCGAGACCTCGATGATGCTGGCGCTGCGCCCGCAGCTGGTGCGCATGCAGCAGGCGCGCCACTTTCCCTCTAGCTCGCAAGAACGGGCGCAGCGCTGGCCCATTTTGGGCAACGGCCGCAGCGCCAAGCTGGGCTGGCAGATGCAAGACTACCACCCCGAGGGCGCGGTGGGCAACGCCGCCGACGCCGACGCCGCCTTGGGGCACGAGCTGCTGCAAGCCGCTGGCCGCTCTTTGGCGGCGCTGCTGCGCGAGCTGTGTCAGATGCCGCTGCCCGCGTTCGCACAAGGAGCGCCGGCACCGTGAAACTGTGGCGCTTTTTGGGCTCGATCAGCACCCTGCATTTGGCGCTGGCGGTCTCGCTGCTGGCGCACGCGGCCGTGCTGACGGTGCAGATCGTGCACCCGCAGGGCCTGCAACGGGTCTGGCACGACACGCCGCTCGATGTGGTGCTGGTCAATGCGCGCGCGCCGCAGGCCCCCGAGCGGGCGCAGGCCATTGCCCAAGCCAACCTGGCCGGTGGTGGCGAGGCCGACGCCGGGCGTGCCACCTCGCCGCTGCCACCGGCCGTGATCGAGCGCAGCGGCGACGCGCTGCAAGAGCAACAACGCCGCCTGCAAGACATGCAAGTGCAACAGACCCGGATGCTGGCCCAATTGCGCCAGCAAGTGGCCACCCTCGCCCCCTTGAACGCCGCGCAGGCGCAAGCCGACCCACAGGCGCTGGCCCAAGAAGAGCGCCGACTGGCCTTGCTCAAGGCCTTGGCCGAAATCGAGCAGCGCGTCAACGAACAAAACGAGCGCCCGCGCAAGCGCTACCTCGGCCCCGCCACGCGCGAAGCGGTCTATGCCATTTATTACGACCAGTTGCGCCGCCGCATCGAAGACCACGGCACCGCCAACTTCCCTCACATCCAGGGGCGCAAGCTCTATGGCGAGCTGAGCATGGCGATCACCGTCAATCACGACGGGCGCGTGTTGGATACCGAAGTGGTGCAGGGATCGGGCCAGCCGGCCTTGGACAGCCGCGCCGAAGCGATCGTGCACAGCCTCTCGTTTGGCCCCTTCACCAGCGCCATGCGCCGCCAGGCGGATCAGATCGTGGTGGTGTCGCGCTTTCGCTTCAGCCGCGATGAAACCCTGCAAACCCGGGTCGGTAGCCAATGACAACCCGCCCCACTTGGAAGCGCTTTGCGCTGCGCTGGCTGCTGTGGGTGCTGGTGGCGGCGCTGGCGCTGCAGGTGTTTTTCTTGCTGCGCGTCGCCTCCATGACGCTGATCGACCCGGTGAGCACCACCTTTCAGCGCTCGGAAGCCTGGCGCCTGGCGCAGCACGACGGCGAGTTGCGCTGGGCGCAGCAGTGGGTGCCTTACGCGGCCATCTCACCGCACCTCAAGCGCGCCGTGATCGCTTCCGAGGACGCGGATTTTGCGACCCATTTCGGCGTCGATTGGCAGGCTCTGCAAGCGGCTTGGGAGCGCAACCTGCGCCGCCAAGCCGCCGCCGAGGCGCGCGGACGCAACGCGCGCCTGGTGGGTGGCTCGACCATCACGCAGCAACTGGCCAAAAACCTGCTGCTCTCGGGCGAGCGCACGCTGCTGCGCAAAGGCCAAGAGCTGGTGCTGACCAAAATGCTCGAGCTGCTGCTGAGCAAGGAGCGCATCTTGGAGATCTATCTCAACAGCGTGGAGTGGGGCGAGGGCATTTTTGGGGCCGAAGCGGCGGCGCGGCATTACTTTCGCAAGCCGGCGGCGCGGCTGAGCGCCCACGAAGCAGCGCGGCTGGCGGTGTTGTTGCCCGCCCCCAAGCGCTTCCAGCGCCAGTTTCGCGCCGGCTTCATCGACCAGCGCAGCGCCACCGTGCTGGCGCGCATGGGCGATGTGCAGCTGCCCTGAGCGGCTGCGTGGCACCAAGCCCCCCATGCGCATCCTCGGCATCGACCCCGGCTTGCAGGCCACCGGTTTTGGCGTGCTCGACGCCCACGGCAGCGACTTGCTCTACGTGGCCAGCGGCACCATCCGCACCCAAGGCGGCGCGGGCGCCCTGCTGCCGCAGCGGCTGGGGGTGTTGTTTGCCGGCATCCAAGAGGTGGTGCAGCGCTACCAGCCCACGGCGGCGGTGTGCGAGATCGTGTTTGTCAACGTCAACCCACAGGCCACGCTGCTGCTGGGGCAGGCACGCGGCTGCTGTCTGACGGCGCTGGTGGCCGCCGGCCTGCCGGTGAGCGAATACACCGCCTTGCAGCTCAAAAAAGCCGTGGTCGGCCACGGCAAGGCGGCCAAGCCGCAGGTGCAGGAGATGGTGCGCCGCCTGCTGCAGCTGCCCAGCCTGCCCGGCCCCGACGCCGCCGACGCGCTCGGGCTGTGCATCACGCACGCCCAAGTGGCGCGCACGCAGGCGGCGATCGCGCGCGTGAGCCCGCTGCATGCGCGAGCGCACGCCAGCTACAAGGGTGGCCGCAGCTACTAAAAAAGCGGTGCGAGCGGCCTGGCCGCGCACCTAGCCGCTCAAGGACCAGTCGAACTGCGACACGAACAGCACACCAAAGAAGACCACGATCGCCAGCATGGTCCACTTGAACAGGGCAAAGCCCCAGCGCCGGTATTTTTGCTGGCCAGTGACGAGGTAGAGCACAAAGCTCAGGGCGCTGGCACCGAGCAGCATAAAGATCAGGATGCGCACGACCATCATGGCGGGTCGGTCCTCACCAGGCCGGTGCCAGTTGCGCAAAGCCGCGCGGCGCGCTGCGCTCGCTCTCAAAGCTCAGCAGCTCGTAGCTGTCGGGTTGCGCCAACAACTCGCGCAGCAGGCGGTTGTTGAGCTCGTGCCCACTGCGGTAGGCGCTGTAGGCGGCCAGCATGGGCTGCCCCACCAGGTACAGGTCGCCCATGGCGTCGAGAATCTTGTGTTTGGCAAACTCGTCGGCGCAGCGCAGCCCGTCGGCGTTGAGCACCTTCACGTCGTCCATGACGATGGCGT
Source organism: Serpentinimonas maccroryi (assembly GCF_000828915.1). NCBI lineage: Bacteria > Pseudomonadati > Pseudomonadota > Betaproteobacteria > Burkholderiales > Comamonadaceae > Serpentinimonas > Serpentinimonas maccroryi. Next base: position 2,180,333 of record NZ_AP014569.1, read on the forward strand.
TGTCGAGCCCGCCGCCGAGCGCCAGCCCCTGCCCGCGCAGCGCCTCGACGTCGCGTGCAAAGCCAAAGGTGCGGGCGCGGGCGATGTCGCGCGCGTAGGGGTCGCGCCCGAGCTCGAACTCGACCTGCTGCGCGCTGGCGTTCACGGCCGGGTGCTCGAACTCGATCTCGAAGCACAGCTTGTAGCCGTGGTAGGGCTCGAGCCGTGCCCATTTGAGGTGCCGGCCTTCGCCCTGGCGCACCTCGACCGGGCGGCGCACGCGCAAAAAGCGCCGCGGCGCGGCCTGGGCCACGATGCCCGCGCTTTGCAGCAGATAGACGAACGAAGCCGCCGAGCCGTCGAGGATCGGCACCTCTTCGGCGGTGATGTCCACCATCAGGTTATCGACCCCTAGGCCGCAGCAGGCGCTCATCAGGTGCTCGACCGTGCTCACCCGCACGCCGCCGCTGGCCAGCGTGGAGGCGCGCCGGGTGTCGCAAACCGAGGTCGCGCGCGCCGGGATGGTGACCGGTTCGTTGAGGTCGGTGCGCCGAAACACGATGCCGGTGTCGGGCGCGGCCGGGCGCAGCGTGAGTTCGACACGCTCGCCGCTGTGCAGTCCGACGCCCACGGCGCGTGTCAGGGTTTTGAGGGTGCGCTGAAAGATCATTGGGCGCATTGTAAATTTTTTGCGCGCCCAAGCCGCCCGCAGCGGCGCAAGCCCTTTGTTACAGCGGTAAGCAAACGCAAGCTGCGCTTTTAATCGGCTTGACGGCGCAGAAAAGCCGGGATGTCGTGGTCTTCCATGCCGCCGAGCGAGAGCGCCTCGACGCGCGCAGCGGCCGAGCTGCGGTCGTGCGGGCGCTGCCAGACCTTGGGCACTTCGGCGTTGCCGGCGCGCGTGTGCACCGTGCCGCGCGCCGCGTTGCCAAAGCCGCTGCCGCCCACCGGCGTCGTCAGGGTGGGGATGAAGGGCACGTCGTCGGTGCCGGTGCGCAGGCCGCGGGTGGGCGTCTGCACCACGGTCAGCGGCTGGCGCGCACCGGCGCGGTTCAGGCCCGTGGCCACCACCGTGACGCGGATGGCGTCGCCCAACGACTCGTCGTAGGCGGTGCCGTAGATCACGTTGGCATCGCTGGCGGCAAAGGCGCGGATGGTGTTCATGGCCAACTTGGATTCGTTGAGCTTGAGCGAGCCCTTGGCGGCGCTGATCAGCACCAGCACCCCTTTGGCGCCCTTCATGTCCACCCCTTCGAGCAACGGGCAGGCCACGGCCTGCTCGGCGGCGATGCGCGCCCGGTCCGGGCCGCTGACCACGGCCGTGCCCATCATCGCTTTGCCGGGCTCGCCCATGACGGTGCGCACGTCCTCGAAGTCCACGTTCACCAGCGCTTCGACGTTGATGATCTCGGCGATGCCACCGACGGCGTTTTTGAGCACGTCGTTGGCTTCGGCGAAGGCTTCGTCTTGGGTGATGTCATCGCCCAGCACCTCTTGCAGCTTGTCGTTGAGCACCACGATCAGCGAATCGACGTGCGCTTCGAGCTCGATCAGCCCGGCATCGGCGTTTTTCGTGCGCCGATCGCCCTCCCAGTCAAAGGGCTTGGTGACCACGCCCACGGTAAGCACGCCCATCTCTTTGGCGACCTTGGCGATGATCGGCGCCGCGCCGGTGCCGGTGCCGCCGCCCAGACCGGCGGTGATGAACAGCATGTGCGCGCCCTCGATGGCCTCGCGGATCGTGGCCTCGGCCTGCTCGGCGGCGGTGCGGCCTTTGTCGGGTTTGCTGCCCGCGCCCAGACCGGTTTGGCCGAGCTGGATCACGCGGTGCGCGGCGGTTTTGCTCAGCGCCTGCGCGTCGGTGTTGGCGCAGATGAACTCCACCCCCTGCACGCGGCAGCGGATCATGTGCTCGACCGCGTTGCTGCCGCCGCCGCCGACGCCGATCACCTTGATCTGGGTGCCGCGGTTGAACTCTTCGACTTCGATCATTTCAATGCTCATTGCTTTACTCCTTGCTTGTCCAGAAAAAACGCCCAAAAAATCAGAAATTGCCTACAAACCAGTCTTTGATGCGGCCCATGGCATTGCCCATGGAGCCGCTTTTTTGCGCCACCTTGTGCCCGCGCAGCCGCGCCAGCCGCGCCTCTTCGAGCAAACCCATGACGGTGGCGGCGCGCGGCTGCGCCACCATGTCGCTCAAGGCCCCGCGGTAGCTGGGGCTGCCCCGGCGCACCGGCTTGAGGAACACGTCTTCACCGAGCTCGACCATGCCCGGCATGGCGGCGCTGCCGCCGACGAGCACGATGCCGCTCGAGAGCAGCTCCTCGTGCCCCGATTCGCGGATGACTTGCAGCGCCAGCGCGAAAATCTCTTCCACCCGGGGCTCGATCACGCCGGCCAGCGCCTGGCGGCTGAGCAGGCGCGGGCCGCGGTCGCCCAAGCCCGGCACCTCGACTTGCTGCTCGGGGTCGGCCAGCAGCTGCTTGGCGCAACCGCTCTCGACCTTGATGTCCTCGGCGTCCTTGGTCGGGGTGCGCAGGGCCATGGCGATGTCGTTGGTGATCAGGTCACCGGCGATCGGGATCACGGCGGTGTGGCGGATCGCGCCGCCGGCAAAGATCGCCACGTCGGTGGTGCCGGCGCCGATGTCGAGCAGCGCCACGCCGAGCTCTTTTTCATCGTTGGTGAGCGCCGACAGGCTGGAGGCGAGCGGATTGAGCAGCAGCTGCTCGACCTCGAGCCCGCAGCGGCGCACGCACTTGAGGATGTTTTCGGCCGCGCTCTGGGCGCCGGTGACGATGTGCACGCGCGACTCGAGCCGGATGCCGCTCATGCCGATCGGCTCTTTGACCTCTTGGCCGTCGATCACGAACTCTTGCGGCTCGACCAGCAGCAGGCGCTGGTCGGTGGAGATGTGGATGGCCTTGGCGGTGTCGAGCACGCGCGCCACGTCGGCGGGGGTGACTTCGCGCTCGCGGATCGCCACCATGCCGCTGGAATTCAGACCGCGGATGTGGCTGCCGGTGATGCCGGTATAGACGCGGGCGATGCGGCAGTCGGCCATCAGCTCGGCCTCTTTGAGCGCCTGCTGGATGCTCTGCACGGTGGCGTCGATGTTCACCACCACGCCGCGCTTGAGGCCGTTGCTGGGGGCCACGCCAAAGCCGGCCAGCTTGAGCGCCCCATCGGGCAGCACCTCGGCCACCGCGACCATGATCTTGGCGGTGCCGATGTCGAGTCCGACGACGATGTCTTTGTATTCTTTGGGCATAGCGGTCTATTTTTTAAGGGGTGGGGGCTGCAGGGCGCACCCCAGGCTCCGGGATGGCCGCGACTTGGATCGGCGGCAGCTGCAGTTCGGCCAGCGTGCTCACGCCCCGGATGCGCAGGGCGTAGCCGTCGGGGTGGCGCAAATCGGCGCTCTCCAGCGGCCGCCCACCGTAGTGCTGCAGCAGCGCCGGCACGGTCTGGGCGTATTGCTCGAAGCGCTGCAGCAGCTGTGCGGCGCTGCCGCGTCCGATCTCGATGCGCACGCCGTCGTCGAGCACGGCGCGCCAACTTCCGCGCTCGTCGAGCGCCAGCTGCGCGATGCCCCAGCCCTGGCGTGCGAGCACGGGCTGCACGGCGCGGTAGAACTCGAGCACCTGCGGGGCGCGCTCGGCCGGGCCAGACAAGACGCTCCAATTTAGGCCCTGCGCCTCATCGGGTTCGGCCTCGAATACCTCGCCGTGCTCATTGAGCAAGCGCGTGCCCCCAGCCTGCCCCCACCAAGCCACGGGCTGGTGCTCTTCGATGGTCACGCGCAGGCGGTTGGGCAACTGGCGCTGCACCACGGCGTGGCGCACCCACGGCGCGCCCTGCAACAGCTGCTGCACCTGCTGCAAATCGATCGTGAGCAAATTGCCCTGCACCCGCCCGGCCAGGTGCGCCTGCAAGGCGGCGGCGCGCTGGTGCTGCACCTGGCCTTGCACCACCACGGTGTTCAGGCTCCAGAGCGGCTGGCGCAGCAGCCAGCCGCCCAGCGCCACCAGCGCCAGCACGGCGGCGAGCAGCAACAGGGCGGTCGCGGCGCCGTCCATCAGGCGCACGTCGAGCGGCGGGGCGGGGGTCGGGTTCATGGCTTTACTGCGCGGCAGACTGGGCTGCGGTCAGGGCTGCGGTCAGGGCTGCGGCGGCGGGCAAGGGGTTGTCGAGGCTGGCGCTGGCCAGCAGCTGCAGGCACAGCGCTTCGTAGCTGATGCCCACCGCCTGCGCCGCCATGGGCACCAGCGAGTGCCCGGTCATGCCGGGCGAGGAGTTGAGCTCCAGCAGGTAGGGGCGGCGGCTGGCGGCGTCGATCATCACATCGACGCGCGACCAGCCGCGGCAGTCTAGGCTCTGGTAGGCCTGCACGGCCAGCTGCTGGATCGCCGCTTCTTCGGCTGCGGGCAGCCCGCTGGGCACCAGGTACTGGGTTTCGTCGCTGAAGTATTTGTGCTCGTAGTCGTAGTTGCCGCCGGGCACGACGATGCGGATCAAAGGCAGCGCCTGCACCGCCTCGCCTTGGCCCAGCAGCGCCACCGTGACCTCGTCGCCGGCGATGTACTGCTCGCACAGCACCTCGGGGTCGCAGCGCGCGGCCAGCGCGTAGGCGGCGGCGCATTCGCTGGGGTGGCTGATCTTGCTCAGGCCGATGGTCGAGCCCTCGCGCGCCGGTTTGACGATCATCGGCGCGCCCAGCGCCGCCAGCGCGGCCTCGGTTTGGGCGGCGCTGCGCACCTGGCGCCAGTTGGGCGTGGACAAGCCTTCGGCGCGCCACAGGCGCTTGCTCATGAGCTTGTCCATGCTCAGACTCGAGGCCAGCACGCCCGGCCCGGTGTAGGGAATGCCCATGAGTTCGAGCGCGCCCTGCACCGTGCCGTCTTCGCCAAAGCGCCCGTGCAGGGCGATGAAGGCGCGCGCAAAGCCAGCGCGCTTGAGCTCGGACAGCTCGTGCCCGGCGAGGTCAAAGGCGTGGGCATCGACGCCGCTGCGTTGCAAGGCGGCGAGCACGCCTTGGCCCGACATCAGCGAGACTTCGCGCTCGGCCGAAAAGCCGCCCAGCAGCACCGCCACTTTGCCCAGCGCGCGTGGGTCGATTGGGGTGGGGTTCGGGGTCGTCATGCGGGCTCCTGCTGTGTGTTGGGTTGGACCGTGCCGGGGGGCGTGGTTGGGGCTGCATCGGCCAGCGCGCGCACCTGCGCCGCCACCGCGCCGATGGAGCCCGCGCCCATGCACAGCACCACGTCGCCGTCGCGGGCGTTGTCCAAAATGGCTTGCGCCAGCGCCCCGACTTCGGGCACGAACAGCGGCTCGAACTTGCCCGCCACCCGCAGCGCCCGCGCCAGCGCACGGCCGTCGGCGGCGACGATCGGCGCTTCGCCGGCGGCATAGACCTCGGTCAGCAGCACCGCGTCGGCCGCGCCCATGACGCGCACAAAGTCTTCGAAGCAGTCGCGCGTGCGGCTGTAGCGGTGCGGCTGAAACGCCAGCAGCAGGCGCCGGCCCGGAAAGGCGCCGCGCGCCGCCGCCAGCGTGGCCGCCATTTCCACCGGGTGGTGGCCGTAGTCGTCGATCAGCGTCGCCGTGCCGCCGCTGGGCAGCAGCGCTTCGCCGTAGCGCTGGAAGCGCCGGCCCACGCCTTTGAACTGCGCCAGCGCCTGCAGCAGGGCGGCGTCGGGCAGGTCGAGCTCGGCCGCCAGCGCGATCGCCGCCAGCGCGTTGAGCACGTTGTGCTGCCCCGGCAGGTTCAGCACCACCTCCAGATCGGGCAGCGCGACGCCATTGCGCCGCTGCACCCTGAAGTGCATCTGGGCGCCGACGGCGCGCACATCCACGGCGCGCACCTGGGCGTCGGGGCTCAGGCCGTAGCTGGTGATCGGGCGCTGAATCTGGCTCAGCAGAGCGCGCAGGTGCGGGTCGTCGATGCAGACGATGGCCGCGCCGTAGAACGGCATGCGGTGTAGAAAATCGACGAAAGCCTGCTTGAGGCGACCGAAGTCGTGGCCGTAGGTTTCCATGTGGTCGGCGTCGATGTTGGTGACCACGGCCAGCACCGGCAACAGGTTGAGAAACGAGGCGTCGGACTCGTCGGCCTCGACCACGATGTATTCGCCAGCCCCGAGGCGGGCGTTGGCGCCGGCGCTGTTGAGGCGCCCGCCAATGACGAAGGTCGGGTCCAGCTCGGCGGCGGCCAGCACGCTCGTGACCAAGCTGGTGGTGGTGGTTTTGCCGTGGGTGCCGGCGATGGCGATGCCTTTTTGCATGCGCATGAGTTCGGCCAGCATGAGCGCGCGCGGCACCACCGGCAGCAGGCGCTCGTGTGCTGCCTGCACCTCGGGGTTGTCGGGCTTGACGGCGGTGGAGGTGACGATGCAGTCGGCGCCGGCAATCTGCTCGGCGGCGTGGCCGATGTGCACACGCGCGCCCAGACGCTGCAGGCGCTCGGTGCTGGCGCTGGCGGCCAGGTCGGAGCCCGAGACGGCGTAGCCCTGGTTGAGCAGCACCTCGGCGATGCCGCTCATGCCCGAGCCGCCGATGCCGACGAAGTGGATGTGACGGATGGCGTGTTTCATGGTGTGTGGGGGGCGTATTGCTGGCAGGCCTGCAACAACGCCGCCACGGCGCCGGTGCGCGCTTGGGCGTGGGCGCGCTCGGCGCGCTGTTGCAGCTCGGTGCGGTTCAGGTGTTGCAGGCGCTGCGCCAGGTCTTCGGCTTGCAGTTGCGCTTGCGGCAGCAGCCAAGCGGCGCCGGCATCGACCAAAAAGCGCGCGTTGTGGGTCTGGTGGTCATCGACGGCGTGGGGAAAGGGCACCAAGATCGAGGCCGCGCCCACCGCCGCCAGTTCGGTCACCGTGCTGGCGCCGGCGCGCGCCAGCACCACGTCGGCGGCGGCAAAGGCGCTGGCGGTGTCGTCGATGAAGGGCGTGAGCGTGGCCTGCACACCGGCGCTGGCGTAGGCGGCGCGCAGGGCCTCGATCTGTGTGGCGCCGCTCTGGTGCGTGACCTGCGGGCGCAGCTCGGGCACGATGCGCGCCAGCGCCTGCGGCACGACCTCGTTGAGCGCCTTGGCCCCGAGGCTGCCCCCCACCACCAGCAGTTGCAGCGGCCCGCTGCGCCCAGCAAAGCGCTGCGCCGGGGCCGGCTGCGCGGTGAAGGCGGCGCGCAGCGGGTTGCCGATCCACTCGCCCTTGGGCAAGGCCTTGGGGTAGGCGGTAAAGACGCGGTCGGCCACCTGCGCCAGCACGCGGTTGGCCATGCCGGCGACGGAATTTTGCTCGTGCAGCAGCAAGGGGGCGCCGGCCAGCACGCTCATCATGCCGCCGGGAAAGCTGATGTAGCCGCCCAGCCCCAGCACCACGTCGGGGCGCAAGCGGCGCATCACGCGCCAGCTCTGCCAAAAGGCGCGCTGCAGGCGCAGCGGCAGCAAAGCCAGCGTGAGCGCCCCTTTGCCGCGCACGCCGCCAAACTGCACCGGCTCGAAGGCAAAACCGCGCTCGGGCACCAGCCGCGACTCCATGCTGTCGGGCGCGCCCAGCCAGTGCACGCGCCAGCCCTGGTCGCGCAGCGCTTCGGCCACGGCCAAGCCGGGGAAGATGTGGCCGCCGGTACCGCCGGCCATGATCAGGGCGCAGGGCGCGCGCTTCACAGCCGGCCTCCGTGCATGAGTTTGCGGTTTTCGTGGTCGGCGCGCAGCACGATGGCGATGGCGATCAGGTTCAGCAGAATGGCCGAACCGCCAAAACTCATGAAGGGCAGCGTCAGGCCCTTGGTAGGCAGCGCGCCGAGGTTGACGCCGATGTGGATGAAGGCCTGAAAGCCGATCCACAGCGCGATGCCCTGCACCATCAAGCCGGCAAACACCTGCTCGAGCGCGATCGACTGGCGCCCGATCTGCATCAGGCGCCGCACCAGCCACCAGAACACCGCGATCAGCAGCAGCACCCCGACCAGGCCCAGCTCTTCGCCGATCACCGCCAGCAAAAAATCGGTGTGCGCTTCGGGCAGCCAGTGCAGCTTTTCGATGCTGGCCCCCAGCCCGACGCCAAACCACTCGCCGCGGCCAAGGGCGATCAGCGAGTGCGTGAGCTGGTAGCCTTTGCCCAGCGCGTGCTCGACGCTAAACGGGTCGAGGTAGGCAAAGACGCGCTCGCGCCGCCACGGCGAGCTCATGATCAGCAGCGCAAACACGCACACCAGCAGGCCCGAGACGAGGAAGAACATGCGCGCGCTCACGCCGCCCAGGAACAAAATGCCCATAGCGATCACGGCGATCACCATGAAGGCGCCCATATCGGGCTGCATCAGCAGCAGCACCCCGAGCAAGCCCAGCGCCACGCACATGGGCAGGACGGCGCGGAAAAAGCGCTCTTTGACCTCCATGCGCCGCACCATGTAGCCGGCGGCGTACATGGCGATGGTCAGCTTAGCGAGCTCGGAGGGCTGGAAGTTCATGAGCCCGAGCGGAATCCAGCGCCGCGCGCCATTGACCTCGCGCCCGATGAAGGGAATGAGCACCGCGATCAGCAGCACCACCGTGCCCGCCAGCAACCAAGGCGACCATTCCTGCCAGCGCTTCATGGGCACCTGAAAGGCCAACAGCGCCGCCACCGTGGCCACCCCGAGGGCGATCAGGTGGCGGATCAAAAAATGCTCGTGCTCGAGGTTGCGAAAGCGCGGGTTGTCGGGCATGGCGATGGTGGACGAATAGACCATCACCAAACCCCAGCACAGCAGCGCCACCACGACCCACAGCAGCACCTGGTCGAAGCCGAGCTCGCGCACGGCGGTGTGGTGACGACTGCGGGCGTGATCGACGCTGGCCAGCCGCACCGGCAGCTCGCCGGCGGTGGTGTCGGCGCGCCACCAGCCCAGCCAGCCTTGCCAGCCGGCATGGGGGGCGTTGCGCGCTGCGCTGGCCGCAGCCGAGGGTTGTCGGCTCATGCGGGTGTGCCCTCCTCTTGCTGCAGCTCGCGCACCGTGGCCACGAACACCTGGGCACGGTGGGCGTAGTCGCGAAACATATCCAAGCTGGCGCAGGCGGGCGAGAGCAGCACCGCGTCGCCGGGCCGGGCCTGCGCGGCGCACCAGCGCACCGCTTCGGGCAAGCTGGCGCAGCGCTGCAGTGGCACGCCGCAATCGGCCAGTTCCGCTTCGATGGTGGCGGCATCGCGCCCGATCAGCGCCACGGCTCGGGCGTAGCGCGCCACGGCTGCAGCCAGCGGGGCGAAGTGCTGGCCTTTGCCGTCGCCGCCCAAAATGAGCACCAGTTTGCGCTCGACCCCGAGGCCGTTGAGGGCTGCCAAGGTGGCGCCGACGTTGGTGCCTTTGCTGTCGTCGATGTATTCGACTTCGGCCACGATCCCGACCGGCTCGACCCGGTGCGGCTCGCCCCGGTAGTCGCGCAGGCCGTGCAGCAGCGGCGCGAGTTCGGCGCCGGCGGCGCTGGCCAAGGCCAAGGCGGCCAAGGCGTTGCTGGCGTTGTGGCGGCCGCGGATGCGCAGGGCGTCGGCGGGCATGAGCAGTTGCAGGCGCGGGGTGGCGGCGGGGTGTGCGTTCGCATCCGCGTTCGCATCGGCTTTTGCGTTGGCTTTTGCGTTGGCTTTTGCGTTGGCTTTTGCGTTGGCGCTGGTGCGGCGGCGGGGTGCGATGGCGTTCTCGTCGTCGGCCAGCGCGCGCACCAGCCAGGTGAGGCCGTTGACGCTCTGCAGCCCCCAGTCGCCGGGGCGTTGTGGCGCGTCGGTGCCGAAGCTTTGGTAGGGGCGTAGCGGCGGCGCTGGGGTGCGGCGGCGGCTGGCTGGGGCTGGGCTGGCGCTGGCGGCGTGGGCTGGTACCGGGCACCAGCTCATGACGGTGGCGTCGTCGCGGTTGAGCAGCATCAGGGCGCGCTGGCCGTAGATGCGCGCTTTGGCGGCGCCGTAGGCGGCCATGGTGCCGTGCCAGTCGAGGTGGTCTTCGCTCAGGTTGAGCACGGTGGCGACGCTGGCTTCGAAGCCCTCTACGGCGTCGAGCTGGAAGCTGGAGAGTTCGAGCACCCAGGCCTGAGGCAGCTCGTGCAGGTGTTGCGCTTGCAGGCGCTGGCGCAGCACGTCGAGCAGGTTGGGGCCGATGTTGCCGGCCATGGCCACGTCCCAGCCGGCGGCTTGCAGCAGGTGCGCGGTGAGCGCGGTGGTGGTGGTTTTGCCGTTGGTGCCGGTGATGGCCAGCACGTAGGGGTGGTAGCTTGCTGTGGTGCTGGTTTGGGCACTTGCTTCGGCCGGGGCGGTGGCGCGGGCTGGGCAGGGGCGGGGTTCGTCAGTCGCAGGCTCTGATTCCTCACCCCGCCCCTGCCCAACCCGCACCACATGGGTGGTTGCCACCTCTGCGGCGCCGCCTTCGCCTGTCGCACGCTCCGATTCCTCACCCCGGCCTTGTCCAACCCGCGCCACATGGGCGGTTGCAGCCACCTCTGCAGCGCCGCCCAGCGCTGCTAGCGCTTGGCCAAACAGGCACAGCTCGCCCACGATGGCGGTGCCGGCGCTTTGGGCGGCGGCGCTCAGTTCGGCCATGTCGCTGGGCAAAATGCCGGGGCTGCGGCAGACCAGGGCCCAGGGGGCAGAGGCGAACAGGGTGGCGTCGAAGCGCGTGCCCAGCCGCAGTTGCGCATCCGGCAACGCGGCGGCCAGCGTGGCGGCTTGGGGGGCGCTGGGACGGCTGTCGGCCACCGTGACCTGCGCCCCGGCCAGCGCGCACCAGCGCGCCAGCGCCAAGCCGGATGCCCCCAAACCCAGCACCAGCACCGGGCGGCCGGCCAGCGCTTGCATGGCCGGTGCCAGGGCGCGCTGCAGCCACTGCGCGGCCGCGCCCACTGGCGGGCGCAGCGGCTCCAGCCCCGCGGGCGCTGGGGCGCTGGCGGACGTGGCCGGGGTGGCAAGGGTGGGCACAGGGGGGTTCATCGCAGCTTCAGGGTTGACAGGCCAATCAGGCACAGCAGCATGGTGATGATCCAAAAGCGCGTCACCACTTGGGTTTCGCGCCAGCCGGATTTTTCGAAGTGGTGGTGCAGCGGCGCCATCTTGAACAGGCGTCGGCCTTGGCCGAAGCGCCATTTGGTGTATTTGAACCAGCTCACCTGCAACATCACCGACAGCGCCGAGGCCACGAACACGCCGCCGATGATGGCCAGCACGATCTCTTGGCGCACGATCACGGCGATGGTGCCCAGTGCCGCCCCGAGTGCCAGCGCGCCGACGTCGCCCATGAACACCTGCGCCGGATAGGCGTTGAACCACAGAAAAGCCAGCCCGGCCCCACCCATGGCGGCGCAGAAGATCAGCACCTCGCCGGTGCCCGGTATGTGCGGCAGCAGCAGGTAGTCGGCAAACACCGCGTGCCCGGTGACGTAGGCAAAGATGCCGAGCACGCCGCCGACCATCACCACCGGCATGATCGCTAGGCCGTCGAGCCCGTCGGTGAGGTTGACGGCGTTGCTGGCGCCGACGATCACCAAGTAGGTCAGCAGCACGAAGCCGGCCACGCCCAGCGGGTAGCTCACTTGCTTGAAGAAGGGCACCATCAGCCCGGCTTGGTGCGGCAAATCGATGGTGAAGCCCGAGGCCACCCAGCCGATGAAGAGCTCAAAGACGCGCTGGTTGCTGCCCTCGGAGATGGCAAACACGAGGTAGAACGCCGCCACCAGCCCGATCACCGACTGCCAGAAGTACTTGGTGCGCGCGCGCATGCCTTCGGGGTCTTTGTGCACCACTTTGCGCCAGTCGTCGATCCAGCCTATGGCGCCAAAGCCGAGCGTGACGCCGAGCACGATCCAGACGAAGCGGTTGCTGGGGTCGAACCAGAGCAGGGTCGAGACCGTGATGGCAAACAGGATCAGCACGCCGCCCATGGTCGGGGTGCCGCTTTTGCTCAGGTGGCTCTGCATGGCGTAGCCGCGGATGGGCTGGCCGATTTTGAGCTCGGTCAGGCGCCGGATGAACATCGGCCCGGCCGCCAGCCCGACCAACATGGCGGTGATGGCGGCCATGACGGCGCGAAAGGTCTGAAACTGGAACACGCGCAAGAAATCGAGGTCGGGGCTCAGGCCCTGCAACCAGAGGGCCAAACTAGGCAACATGGGGTGCGCCCTCCGTGGTGGTTTTTGGTGTCTGCGGTGACGTTTGCGTCTGCGCGCTGGGCTGCACGCTGTCCTGCGCCTGGCTGGCGGCTTGCAGCGCCTGCACCAGCCGCTCCATGCGCATGAAACGCGAGCCTTTGACGAGCACGCTGGCGGCTTGCGCTGCCGCGCTCAGCGCGGCGGCCTGCAGCGCCTCGTAGTGGCCAAAGGCCTGCAGGCGCTTGTGGGGCAAGGGCATGGTGCTGGCCGCAGCGCTTGAGGGCGATGTGACTTCAAGGCCCGCAGCGGCCGCGGTGTTTGTGTGCTGCGGATCCAAGGCGGCAGCGGCGCGCTGCATCCAGTCGCCAGTCACCAACACCTGCTCGATGCCGCGCGCCAGCGCGTGGCGCAGCACCTCGTCGTGAAAGGCCAGCGCCTGCGCCCCCACCTCGCCCATATCGCCCAGCAGCAGCAGGCGCGGCCCGGGCAGCTCGGCCAGCAGGTCGATGGCGGCGCGCACCGAGTCGGGGTTGGCGTTGTAGCTGTCGTCGATCAGCGTCTGGGCCTGTGCGCCCCAGCGCAGCGTGAGCGCGCGCGAGCGCCCGGCCACGGGCTCAAAGCCCTCGAGCCCGGCTTGGATCGCCGCCAGCGGCACCCCGGCAGCGAGGGCGCAGGCCGTGGCCGCGAGCGCGTTGTGCACGTTGTGCCGCCCAGCCAGCCGCAAGCGCGCCTGCAAAGGTCCGGCGGGGGTGTGAATGTCAAGCGCCCAAGCTCCGTCGGCCCACTGCGCCTGGACCTGCACCTCGGGTGGGCGCAAGCTGTGGCTCGTGCTGACTGGGGCTGGGCTGGGCTGGGGTGAGGAATCAGAGCCTGCGACTGACGAACCCCGGCCCAGCCCAGCCCCAGCCAGCCCCCCCAGCCCATCGGCAAAGCACACCACCCGGCGCGCACCCGCGATCTGCTGCCACAGCGGCGTGTAGGCGTCGTGGGCCGGGAACACCGCCACCCCGTCGGGCGGCAGGGCGGCGAGCGCGCTGCCGTTCTCGCGCGCCACCGCCTCGACGCCGTGCATAAACTCTTGGTGCTCGCGCTGCGCGTTGTTGACCAGCGCCACCGTGGGCTGGGCCAGCGCCGCCAGCGCGGCGATCTCGCCGGGGTGGTTCATGCCCAGCTCCAGCACCGCCAGCCGGTGCGCAGGGCGCAGGCGCAGCAGCGTCAGCGGCACGCCGATGTCGTTGTTGAAATTGCCCTCGGTGGCCAGCGCCGCCTCGCCCACGGCGGCGCGCAGCATGGCGGCGATGAGCTGCGTCACCGTGGTCTTGCCGTTGCTGCCGGTGACGGCGATCAGCGGCAGCGCAAAGCGCGCGCGCCAGCGCTGCGCCAGCTCGCCCAAGGCGGCGCGGGCGTCGGGCACCTCGACGCCAGGCAAGCCGGCTTGCGCCAGCCCGCGCTCGGCCACGGCGGCCACGGCCCCGGCGGCGCGCGCTTGCGCCAGCCAGTCGTGGCCGTCGAAGCGCTCGCCGCGCAAAGCCACGAACAGATCGCCGGGGCGCAGGGTGCGGCTGTCGGTGTGCACGCGCAGCACCGGCTGCGTCACGGCGCCCACCGCGCGCGCACCGCGCAGTTGCAGCAGCAATTCAGCCAAACCGTTCACGCCGGGCTCCCTTCGGGCGTGCCCTGCTCGCCTTGCTCGCCTTGCTCGTTTCTCCAGCGCCGCTGCAGCGCCAGCCGGCCCTGCACCACGTCTGAAAACGGGTGGCGCACGCCGGCGATCTCTTGGTAATCCTCGTGGCCCTTGCCGGCCAGCAAGATGATGTCGCGCGCGTCCGCCATGTCCACCGCCTCCTGGATGGCTTCGGCGCGGTCTGGCTCGACGATGGCGCGAACCGGCTCGGTCAGGCCGGCTTGCATCTCGAGCAAAATCTGCAGCGGGTCTTCACCGCGCGGGTTGTCGCTGGTGAGCACCAGCCGCGCCGCTTCGCGCTCGGCGGCCGCGGCCATGAGCGGGCGCTTGCTGCGGTCGCGCTCGCCACCGCAGCCCAGCACGCACCACAGGCGCCCGCCGCGGTGCTCGGCCAGCGGCTGCAGCGCCTGCAAGGCTTTTTCTACCGCGTCCGGGGTATGGGCGTAATCGACCAGCAGCAGCGGCAAGCTGGCCGGGCCGTCGGTCCAAGCGGCCTGCATCCGGCCGGGCACCGGCTGCAGCGCGGCGCTGGCTTGGGCCGCAGCGGCCAGCGTGTGGCCGCTGGCGCGCAGCACCGCCAGCGCGCACAGCAGGTTGCTCAGGTTGTAGTCGCCCACCACATCGAGCGACAGGCTGATGCGTTCAGCGCCCGGCTCCGGCGCCTCGACCGGCCGGCCCTCCTGCTCCACCTTCACCTCTTGCACCACGAAGTCGATGCCGGTCGTGCTCCAGCGCCGTTCCAGCAGGCGCAGGCGCGCCGGGCGCTGCGCTGCGGGCTCGGTGGATACGGTCCACAGATCGAGCCCGGGGCGCTGCGCCAGATCGGCCGCCAGTTCGCGCCCGTGCGCGTCGTCGATATTCACCACCGCCACCTGCAAGCCGGGCCAGTCGAACAGCGCGCGCTTGGCGGCCCAGTAGGCCTCCATGGTGCCGTGGTAGTCGAGATGGTCTTGGCTCAAATTGGTGAACACTGCGGTGTGCAGCCTAGCGCCGTTGAGCCGGCCTTCGTCCAGGCCGATCGACGAGGCCTCCATCACCACCGTGTGCAGCCCTTGGTCGGCGTAGCGGCGCAGCAGGGTTTGCAGCGTCATTGGGTCCGGCGTGGTGAAGCCGGTGCTGGTGAGTTCAGTGCCCGCCATGCCGGTGCCCAGGGTGCCGATCAGCGCTGCCGATTCGCCCACCGCCTGCAACCATTGGCTGCACCACCAGGCGCTCGAGGTCTTGCCGTTGGTGCCGGTGATGGCCACCACGCGCAGGCGCTCGCTGGGGGCACCGTAGAAGTGGTGCGCCACCGGACCGGCGGCGGCCTTGAGCCCGGGCAGCGCGGCGATGCGCGCATCGCTCCAGTCCCACGCCTCCAGCCCTTGGGCTTCGACCAAGCAGGCCACGGCCCCGGCCTGCAGCGCCGCGGCCACGAACTGGCGGCCATCGTGGCCACTGCCGGGCCATGCCACAAAGGCGTCGCCGGGCTGGACCTGGCGGCTGTCGCTCACCAAGCGCTGCGCCCCTAGGGCCTGCAACCAAGCCACGGCCTCGCTCGCCTGCTTAAATTGTTGAATCATCCCGGCTCCTGCACCAAATCGGCCACGATGTGCGGCCGCACGTCCACATCTGGTGCCACCCCCAGCACGCGCAGGGTCTGCTGCACGGTGGCCGAAAACACCGGCGCCGCCACCACGCCGCCAAAGAAACCGCCCTCGGTCGGCTCGTCGATCATCACCGCCACCACCACCCGCGGCTGTTGCGCCGGGGCCAGCCCGACAAAGAAGCTGCGGTGCCGGTTGGCGGCGTAGCCCGCGCCCTCTTGCACGCGCGAGGTGCCGGTCTTGCCGCCGACCGAAAAGCCCACCGTCTGGGCGCGCTGCGCGGTGCCGCCGGGTCCGGCGCTGAGCGCCAGCATGTGGCGCACCGCCTGCGCGCTCGCCGCGCTCATCACCGGCACGCCCTGCGCCGGCTGCTGGCTTTTGAGCAAGGTCACGGGCAGCAGCTTGCCGTCGGTGGCAAACACGGTGTAGGCCTGCGCGAGCTGGAACAAGGAGGTGGACAGGCCGTAGCCGTAGCTCATGGTGGCCTGCTCGATCGGGCGCCAGCTCTCGTAGGCGCGCAGGCGACCGCTCACGGCACCCGGAAACGGCAACTGCGGCCGCTGCCCAAAACCGATGCGCGTGTAGGCCTCCCACATCTGGCGCGGCTGCATCTGCTGCGCCAGCTTGACCATGGCCACGTTGCTCGAGGCCTTCATGGCCTCGTTGAGCGTGACCACGCCCAAGCCCCGGATGTCGCGGATGGTGAAGCGACCCATGGTCAGGCGGCCTTCACCGGTGTCGATCAGGGTGTCGGGGCGCGCCAGCCCGCTCTCCAGCGCCAGCGCAGCCATGAAAGGCTTGACGGTCGAACCCGGCTCGAAGGTGTCGGTCAGGGCGCGGTTGCGCACCTGCTCGCCGCTCAGGTTGCGGCGCTGGTTCGGGTTGAAGCTCGGGTAGTTGGCCAGCGCCAGCACCTCGCCGCTTTGGGCATCGAGCACCACGATGCTGCCGCCGCGCGCCTGGTGCTGTTGCACCGCCTCGCGCAGGCGCTGGAAGGCAAAAAACTGAATCCGGCTGTCGATCGACAGCTGCAGGTCACGGCCATCGACCGGGGGGATGACTTCGCGCACGTCTTCGACCACGCGCCCAAAGCGGTCGCGCAGCACGCGGCGCGAGCCCGGCTGCCCCGACAGGTGGGCGTTGAAGGCCAGCTCGACCCCCTCTTGGCCCACGTCTTCGACGTTGGTAAAGCCCACCACGTGCGCCAGCGCCTCGCCCTCTGGGTACTGGCGCCGGTACTCTTTGCGAAAGTGGATGCCCTCGATCCCCAGCGCGCGCACCTGCGCCGCCCGCGCTTCGTCGAGCTGGCGCCGCAGCCAGACGAAGGTCGGGTGCCGGTCGAGTCGGCGCTGCAGTTCGGCCGGCGGCAGCTCCAGCAGCCGCGCCAGCTCAGGCAGCTTGGGGTGCTGGCGGTCGATGTTTTCTGGAATGGCCCAGACGCTTTGCGCCACCACGCTGGTGGCCAGAATCAGGCCGTTGCGGTCCAGCACCCGGCCGCGGTTGGGCGGCAGCTCCAGCGTGCGCTCGAAGCGGATCTCGCCCTGGCGCTGGAAAAATTCGTTGCCAAACACTTGCACGTAAGCGGCGCGTGCGCCCAAGCCCAAAAAGACGAGCGCAAAGCCGGCCACGATCAGGCGGCTGCGCCAGACCGGGGTGGCGCTGGTGAGCAAGGGGCTGGAGCCGTAAGCAATGGCGCGCTTCATGGCCGCGGCTCCGGCTGCGCCAAGGGGGTGGCAGACGCGGGCGCGGGTGCCGTCACCGGCCCCTGCAGGCGCTGCACCGGCCCGGCGGCGCCGCCTGCCGCACCAGCCACGGGCAGGGCCAGCACCTCGGTGATGCCGGGGTGGATCGGACGCATCTGCAGGCGCTCACTGGCCAACTGCTGCACCCGCGCCGGGGCCGCCAGGGTGCGCTTTTGCACCTGCAGCTGCTCGTGCTCCGAGGCCAAGCGGTCGGCGGCGGCGTTGGCGCGCTCCAGCGCCACGAACAGGCGGCGCGCTTCGTACTGCTGATGCACCAAACTGAGGGCACTGGCCAGCAGCACCAGCAGCAGCACGAGGTTGAGGCGCGTCATGGCAGCGCCTCCCACGCCAGCGCGCTGCGCTGGGCCAAGCGCAGCACGGCGCTGCGCGCGCGCGGATTCGCCGCCACCTCGGCGGCGCTGGGCAGCACGCGCTGCACCTGCGCCAGCGCCAGCGCCTTGGGCGCGGCCAGCGGCTGGCGCCGGTCGTAGGCGTCTTTGGCGTGCTGCGCCATGAACTGCTTGACCAGCCGGTCTTCGAGCGAATGAAAACTGATCACCACCAGCCAGCCGCCGGGCTTGAGCACGCGCAGCGCCGCCTTCAGCGCGTGTTGCAGCTCCTCAAGCTCGGCGTTGATGAAAATCCGAATAGCCTGAAATGTGCGCGTTGCAGGGTCCTTGCCCGGCTGGCGGGTTTTGACCGCGCCAGCCACGATTTGGGCCAGCTCGGCGGTGGTTCCAATAGGGCCCCGTTCCTGTCGGCGACGATCAAGCGCCTTTGCAATCGATTGAGCAAACCGTTCTTCGCCGTATTCACGTATCACCTCTGCTATTTCTGTAACTTCTGCCGTGGCCAGCCATTCGGCTGCGCTCTGGCCCCGGGTGGGGTCCATGCGCATGTCCAAGGGGCCGTCGTGGCGGAAGGAAAAACCCCGGGTGGGGTCGTCGAGCTGGGGTGAACTCACCCCCAGATCCATCAAGATGCCGTCGGCGCTGGCCTCGGGCTGCTCGGCCAGCGCGGCAAAACCTTGGTGGTGCACCGCGTGCAGCCGGGCGTCGCTGGCCGCCAGCTGCTGCGCCGCGGCGATCGCCTGCGGGTCTTTGTCGTACACCGCCAACCGCCCAGCCGCCGACAGACGCGCCAAAATCGCCCGCGCATGGCCGCCGCGACCAAAGGTGGCGTCGATGTAGCGACCGTCTGCTTGCACGTGCAGCGCTTGGACTGCTTCGTTCAACAGGACGGTGCAATGGGCTAGGGGCGGTTGCACCAGCGGCCCCTTAGAAAGAAAAGTCCTTCAGGGCCTCGGGCAACTCGCCCTGCATCGCCTGCGCCTCCTGGGCCGCGTAGGCTTGGGCGTCCCAGAGCTCGAAGTGGTTGCCCATGCCCAGCAGCACCGCCTCTTTGTGCAGGCCGGCAGCGGCGCGCAGCTCGGGCGCGATCAGCACGCGGCCGGCGCTGTCGAGCTCGCAGTCCATGGCGTTGCCCAAAAAAATGCGCTTCCACCACTGCGCCGACAGCGGCAGCGCGGCGATGCGCTCGCGAAACTGCTCCCACTGCGGGCGCGGAAACAGCATCAGGCAGCCGTGCGGGTGTTTGGTGATGGTGAGCTGCCCAGCGGCGCACGCGCCCAGCACCTCGCGGTGCCGCGTGGGCACCGCCAAGCGACCCTTGGCGTCGAGACTGAGAGAGGAAGCACCTTGGAACACAGCGGAATGGCCTTATGACCCACTTATCACCACAAAAACACACTTTTCACCACTGTAGCACCAAATTCCGCCCACGCCTAGCTGGCGTTACAATTTTTTCAAATGAAATCAATCGCCTAGCACCAGACCGAGACACCAATAGGCAGCAAAAATCGAGCCTAATTAAAGGCTTACACGAAACATCAAAAGTTTTTTATGAAGCTTTTGGCCGGCCACGGGGCCCATGCCGCGCTTGCGGCTGAGGCGGTGGCCGCGCGGCGCCTGCCAAGCCGCGCCCTCGGGCTCAAACGCGCAGCGCGTGCATCGCGTACAGGGGCGCGCCGGTCCAGGGCAGGCACAGCGCCTCGAAGGCCGCACCGGCGGCGCCGTAGCATTCCGAGACGCTGCGCATCCCGGCCTGGCGCAGGCGCGGATGCGCTTGCAGCAGCTCGCCCCCATGCTGCAGGCCCCAGCGGAACTCGGCCCCCGTGGGCCCTACGCTGGCGCTCCAGCGCGACTGCCCGATGGCCCGGTGCGACATGGCGTCGAGCACCAGCACCGAGTCGGGCGGGGCACGCTGGGCAAACTCGCGCAGCAGCGCGCGCACCCGCTCGGGCGGCAGGTACATCAGCACCCCCTCGCACAGCAGCCACAGCGGGGCGCCGGCGGCCCAGCGGTCCAATTCCAGCGCGTCCCACCAGCCATCGCCGGAGAGGTCGATGCCGGCGTTGTGGCGGTGCTCGCCCTGCCCCGGCAGCAGCTGCTCGCGCAGCGCCAGCACCTCGGGCAAATCGGCATCGAGCCAGCGGTTGTGGCCGTTGTCGAACCACTGAAAATGGTTCGACAGACCGCAACCCAAGTTCACGCCGGCCGCATGCGGATGGCGGGCAAAAAATTCGCGCCCCCAAGCCTTGAGCACGTGCGTGCGCCACAGCACATTGAGTACCACCAGCCGATCTTGCAGCAGCGTTTCGGCGTCGCTTTGCAGGCAGCTTAAAAGATGCGCCGCGTCGGCGTCGAGGCAGTCGAGCCAAGGGTAGCAGCGGGCGCCGTGGGCGCGCGCCACCAGCGGGATCAGCAGGGTCGCGCGCACGGCCTGCAGCCGCGTCTGGCGCAGCAAGCACTCCGGCGGCACGGCACCGGGTGGGCAATGGCTGCGGCCGCAGCGCCTGAGGCTGGTCTCCATGCCCCCATGTTACGCCCAAGCGGCGCCGCACGCTACAAAATATAACGCGACAAGTCCTCGTTGCGGCTCAAGGCCGCCAGCCGCGCATCGACCATGGCGGCATCGACCACGACTTCGGCGCCGCTCAGGCGCGTGGCGTCGAAGCTCACCTCGTCGAGCAGGTGCTCCATCACCGTGGCCAAGCGGCGCGCGCCGATGTTTTCGGTGCGCTCGTTGACCTCAAAGGCGATCTGCGCCAGCCGCGTGATCGCGTCCGGGCCAAAGACCAGCGTCACGCCCTCGGTCGCCAGCAGCGCCTGGTACTGGCGCACCAAGCTGGCGTGGGTCTGGGTGAGGATGGCCTCGAAGTCGGCCACGGTGAGCGACTGCAGCTCGACCCGGATGGGCAGGCGCCCTTGCAGCTCGGGGATCAGGTCGCTGGGCTTGCTCAGGTGGAAGGCGCCGCTGGCGATGAACAGGATGTGGTCGGTCTTGATCGGACCGTATTTGGTCGACACCGTGCAGCCCTCGACCAGCGGCAGCAGGTCGCGCTGCACGCCTTGGCGCGAGACTTCGGCGCTCGACTGGCTGTCGCTGCGGCTGGTGACTTTGTCGATCTCGTCGATGAACACGATGCCGTTTTGCTCGGCGCTCTGGATCGCTTGCAGCTTGATCTCTTCTTCGTTGAGCAGCCGCCCGGCCTCTTCGTCGATCAGCAGGCGGCGCGCTTCGGCGATTTTGAGCTTGCGCGTCTTGCGCTTGTGGGCGCCCAGTTGCGAGAACACGCCGCGCAACTGCTCGGCCATCTCCTCCATGCCCGGCGGCGTCATGACCTCGAGCTGCGGCTGCGTGGCGGCGAGCTCGATCTCGATCTCGCGCTCATCGAGCGAGCCCTCGCGCAGCTTTTTGCGCAACACCTGGCGCGTGGCGTTGTCGCGCTCGGGTTCGCTCGACAACGGGCCCTCGTGCCGCGGCGCAGGCAGCAGCGCATCGAGCAGGCGCTCTTCGGCGTTGTCTTCGGCGCGGGCGCGCACCTTGAGCGCGGCCTGCTCGCGCGCTTGCTTGACGGCGATGTCCACCAGATCGCGCACGATGCTGTCCACGTCTTTGCCGACGTAGCCGACTTCGGTGAACTTGGTGGCCTCGACCTTGATGAATGGCGCCCCGGCCAGCCGCGCCAGCCGGCGCGCGATTTCGGTCTTGCCGACGCCTGTGGGGCCGATCATTAGGATGTTTTTGGGCGTGATCTCGGGCCGCAGCTTGGGCTCGACTTGCTGGCGGCGCCAGCGGTTGCGCAGCGCGATGGCCACGGCGCGCTTGGCGGCGGTTTGGCCAATGATGTGCGCGTCGAGCTCGGAGACGATCTCCTGCGGGGTCATGGCAAAGGACATGGCTTAGAGCACCTCGACGGTGTGGTTCAGGTTGGTGTAGATGCACAGCTCGCCCGCCACCTGCAGCGACTCGCGCACGATCGCTTCGGCGCCCAGCTCGGTGTGCGCCAGCAGCGCGCGCGCTGCCGCTTGGGCATAGGCGCCGCCCGAGCCGATGGCCACGATGCCGTGTTCGGGCTCGAGCACGTCGCCGTTGCCGGTGATGATCAGGCTGGCGCTGCGGTCGGCCACGGCCAGCATGGCTTCGAGGCGGCGCAGCACGCGGTCGGTGCGCCAGTCGCGCGTGAGCTCGATGGCGGCGCGCTGCAAGTGGCCTTGGTGCTTTTCCAGCTTGGCCTCGAAGCGCTCGAACAGCGTGAAGGCGTCGGCGGTGGCGCCGGCAAAACCGGCCAGCACCTGGTCGCGGTAGAGCTTGCGCACCTTGCGCGCCGTGCCCTTGACCACGATGTGGCCGAGCGTGACCTGGCCATCGCCGCCGATCGCCACCTGCACCCCAGCCGGGGTGAGGCGGCGCACGCAGACGATGGTGGTGCCGTAGAGCAGGGCGGGGTCGTGGGATGGAGTGTTCATGTACAAGGCTTTAATATTGTCTCAAGCGCAAAGTGGCGACTTCATTGATGCCCACCGTGTGCAAATAAGCGGCCAACAGCCTTGAGAGCCCATGCAGCTCCACCGCCACGCCGCGCTGGCGCGCCGTGAGCAGGCACTGCATCAGGGCGCTGGCGGCCACCAGATCGACGCGCAGCAGGCCTCGGCAGTCGAGTATGAAGGGCGTACCGGGCGGGTGTTGCACCAGCGCAGCGTCGAGCGCGCCCAGCAGATCGGCGTTGCCCGCACCCAGCTGGCCCGACAGGGTGGGCGCGGCTTGCGACAACAGGGTCAAGGCGGCGGGCCAATCGGCATGGTGCGTGAGGCCAAATTCGGCTTGTGCGTTGGCCCGCTCTGCTGGCAGATCGGGCCATGCCAGGGGCTCGAGTGCAGCGGCCGCACCAGCTGCAAGCGGCTGCGGAGGCGCTGCTTCAGCGCGTGCCGAAGCCGTGCCTGCAGCCGCAGTCGGCAAGCTGTCGGCAGCCACACAACGGCACTGGGGCTGCACCCACTCCGGCGGCAACACGCCGTAGGTGACGCAGTAGTCGAGTGCGGCCAAATCGAATTCGTCGCGCCGTCGCATCAGGCACAGCAGCGCCAGCCGCAACTGCCACCATACGGCATCGTTTTCGCTGCGGCCAGAGGGCGTGCTGGCTTTGAGGCGACGGCGCAACACCGCCGCCCCGACCATGCGCAGATCGAGCGGGCGCTGCAGCCACCCCTGCACCAGCACCAGCAGAGCCCGGGCCGCTGGCAGGTCGGCCGAGAGCAAACCGGTCCAGTCCAACCACTTGGGCGAACCCGGAGCGGCCATGGTTTGCTCCAGTGCCGCCACGGCCTGAAGATCGAGAAACAACGGGCACACCCAGCTGCCGTCCTGCGTGCCTGATGGCTCCGTTTGCGTGGACGGTTGCAGCACACGCCCGGCCTCGGTGGGCCAGCGTGGCACCGGGGTACCAAAGCGATCGGCAAACTCTGCAGCCAGTTCATCAAAGGGCTCAACCTCGCCGCGCGCATGGAAAAAATCCAGTAAAGCCATCGCGGCCACCCGCGCCGCAAGTGATAGCGGTTTTTGCACCATCAGGGCGCGCAGGGCGCGCTCCACCGCAGCATCCTTGCCTAGTGCAAAGGCCTGCGCCGCCTGCGTCAGCTCGGGCTCGCTCAGGGCGGCTGACAATTCCTGCACCGTGAACGGCTGATCCTCGGTTACGACATCGATCGGCAATGCCGCAGCTGGCTTGGCGCGTGCGCGCAAATGCTTTGACTGCGACAAATCGCGCTCAAGGGTTTGCGCTAGGCGGGTGGAGACTATGCGTGCGCCGCCAGCCTCCGGCCCCAGACCGCGCTGCAACCAGTGCTGCGACATTTGCGACTCGATGCGCGCGATCTCGTTGATGGTACGGTTTCTGAACGCACCCGGCCCGACATCGAGCTGCAGCGAGGACGACAAAGGGGACAGAGTTGACAGGTCGCTCAAGCCCGAGCTCGGGGCTGGCAAACCGTCCCGCTCGTGCGCCGCCCAGCGCGCACGCATGAGCTCACGCAAGTGGTTGAGTTCGTCGTTGCGCACCGCATCGTTGCGGCGCTTGCGCGCCACGGCGGCCTTGAGCAATTGGCGTTCGGAATCACCCCCTGCGGCAGCAGATGGCTCGGGCAACGCGCTGGGCGGCGTCGAAGGCCGAACGATCGCGCCGACGCGATCCAACCAGCTTCGCGGAGGTGGGGCATTCTGACTCATGGCGGCCCGGTCACTGCGCCCGCTTTGCCAGCGCCGTCTTTAATCGCCAAACAGCTTTTGCTTGAGCTCGCGGCGCTGCTGCGCCTCGATCGACAAGCTGGCTGTGGGGCGCGCCAACAGCCGGCCGACGCCGATCGGCTCACCGGTTTCGTCGCAGTAGCCGTAGTCACCCGAGTCGATGCGAGCGATCGACTGCTCGATTTTCTTCAATAGCTTGCGCTCGCGGTCACGGGTGCGCAGCTCGAGCGCGTGCTCTTCCTCAATGGTGGCGCGGTCGGCCGGGTCGGGTACCACCGAGGTGTCTTCGCGCAGGTGCTCGGTGGTTTCACCGGCGTTGACCAGGATGTCGTGCTTGAGCTGCTGCAGCTTGCGCTTAAAGTAGGCCAGCTGCACCTCGTTCATGTACTCGGCATCGGGCATGGCCAGCACGTCGGCGTCGGTGAGCTGCTCGAGCGGCACGGTTTTCCAGTTGTTGCTCAGCTTGGGGTTTTTTTTCGGCGTCGTGGGGGTGATGGCCACCAGCACGCGCTCGGGGCTGGGGCTGAACACCGCTTTGGCGGCCCCCGGGTCGTGCGAGGGCTCCACCGTTTGGCTCATCTGGGCCTGCATGGCGGCCTGGGTGGCGCGCTTGTTGACCGACGGTTGCCGCACTTCGCTGCCGGCCTTGAGCACCTCGTCGGGGGCGGCCGGTTGGTCGGTTTTGACACCGGCCTTGGGGCCAGTCTTGGTGGGGCGCTTGGCAGGCGCGGCGGCAGCTGTGTCCACTGCCTCTGCAATCGGGGCGGGGTCTTTCACTACAGGTTTCCTCTCTGGGGCCGCGATGGCGGCCGATGCGCGTTTTGGGCCCCCAGCAGCGCCAGCAGGCACCGCAGCCGGCGCTGGACCGGGGGCAGGGGCGACAAAAGCCCCGGATTGTACGGCCAGACCAGGGGCGGCTTTGGGTCTTGGCTCTGGGGCGGTTTTGGCGCCGGATGCGGCTGCAGCTACAGGTGTGGCCTGGGCCGTCGGCACCGGAGCCGCTGCAGCGGCGTAGGGCCAATTGGCGTAGCGGTTGCTCGGATTCATGGCGGCGGTCTCCTGCGGTGCCCGGTGGTGTTCAAACCAATGCTTGCTCCAGCCCTTGCACCAAAATGTCGCGCGGCAAGTCGATGCCGATGAACACCATCTTGCTCTGGCGCACCTCATCGGGTTTCCACTCGGGCCCGAGGTCGGAGCCCATGAGCTGGTGCACACCCTGAAAAATCACCTTGCGCTGGGTGCCTTGCATGTGCAGCACGCCTTTGTAGCGCAACATATTGGGCCCATAGACCTGCACGATGGCGCCGAGGAAATCCTCGAGCCGCGCCGGGTCAAAGGGCCGCTGCGCCCGATAGACGAAGCTCTGCACGTCGTCATCGTGGTGGTGGTGATGGCCGTGCGGGGCCTCGTGGCGGTGCGAGGGATGGTCGCAGCCGGGGCCGTGTTCGTGACCGTGTTCGTGACCGTGCTCGTGGCCGTGCTCGTGGCCGTGGCCGTGCTCGTGGGCGCAGTCGGGGCCGTGCTCGTGGGCGCAGTCGGGGCCGTGCACGTGGCCGTGATCGTGCGGCTCGGGTTGGTGCTCGTGCGGCTCGGTGCTGCGCAGAAAATCGGGGTCGATCTCGAGCTTGGCGTTGAGGTTGAAGCCGCGCAGGTCGAGCACTTTGCTCAGCGCCACCTGGCCGAAATGCACCGCCTCCATCGGGGCCCGCGGGTTCATGTGTTTGAGCCGGTGCTGCAGGGCCGCCAGCGCCCCCGGGCTGACCAGCTCGGCCTTGCTGATGAAGATCTGGTCGGCAAAACCCACCTGGCGCCGCGCCTGCTGGTGGGCGTCGAGCTGCGCCCCGGCGTGCACCGCATCCACCAGCGTGATCACGGCGTCGAGCAGGTAGCTCTCGGCCACCTCGTCGTCCATAAAGAAGGTTTGCGCCACCGGCCCCGGGTCGGCCAAGCCGGTGGTCTCGATCACCACGCGCTCGAAATCGAGCTCACCCCGGCGCTTTTTCTCGGCTAGGTCGCTCAGGGTGCTGCGCAGGTCTTCGCGGATGGTGCAGCAGATGCAGCCGTTGCTCATCTGGATGATCTGCTCGGTCGTGTCGGAGACCAGAATCTCGGCGTCGATGTTTTCGGCGCCAAATTCGTTTTCGATCACGGCGATTTTTTGCCCATGCGCCTCGGTGAGCAGGCGCTGCAGCAGGGTGGTCTTGCCCGAGCCCAGAAAGCCGGTCAGGATGGTGGCGGGAATCAAGGACATGGATGGCTCACAGCAGCAACACAGAGGCCGACAAGGCCGATAAAGCCCAGCCTATATCGGACGGGATGGATCGGCCCAGCCGCAGACACCAGACCGATCAACCAACCAGTGTAGTGCAGTTTCAGCTTTTTGGCGCAGTTTTGCGCGCGCGCGGATGGGCCGCCTCGTAGGCGCGGCTCAGGTGCTGAAAATCGAGCCGGGTGTAGATCTGGGTGCTGGCGATGCTGGCGTGCCCGAGCAGCTCTTGCACGGCGCGCAAGTCGGCACTCGATTGCAGCACGTGGCTGGCAAAGCTGTGGCGCAGCATGTGCGGGTGCACCCGGCCCGCCAAGCCCGCGCTGGCGGCGAGCGCTTGCAGCTGGCGCCGCGCCACCTGGGGCGTGAGCCGCGCGCCGCGCGCACCCACGAACAAGGCCGCCGCACCTGCGTCCAGCCCCGCCTGCGCACGCGCCGCCAGCCACTGCGCCAGCGCCTGCAAGGCAGCGGCGCCCACCGGCACCGTGCGCCACTTGCCGCCCTTGCCCAGCACCTGCACCTCGCCCGCTTGGGCATCGACCCAGCCCAGTGCGGCGCTGCTCGGGCGCACGTCGAGCCCCAGCGCTTCGGCGATGCGCAAGCCGCTGCCGTAGAGCAACTCCACCAGGCAGTGGATTTGCAGCACCTGCCAGTCAGGTGCCGTGGCGGCCACCGTTGGGCCAGCGGCTGCTTCGCTTTCTGTGCCTTCAGCGCGGCCCTCTTTGCGGGCAGGGCCGGCAGACTGCGGCAGGTGCGCGGCCAAGCGCAGCGCGTCGTGTACGTCCAATGCCTTGGGCAAGGGCTGCGCCGCCTTGGGCGCGCGCACCGCCTGCAGCGGGTGCGCCGCGATCACCTCTTGGCGGCCCAGCCAGGTAAAAAAGCCGCGCCAGCACGATAGCACCAGCGCGATGCCGCGCGGCTGCCGACCGCTGGCGCGCAACTGCGCCGCCCAGCGCCGCGCATGGGCTGGGCTGACGCTGGCCCAACCCAAACCCTCGGCTGCACAGCGCTGCGCCAACCCTTGCAAGTGGGTGGCGTAGAGCGCTTGGGTGCGGGGCGCGAGCCGTTTTTCGACCCGGATGTGCAGCAGGTAGCGCGCCAGCCAGTCGGCATCGGTCGAGTTCAAGTTGGGGGCCGATTCGGGACCAATCGATCCGCACGGAAGCGCCGCGCCTGCTGGCGCCTGTTTCGGGTTGCGCATGGGGGGCTGGCGCGCCACGATGCCCTCTCGTGCCTCAGTATCTCTCAGGCGGTGCCGATCGGCAGACGCAGGCGGCTCAGGGCCGCTGCCGCCAGCTCGGCGATGCGCTGCAGGAAATCGGTGCCCATATCGTTTTGGAAGCGCAAGGGGTCGTCGGAGGCCAGCAGCAGCAGGCCAAAGCAAGGCTGGCTGGCAGCGGTGCGCAAAGGCAACAGGGCCAACGAAGCCGCCGCTTGCGTGGGGAGCAGCCACTGCGTCACCTCAAAATCCCGGTTCGGGCCGCAGTAGGGTTGCTGCAGCGAATCGGCCAAGGCCCGCGCCGCGGGTGTCACCCCGAGGCAGTACGGTGCCCCGGCATGGGTCTGGCTCAAATCCCACAGGCGCAGTGCCACCTGGGGCAAGGCAAAATCGGCCAGCAAGCCGTTTTGCAACGCCTCGGGCAGATCGGGGGCATTGGGCACCGCCAGCAGGCGGCGCGTCCAGTGGTGCAACAAGCCCTCGATGCGCGCGTTCTCGGAGCCATGGCGAATCATGTCGGCCGCCTTGAGTTCGAGGTGGCGGATCTTTTCGCGCAGCAGCTCGGCCTGACGCTCTTGCAAGCTGACAGCGCGCTGGCTGTGCGGACTGGTCAGCTGCACGTGCGCCAGCACCTCGGCATGGCGCTCAAAAAAATCGGGCGTGTTGAGCAGAAACTGAGCGATGTCGTCTTCGGTGATGGGAGGTACGGGCTGCACAGGCAATTTCCTTTGATGATAAAACCGGGCGCGCCTTGGCAACGCCCTGGGCTGTGTAGGATGGCGCGTCAAGGCATAAAGACGCGATTTTCCGCCAAGCGCCCAGCCGCTGCAGGCCTGTCAAGACCTGCAAGACCGTTCAAGGCCGCTCGGGCAGGTCCGGCAGATCGATCACCCCCTCGTACACCGTCTCGGCCGGGCCGATCAACTGCACGGAAGCAGCCAGGCCGTGGCGCGACAGCGGCCATTCGATGCGCAGGGTGCCGCCGGGCAACTCTACCTCGACGGCTTCGTCGAACCAGCCATGCCGGATGCCGGCGACCACCGCCGCACAGGCTCCGGTGCCGCAAGCCAACGTTTCGCCCACCCCGCGTTCATAAACCCGCAAGCGCGCCTGCTGGCGCCCCAGCACTTGCAAAAAGCCGACGTTGACGCGGCGCGGGAAGCGGGGATGGTTTTCGAGCCAAGGCCCCCACTGCGCCACCGGTGCCTCGGCCACCGAGGCCACGCGCAGCAACGCATGCGGGTTGCCCATCGACAGCACCGACAGCTCGACCTGCTCCTGTTGAGGGGTCGGGGACAGATCGGCCGGCAGCGCCAGCGGCCACACCTGCCAGCCACCCTGCGCACGCGGCTGCAAACCCGCAGCGTCGAAAGGGATGCGCTCGAGCTCGAACACCGGCGCCCCCATATCGACCCCGACCCGGCCGTCGCTGCCCAAGCGCAACTCCAGCACCCCGGCGGCGGCTTGCACCCGCAGCGTGGGGCGCGGGCTCAGGCCGCGCTCGTGCACGTAGCGCGCAAAGCAGCGCGCGCCGTTGCCGCAGTTTTCCACTTCGCCGCCGTCGGCGTTGTGGATCGCGTAGGCGAAATCGACGCCCGCGTGCGGCGCGGCGCGCACGCTCAAAATCTGGTCGGCACCGACGCCAAAGTGCCGGTCGGCCAGCAGGCGGTACTGCGCCGGCGTGAGGCCCAAGCGGCCACGGGTCTCGTCGAGCACGACAAAGTCGTTGCCCGCACCCTGCATTTTGGTGAACGGAATGCGCATGGGCGCATTATCGGCCAGCCGCCGCCCAACTTGGGACCCCCACTCGGGCCTTTGCCGGCCGCTGCGGGCTGCGACTGCGCCTTAGCGCGCGGCCTCTGCCATGAACATCTCGACGCGGCGGTTTTGCGCCCGGCCGGCCGCGGTGTCGTTGCTGGCCACCGGCTCGCGCGCGCCACGGCCGTCGATGCTGATCGCGCCCATCGGCACACCGCGCGCCACCAAGTAGTCGCGCACGCTGGCGGCGCGGTTGATCGACAGCGGGTTGTTGATGGCGTCGGTGCCGGTGCTGTCGGTGTGGCCGATGATGCGCACGCGCGCTTGCGGGTTGCGCAGCATGCCCTGGGCAAAGGTGTCGAGGATCGGGCGGAAGTTGGGCTGGATGTCGGCGCGGCCGACGGCAAACGAGACATCGCTCGGGATGTGGAGCTTGAGCTGGTTGTCGGCCGTCTGCGTGACCTCGACCCCGGTGCCGCGCGTGCTTTCCTCCATGGCGCGGCGCTGCTCTTCCATGCGCGTGGACCAAATGTGGCCACCGATGGCGCCCACGCCGGCGCCGATCACGGCCCCGCGCAGCGCACCGTCGCGGCCGTCGGCGGCGGCGCCGATCACGGTACCGGCCACGGCACCGATGGCGGCGCCGCGAGCGGCGCCTTGCTGGGTTTCGGTCATGGTGGCGCAGCCGGCCGTGAGCACCACAGCGGCGGCCAAAGCGGTGTAGGCGGCATAAGGGGCGAAGCGCATGGTTTTTCCTTGGCAGTTGACAATGCTGCCATTATCAGCCCAGCAATGCCGCACTGCTTGGCCCCCAGACCCAAATTTACAGCCCTTACGATTGCACACCTTTGCCGGCTATTGCCGCCCATCTCTTGGTGACGCCCCAACCGCGCCACCCGCACAACCCGCGCACCATTCCCTGATCCGACCATGATCCACCCCCTGCCCTTGCACGACCCGCCCGACTGGCAACACGAACAACCCGTGGCGCTGCGGCCCCATGTGCTGCGCCTGACGGCTCCCAACGCCGGGCTGATGACCGGCCCCGGCACCAACAGCTACCTAGTCGGCGCGCCCACCAGCGGCTACTGGGTGATCGACCCCGGACCGCTGGATGCCGCCCACGTGCAGCGCCTGTGGCAAGCCACCGCCGGCCAGATTTGCGCCATCGTCTGCACCCATTCGCACCCCGACCACTCGCCCGCCGCCTTGCCGTTGCAGGCGCTGTGCCGCCAAGGCCCTTCGGCGCAACGCCCAGCGCGCCCTTCTGCGCCGATCGCGCCGATCTTGGGCCTACCCAGCGCCCCCACGGCGCGCGAGCACAGTTTTTTCCGCCCCGACCGCACCCTGCACGATGGCGAGGCGCTGGAGCTGCCCCACCCCGACGGGCGCTCGGCGCCGCTGCGGCTGCGCGCCCTGCACACACCCGGCCACGCCGCCAACCACCTGTGCCTGCTGCTCGAAGGCGATGGCCTGCTGTTCAGCGGCGACCACATCCTCGAGGGCAGCACCACGGTGATCGAACCGCCCGACGGCGACATGAGCGCCTACCTCGATGCGCTCGATCGCTTGGCCGCGCTGTGCCTAGACGCGGGCGTGACCCACATCCTGCCCGCACACGGCCATGCGCTGGCGCAACCCCTGCAAGCCATCGAGCGGCTGCGCCGGCACCGCCTGCAGCGCGAGGCGCGGGTGCTGTCGGCCATGCGGGCGCTGCCCAAGGGCCAAATCGACGACTGGCTGCCCGTGGTCTATGCCGATGTGCCTGCGCACCTGTGGCCGGTGGCGCGGCGCTCGCTGCTGGCGCACTTGCAGCGCATCCAGGCGCTGGGCCTGTTCAAGCCTTGAGCCCGAACACCCGGTAGCGGTTGCGCCCCTCCTGTTTGGCCTGATACATGGCTTGGTCGGCGTGGCGCAGCAGGGTATCGGGGTCGGCCGGGTCGTCGGGCGCGGCCGGAAACAGCACCACCCCCACGCTGGCGCTCGAGGCCACCGCGTGGCCATCGATCTGCACCGGCTGCCGCAGCGCCTCCAGCAAGCGCTGCAACACCGGCTGCCACTCGTCTTCGTGGCTCAAATCGGCCAATAACAGCACGAATTCGTCGCCGCCCAGCCGAGCCAGCGTATCGGCGGCGCGCAAACCTTGTTGCAAGCGGCGCGTGATCTCGATCAAGAACCGATCCCCGGCGGCATGGCCCAGCAGGTCGTTGACCGGTTTGAAATTGTCTAGATCGAGGTAGCACACCGCCAAGCGGCTGGCCTGACGGCGTGCGCGCGCCAGCGCCACCTGCAGCCGGTCTTCGAGCAGGCGCCGGTTCGGCACCCCGGTCAGGGGGTCGTAGTGCGCCAGCCGGTCCAGCGCCTCGCGCTGCTGCTGCAGCAAGGCCCGATCCGCCTGCAGCTCGCGCTTGATGCGCACCAGGCGCCGGGTATTGAACCCCAACCCCAGCGCCAGCAGCAGCACCAAGCTGCCACTCAGGCCCAAGGACACGATCCAGAGCTGGTAGCGCAGCCAGACATCGGTCCAGGTCACTGTCGGCAGTTGATCAAAGGGCGGCATGCGCAGCTCGCGCATCACCCGCTCTATCGCAGCGTAGTCGGCCGGGATGCTAAAGCCGTACAGCCCCGCCTGCAGCGCCGCTGGGTCGTAGGGGCGCAAGTCCATCAACGCCAGCGCCACCTGGTGCGAGAGTTCGGGCGGCACATGCACAGCGGCCAAGAAGGGCCATTCCGGGTACAGATTGGTCGAAAGACGCAACGCAAAACCCGGTACCTGCTGCGGGTTCATGTGCACCAATTGCCCTGGCTGCAGCTTGCCCTCGCGCTCCAAGTCTTCCAGCACGCTGGTGCGCACAAAGCCGGCATCGACCTCGCGCTGCAGCACCGCTTCGACCACCCGATCCACCGGCTGTCCGGTTTCGACGATGTGTAACTCATGCAGCGGCACCCCGGCTTGCAGCAACTCGGCCGCCGGGGCCATGTACGACCCCAGACTCTCGCGCCCCGAGACCGCGATGCGGCGCCCGCGCAGATCGGTCAGCGTGGCCAAATCGGTGCGATCGGGTAGGCGCACGATCACCCCGCCGATGCCGTGCACGGGGGTGTCGCCGTGGCGCAGCACCATCGAGGCCAGCGAACCCGACAAGCGACCGCCTTCGCGCAACAAGTGAAAATGCACCGGGTTGGTGAGCACGAAATCGACCCGCCCGGCCTCGATCTCCTGCTCCAGCTCGGGGCCGCTCAAAGCTTGCACTTGGAAGCGGTAGCCCGGCACCCTGGCGCTCAAAAAATCGCCCAAGGCGTTGAAACGCTGGAGCATGACGGGCTTGGGCCGATAAGCAAACACACCCAGCGTCAGCAGCGGCCGCGTGTCGGCCGGTACCGCGCCGGGCGCATCTGGTTTGGGCTGCGCCCAAACCGCGCCCGATACCCCAAGCAGGCACCCAAGCAACAGCCACAGCGCGCGGCGCCAGCATGCACGCACCGAGCAAACGGCCCACAACGTGTTTGATAGTCCCAACTCGCCACCTTTTTTATTTGGCTCCATCTTACTCCGAAGTCGCGGTGCGGAGATGCGCATCTAGACGACGGCAGCCATGCCCGCTGGCACAGAAAAATTCTCTTCCCTTTGGCCTTTGAACGCGGTATATTGCCAAATTAAGCATGTACGCCCTCCTGCCAGCCAAAAATCGCCGAGTATGCCAAGCGTTGTGCTGCATGGGTGTTTGGTGGTCGGGCTGGCTTTTTGCTTTGGGCGCCGGTTTGTCTGCCCGAGTCAGCACCTTGATGGCACCCACCCCGGCGCTGCTTGCAATGTGTGCGTGGCTGCTGATGGGCACGCCGGCCCTAGGGCAAACACAGACCGCAGCCGTGCCGTCCACTGCCGCCGTGGTGCTCGAGCGCCTGCCACACGGCCTGCACCTGCAAGGGCGCGTGGCCTTGTTGGCCGACCCCACCGGTGCCTTAACGCTGGAGCAGGTGCGCCAGCCGGTGCACGCCGCGTCTTGGCTCTACCCAGTGCAGCTGTTGCGCGCCCACGGCCCCACCGTGTGGTGGCTTCGCATCCGCGTCGCGCAACCCAGCCCGGGCGGCCATTGGCTGCTCGAACTGCCCACCACCGCCTTGCGCGACGTCACTTTTTACGGGCCGCTCACGCCCGCCGGTGAGCGCTTGGCCGGGCCGCTCACCACCGGCTTGATCCACCCCTTTGCCAGCCGTGTGCTGGGCAGCGAGCGCGCCGTTTTTCCGGTGGCCCTGCCGCAACCCGGCACCTACACGCTGTATCTGCGGGTGCAATCGAGCATTCCCCAGCACATGACGCCCACTCTGTGGGATGCGCGCGACCACCATCTGAGCCGCCAACACCAGCGCCTGTTCGACGGCTTCATCTACGGCATGCTGCTCACCCTGCTGGCGGCCATGGTTGCGCTTCATCTGGCTTTGCGCGACCCGGTTTTTCTGGCTTTCGGTTTCATGGCGGGTTTTGCCGGGCTTTCACTCATGAGCTTCAACGGCCATGCCGCCCAGTACCTGTGGCCGGCCAGCCCGTGGTGGATCGAGCACAGCTACGTGATTTTTCCGGCCCTCTGGCTGGCCGCCTGCGCTGCATTCGCCCGCAGTTTTTTGCATATTCAAGGCAAGCACCGTCTTGCTAACGGTTTTTTTCTAGGCTTTGTTTTTCTTTGCGCATTGGCTTTGTTGCTGGGTGTGCTGGGGTATACCGTTTGGGCGCAGCACCTCAATGAGGCGGTTGCCCTGTCGGGTAGCGTTTGCCTAACCGCGATTGCGGCGCGCCAATGGCAACGTGGCTACGGCCCAGCACGCTGGTACCTGGCTGGCAGCCTGCTGCCCTTCATGGCCGTGGGTACGGTGGTGGCGGTCAACTGGGGCTGGTCGGAGCAATTGTTTTGGTTGCACAACAGCCTCGAGATCGGCATCGTTGCGCAATCGCTCGTGTTTGCTGCGGCCTTGAGTGCCCGCATCCGTTTCGTCTGGCAGCAAAACACCCAGCTCAAACAACGCAGCATGCACCTGGCGCAGGCGGCTCTGACCGATACGCTCACCGGCCTTAGCAACCGGCGCGGCCTGGATGAGATGGGCAACGCTTTGTTGCGCCGCCCCGGTCGCCACGCGCTGGTGTTGTTTGACCTCGACCGGTTCAAGCCGATCAATGACACCCTCGGCCACGAAGCGGGCGACTGGGTGCTGCGTGAAATCGGCCACCGTTTGCGCCTGCATTCGCGCGAGCGCGATCTGGTGGCGCGCTTGGGTGGCGACGAATTCGTGGTGCTGATCTCCCAGTGCCCAGCAAGGCCCGAGCTTGATGCCGTGGTCGAGCGCCTGCGCGCAGCGCTCGATGCGCCAATCGATTACGGGGCGCAGTGTTTGCAGGTTTCGGCTTCTGCAGGCGTGGCGCTCACACCCGATGACGGCAGCGAACTGTACAGCCTGCTGCGCGCTGCCGACTTGGCCATGTACAGTGCGAAAGCCGGCCTTAGGGGGCAGGTCTTTGCTGCCGATGCTCCCGCGGGCCCCAATCGCACGACCTTGCTGCAGCTGGCTTAAAAAAGTGTGAAGCCTGCCGATACGCCGGATTCTGTGCGCGGCGGTTGCCCGCCGCGTGACCGCCATTTCTCTGGGCCGTGGGTCGCCCACACGGCTCGGTGCCACCTACCCGCCAGCTCCGCGGAACCACGTCAACGCTGGCCTACTTGGTGTTGCTGCGCGCAGAGATTGCCCGTTTCACCCCCCAGGCTCCGGCCGCCGCAGCGGATGGTTCTTGGGGACTCGTCTCTGTTGCTCTGATCCTCACCTCGCGGTGGGCAGCCGTTAGCTGCTGCGCCGTCCTGTGCAGTCCGGACGTTCCTCCAGCGCGCCCTTTCGGGCCTTGCGCCAGCGGCGGTCTGGCAGGCTTCACGGACTCGATTATCCCGGATTGTGCCCAGCGCTTGCACTGCCTGCACCGAATGCTTCAGCCGCCTGCAGCAGCAGCCTCGAGCCGGCGTATCATCCCCATCCCGTTGCTTGATGAATACGAGCCCGCCATGCTGCGCCTATCTGAACTCAAACTGGATTTGTCCGCCCTGCCCGCGTCCGCCGAGGGCGATGCAGGCGATTTGGGCGCTGCACACCCGCTGGTGGCGCTGCGCGCGCTGGCGGCGCAGACCCTGGGTGTGCCCGATGAGCAGATCGCGCACTTGCAGGTGCACAAACGCAGCTTCGATGCGCGCTCGGTGCAGCTGCGCGTGGTCTATGTGGTCGATCTGGCATTGGCTGACCCGGCGCAGGAGGCCGCACTGCTGCAGCGTCTGGCCGGCCGCCCCCACATCCAGCCCAGCCCGGACATGCGCTGGCACCCCCCGGCCTGCGCCCCGGCTGGCTGGCCCGCACGCCCCGAGCTGCGCCCGGTGGTGCTGGGCTTTGGCCCCTGCGGCCTGTTTGCGGCGCTGGCCCTGGCGCAGATGGGGCTCAAACCGCTGGTGCTCGAGCGCGGCCGCCCGGTGCGCCAGCGCACCGCCGACACCTGGGGGCTGTGGCGCAAGCAGCAGCTGCAGCCCGAATCGAACGTGCAGTTTGGCGAAGGCGGCGCGGGCCTGTTTTCGGACGGCAAGCTCTACAGCCAGATCAAAGACCCGCGCTGGCTCGGGCGCAAGGTGCTGCAGGAGTTCGTGGCCGCCGGCGCACCGCCCGAAATCTTGTACCAAGCGCACCCGCACATCGGCACCTTCAGGCTGGTCAAGGTGGTGCAGGCGCTGCGCGAGCAGATCATCGCCTTGGGCGGCGAGATCCGCTTCGAGCAGCGCGTGAGTGCCTTGCTGCTGGAGCCCGATTTGACAGATGTGCCCGATTTGCCTGATTCGACAAGTTTGCCCGACCGTGCCCCGCCGGGGAGCCTGCCACCAGTTGCCGCTGCACCCGCACCCCAAGCCCTGCGGCTGCGCGGTGTGCGCGTACACGATCAAGCCACGGGCGCCGAAACCGAGCTGCCCTGCGAGCGCCTGGTGCTGGCGCTGGGGCACAGCGCGCGCGACACCTTTGCCATGCTGCACGACGCGGGCGTGGCGCTGCAGGCCAAGGCGTTTTCGATCGGCGTGCGCATCGAGCACCCGCAAAGCCTGATCGACCGCGCGCGCTGGGGCCGCCATGCCGACCACCCGCTGCTCGGTGCGGCCGACTACAAACTGGTGCATCACGCGCGCAACGGACGCGTGGTGTACAGCTTTTGCATGTGCCCGGGCGGCACCGTGGTCGCCGCCACCAGCGAGACCGGGCGCGTGGTCACCAACGGCATGAGCCAGTACTCGCGCCAAGAGCGCAACGCCAACGCCGGCTTGGTGGTGGCGATCGAGCCGCGCGATTTCCCGCAAGCATTTCCTGACGACAGCGCGGCCTGGGAGGCCGCTTTTGGCCCACAGCGCGGCGCGCTCTACGCGCAGCAGGCGCAAGCCCTGGCCGAGCGCGGCCAAGTGCACCCCTTGGCCGGGGTGGTGCTGCAGCGCGACCTAGAGGCGCGGGCCTTTGTGGCCGGCGGCAGCAACTACTGTGCCCCGGGGCAGCGCGTGGACGACCTGTTGGCCCAGCGCCCAACCAGCGCCTTTGGCAGCGTGCAGCCCTCGTACCAGCCGGGCGTGCACCCCACCGACCTGGCACGCGTGCTGCCCGACTGCGTGCTGCAGGCGCTGCGCGAAGCCCTGCCGGCCTTTGGCAAGCAGATCCGTGGCTTTGACTTGCCCGACGCCGTGCTCACCGGGGTCGAAACCCGCACCTCGTCGCCGCTGCGCATCCCGCGCGGCGACGACTACCAAAGCCTAAACGTGCGCGGCCTGTACCCGGCCGGCGAAGGGGCGGGCTACGCGGGCGGGATATTGTCGGCGGCGGTGGACGGTATCCGCGTGGCCGAAGCGTTGGCCTGCCACGCGCTGGGACAGCCGGCGCCAGCACCCGACCGGGGTGCGCGGCGCGAGGCGGTAACCTATGGATGAACACCAGCAGAGGGCTGGTCTAGCGCCTGCGGTTTCTGAATCTGAGAGCTTGCAGCCGAAGGCCAAGCGCCTGCGGCTTGGCGCTTTTGCGCAAAGGCAAAGCCGCCTCGGTTTTAACCTTGTTGTTGTTGCAGCGCCGCGATGCGCTCGGCAATCGGCGGGTGGCTCGAGAACCACTTGCGCATGCCGCCACCGCTGATGCCCATGGCCTGCATCTCTTTGGGCAGTTGGCCCGGTTGCAGCCCGCCCAGGCGCGCCAAGGCGTTGATCATGGGTTGTTTGCGCCCCATCAGCTGCGCGGCACCGGCGTCGGCGCGGAACTCGCGCTGGCGGCTGAACCACGAAACGATGATCGCCGCCAAGATACCCAGCACGATGTCCATCACGATCGTCGTCACCCAGTAGCCAATGCCGGGGGCCTCGCTCTGGTTGCGCAGCACCACGCGATCGACGATGTAGCCGATCACGCGGCTCAAAAACACCACAAAGGTGTTCATCACGCCTTGGATGAGGGTGAGCGTAACCATGTCGCCGTTGGCGACGTGCGCCACCTCGTGGCCGAGCACGGCCTCGACTTCGTCGCGCGTCATGCTTTGCAGCAAGCCGGTGGAAACCGCGACCAGCGCCGAATTCTTGAAGGCCCCGGTGGCAAAGGCGTTGGGCGCGCCCTGGTAGATCGCCACTTCGGGCATACCGATGCCGGCCTTGTCGGCAAATTTTTGCACCGTGTGCACCAGCCAGGCCTCGTCGGCGTTGCGCGGCTGTTCGATCACTTGGCACTTGGTGCTGAATTTGGCCATCGGCTTGCTGATCAGCAGCGAGATGAAGGCGCCACCAAAACCGATCACCAGCGAAAACCCAGCCAGCGCAAACAGGTCCAGGCCCTGCGCGGTCAGGAATTGATCCAAGCCCAGCAGGCGCGTCATGACCAACAGCACGACCATCACGGCCACGTTGGTCAGAATCAGCAGCATTACACGTTTCATCGGGGTAGAACTCCTTGGGTTCGGCTAGGGGTGAGCGGGCACAGTGTAAGACACCACTGCCTGCGACTGGGCTTCGACCCCAGCAAAGCCCTCGAGTTCCATCGCACCCTCAAACCGTGGGGGGCATCTGCGCCTAGCGCCCTCAGGCTTTTTCGATCTGGTTGAACTCGAGTTCGACCGGGGTCGCGCGGCCAAAGATGGTGACCGAGACCCGCACCTTGTTTTTGTCGTAGTTGACGTCTTCGACCGTGCCGTTGAAGTCGGTGAAGGGGCCGTCTTTGACACGCACGTATTCGCCGGTGACAAACTCGACCTTGTGGCGTGGCTTGTCGGAGCCCTCTTGCATCTGGCCGATGATCTTTTGCACCTCGGCTTCTGAGATCGGGGTTGGGCGGGTGCGGGCGCCGCCCACGAAACCGGTGACCTTGGCGGTGTTCTTGACCAAGTGCCAGGTGTCGTCGTCGAGCACCATTTCGACCAGCACGTAGCCAGGGAAAAACTTGCGCTCGGTGGTGCGCTTGACGCCGTTTTTGATCTCCACCACCTCTTCGGTGGGCACCAAAATGCGGCCAAACTTGCTCTGCATCCCGGCGCGCTGCACGCGCTCGAGGATGTTGCGCTCGGCCGCCTTTTCCATGCCGGAATAGGCGTGCACCACGTACCAGCGCATGCCTTCGGCAGGCGCGGCGCTGTAGGATGGATCGGGGAGAATGGGAGTTTCGGCAGCGTTCATGGCTTATCTCCAGCCCAGGATCAGGTCGTACAGCACCCAGCTGATCAGGCTGTCGGCCAGCCAGAGAAAGAGCGCGATGACGACAACGAAAGCGAACACGTAGGCGGTCATCTGGATCGCTTCGCGCCGCGCCGGCCAGACCACTTTTTGCGTTTCACGCCACGAGTCTTGGCCGTAGCCGATCAACTGCCGTCCGGGCTCGGAAATGAAGAACACCACCGCGCCGGCGGCCAGCCCGAACAGCAGCGCCGCCCACTGCACCCAGGCGCCTTGGGTTTCGAGCCAGAAAAAGGCCGCAAAGCCGGCCACGGCCAGCGCGGCGGCAGCACCCAGCTTGGCCTTGTCGGCGCCACTGCTGACGGTCTCTACTTCGGGGGAT
Organism: Serpentinimonas maccroryi; assembly: GCF_000828915.1. Lineage (NCBI taxonomy): Bacteria > Pseudomonadati > Pseudomonadota > Betaproteobacteria > Burkholderiales > Comamonadaceae > Serpentinimonas > Serpentinimonas maccroryi. The sequence continues at coordinate 2,219,341 of NZ_AP014569.1, forward strand.
GCCATGAAATCCAGTCCTAAAAATGCGTTCTTTGCAGAAACGCAAGCCCACCAGAGGTCTTGCGACTTCGGCGGGCTTTGTAAAACCAACTCCGACCGCACGCCGGTCAGGTGGCAGGGGCAGTAGGAATCGAACCTACAACCTTCGGTTTTGGAGACCGACGCTCTGCCAATTGAGCTATACCCCTATGCGCAATCAATCCAGATCAATCCAAAATCTTCGCCACCACGCCGGCGCCCACGGTGCGGCCGCCTTCGCGGATGGCAAAGCGCAGGCCTTCTTCCATGGCGATCGGGGCGATGAGTTTGACGGTGATGCTGACGTTGTCGCCCGGCATGACCATCTCTTTGCCTTCGGGCAGCTCGATCGAGCCGGTCACGTCGGTGGTGCGGAAGTAGAACTGCGGCCGGTAGTTGTTGAAGAACGGGGTGTGGCGCCCGCCTTCGTCTTTGGAGAGCACATAGACCTCACCGGTGAAGTGGGTGTGGGGCTTGATGCTGCCGGGCTTGCACAGCACTTGGCCGCGCTGCACGTCTTCGCGCTTGGTGCCGCGCAGCAGGATGCCGACGTTGTCGCCCGCTTGGCCTTGGTCGAGCAGCTTGCGGAACATCTCGACGCCGGTGCAGGTGGTTTTCTGGGTGGTGGCGATGCCGACGATTTCGATCTCTTCGCCGACTTTGATGATGCCGCGCTCGATGCGCCCGGTGACCACGGTGCCGCGGCCGGAGATGGAGAACACGTCTTCAACCGGCATCAGGAAGGCGCCATCGACGGCGCGCTCGGGCTGCGGGATGTAGCTGTCGAGGGCGTCGGCCAGTTTCATGATGGCTTGTTCGCCCAGCGGGCCTTTGTCGCCTTCGAGGGCGAGTTTGGCCGAGCCGTGCACGATCGGGGTCTGGTCGCCGGGGAAGTCGTATTTGTCGAGCAGCTCGCGCACTTCCATCTCGACGAGTTCGAGCAGCTCGGCGTCGTCCACCATGTCGCACTTGTTGAGGAAGACGATGATGTAGGGCACGCCGACTTGGCGCGCGAGCAGGATGTGCTCGCGGGTTTGCGGCATCGGGCCGTCGGCGGCGGAGCAGACCAGAATGGCGCCGTCCATCTGCGCGGCACCGGTGATCATGTTCTTAACGTAGTCGGCGTGGCCGGGGCAGTCCACGTGGGCGTAGTGGCGGCTGGCGGTTTCGTATTCGACGTGCGCGGTGTTGATGGTGATGCCGCGCGCTTTTTCTTCAGGGGCGGCGTCGATCTGGTCGTAGGCCTTGGCCTGTCCGCCAAACTTGGCTGCCAGCACGGTGGTGATGGCCGCCGTGAGCGTGGTTTTGCCGTGGTCCACGTGACCGATGGTGCCCACGTTGACGTGCGGCTTGGTCCGCTGGAATTTTTCCTTTGCCATGCTACAGCTCCGAATTGAAGAATGCCGAAATGATTAAAAACACACCAAAGACTTGGTGCCCATGGGCAGAATCGAACTGCCGACCTCTCCCTTACCAAGGGAGTGCTCTGCCACTGAGCCACATGGGCGTAGCGGCCTTGCGGCCACCCACAAAAAACATCAGCCTATACAGCACCGGCGCTGGAGCGGGAGACGGGAATCGAACCCGCGTCATCAGCTTGGAAGGCTGGGGTTCTACCATTGAACTACTCCCGCATCGAGCCCCGCTTGGGCCGGACGCAGCAGCCACAGTCTGCTCGAGCTCCGGTTTGCCGCATCGGCTTTGCTGGTGGAGGAGGCTGGATTCGAACCAGCGTAGGCGTAAGCCAACAGATTTACAGTCTGCCCCCTTTAGCCACTCGGGCACCCCTCCAGCAAGCCCCGCATTATGCCACGGTGCCAAAGCGTTTTCAGCACCAGTCTATGCTTTTTTCGCCGCGTTGCAACAACCAGCGGTTCACGGCGCCAAAATGGCCGCAGCCGATGAAGGGCTGCGGCGGCCGCCGCGCCGCCAGCGGCGAGGGGTGGTTGGCGCGCAGGCACAGGTGCGGCTGGCGGTCGAGGGCCGCGCTTTCTGCGGTGGCTTGGGCGTGGCGGCCCCAGAGCAGGAACGCCTTGGGCCGGCCGTGGGCGGCGCAAGCCTGCAGCACGGCGTGCGTGAAGCGCTCCCAGCCCCAGCCGGCGTGGCTGCCGGCCAGCCCGGCCTGCACCGTGAGGGTGGTGTTGAGCAGCAGCACGCCTTGGCGCGCCCACGGCTCGAGGCTGCTGCCCAGCTGCGGGCTGCCTTGGTGCACCGGCTGGTCAGCGGGTTGGCAGCACGCCGCTTCGCGCTTCAATTCGACCCAAATGTTGCGCAGCGAAGGCGGCGGCCGCTGACCCGCTGGCACCGAGAAGGCCAGCCCTTCGGCCTGACCCGGCCCGTGGTAGGGGTCTTGGCCCAAGATCACGACCCGCACCTGTTCCAGCGGCGTGAGTGCCAGCGCGCGCAAGGGATGCGCCGGATAAAGCTGCAACCCGGCATCGATCTGCTCTTGCAGGCGCTGGCCCAGCTGCTGCCCATGCGGGCTGGCGAGGAATGCCTGCCACAGCGGCTGCCAGTCGGGAGCGAGGGACCAATCTTGCGGCGCCCAAGCGCTCAGCGATCCCTGCGGCTGTGCCGAGTTTGCGCTGCCAAGCGCGCTCACGGCCCGGGGTCGAACAGCTCGGCCAGCGCCTGCCCCGGATCGGGGGCGCGCATGAAGGCTTCACCGACCAAAAAGGCCGAAACGCCGCCGTCGCGCAGCCGCAGCACGTCGGCGCGGGTGCCGATGCCGCTCTCGCTCACCAGCAGCCGCTGCGGCGGCACGTGGGGGCGCAGCTCGAGCGTGGTCTCGAGCCGAACCTCGAAGCTGCGCAGGTCGCGGTTGTTGATGCCGATCAGCGGCGTGCGCAGGCGCAGCGCGCGCTCGAGCTCGGGCGCGTCGTGCACCTCCACCAGCACCGCCATGTGCAGGCTGTGCGCCAGCGCCTCGAGTTCGGCCATCTGCTCGTCGGACAGGCAGGCGGCGATGAGCAGCACGGCGTCGGCGCCGAGCACGCGCGATTCGTACACTTGGTAGGGGTCGATCAGAAAGTCTTTGCGCAGCACCGGCAAATGGCAGGAGGCACGCGCTTGCTTGAGGTAGTCTGGGCTGCCCTGAAAGTAGTCGCGGTCGGTGAGCACCGACAGACAGGCGGCGCCGTTGGCGGCGTAGCTCTGCGCGATGTCGGCCGGCTCAAAGGGCTCGCGCAGCACGCCCTTGGAGGGGCTGGCTTTTTTGATTTCGGCGATCACCGCCGGCTGGCCGGCGCGCAGCTTGGCGCGCAAGGCGCCGGTGAAGTCGCGCGTGAGCAGGCGGCTTTCGGCGTCGGCACGCACCACGGCCAAGGGGTGGCGCGCCTGCGCCTGTGCGATTTCTTCGCGCTTGGTAGCGACGATGCGCTGCAAAATGTCGTTCATGAGTAGGGGCTCCAGCTTTCAGGTGCCGGCGGCCAGCGCGCCGGTGGTGGCGACGAACTGCTCGAGCTTGGCGCGGGCGGCGCCGCTGGCCAGCGCGGCGCGGGCGCGTTGCAAACCGTCGGCGATTGATTCGGCCACGTCGGCGGCGTAGAGCGCGGCCCCGGCGTTGAGGGCCACGATGTCGCGCGCCGCACCGGGTTGGTCGTCGAGCACCGCGCGCAGCAAGGCCAGCGACTGCGCCGGGCCTTGCACGCGCAAGCTTCGGTGGCTGGCCATGGCCAAGCCAAAATCATCTGGGTGCAGCTCGTATTCGCGGAGGGCGCCGTGGCGCAGTTCGCCGACGCGGGTCGCGGCCCCGAGGCTGATTTCGTCCAGCCCATCTTGCCCATAGACCACCAGCGCGTGCTGCGCGCCCAGGTCTTGCAGCACCCGCAACAGCGCGCCCACCAGCTCGGGGGCAAACACGCCCAGCAGGATGTTGGGCGCGCCGGCCGGGTTGGTGAGCGGCCCCAGAATGTTGAACAGCGTGCGCACGCCGAGCTCGCGCCGCACCGGGGCCACGTGCTTCATAGCCGGGTGGTGGTTGGGCGCAAACATGAAGCCGACGCCGGTCTGCTCGACGCAGCGTGCGATCTGCGGCGGGCTCAGGTTGATCTGCGCGCCCAGCGCCTCCAGCACGTCGGCGCTGCCCGATTGGCTGCTCACGCTGCGCCCGCCATGCTTGCTCACGCGCGCCCCAGCGGCGGCGGCCACAAACATGGCGCAGGTGGAGATGTTGAAGGTCTGTGCGCCGTCGCCGCCGGTGCCGACGATGTCCACCAGATGGCGCCGATCGGCCAGCTCGACCGGGGTGACGAATTCGCGCATCACCCGTGCGGCGGCAGCAATTTCGCCGCTGCTCTCGCCCTTCATGCGCAGCCCGGTCAGCAGCGCCGCCAGCGGCACCGGCGCCACGGCGCCCTGCATGATCTGCTGCATGAGCTGGCGCATTTCTGCGGGCAAAAGCTCGCGCCGTTCAAGGACGCGCTGCAGCGCCTGCTGCGGCGTGAGGGCGGGGAGCACGGTGTCCATGGTGGATGCAATCTGGAAGGGAAAGGGTTGCGCAGGGCTTCAGGGCTTCAGCGCTGCGCCAGAAAGTTTTGCAGCAAGGCGTGGCCGTGCTCGCTCAAAATGCTCTCGGGGTGAAACTGCACGCCTTCGATGCCTAGGCTGCGGTGGCGCACACCCATGATCTCGCCGTCGTCGCTCCAAGCAGTGATGGCCAAGCACTCGGGCAGGCTGGCGCGCTCGATCGCCAGCGAGTGGTAGCGGTTGACGGTGAACTGCGCCGGCAAGCCAGCGAACACGCCCTCTTGGGTGGTGTGGATCAGGCTGGTTTTGCCGTGCATGAGCTGCTGCGCGCGCACGATGCGCCCGCCAAAAGCCGCCCCGATGGCCTGGTGCCCCAGGCAGACGCCCAAAATGGGCACGCGCCCGGCCAGCGCTTGGATGGCCGCCACCGACACCCCCGCCTCGGCCGGCGAGCAGGGGCCTGGGGAGACCACCAAGCGCTCGATCTCGCCTGAGGCCACGCGTTGTTCGAGCTCCTCGAGCCCGATCTCGTCGTTGCGCCGCACCAGCACCTGCGCCCCGAGCTCGCCCAAATACTGCACCAGGTTGTAGGTGAAGCTGTCGTAGTTGTCGATCATCAGCAGCATGAAGCAGCCATCCTAGGGTTGTGCCGGTTGGGCGCGCAAACGCGCAAATTCGGCGCGCTCGAACTCGATGCTGGCCGCGATCAAGGCCCGGTAGGCCGCCCCCAGCACCAGCGCCGGGGCCCCGAGCGCCGTGGCCTGCGCCTGCACGCGCTCAAGGATGGCGTCGATGCGCTCTTGGTCGTAAATCAGGTTTGGGTCTTGCTTGATGCGCCCGGCTTGCGCCACGTAGCCACAGCGCAGCGCCAGCAAAGGCACGATCTGCGCGTCGAGGGCGTCGATGTGCGCGCGCACCTCGGCCATGTGGGAACAATGAACGGGCGCGCTGGTGTGGGTCTGGCTCATTCAAATCCCTCCTGCACCATTTCGGCCGCACGCAGCAGCGCGCGCGCCTTGTGTTCGGTCTCGCTCCACTCGAGTTCGGGCACCGAATCGGCCACCACCCCAGCCGCCGCCTGCACGTGCAGCTGTCCGTCTTTGACGATGCCGGTGCGGATGGCGATGGCCAAATCCATGTCGCCGGCATAGCTCAGATAGCCGCAGGCGCCGCCGTAGAGGCCGCGCTTGACGGGCTCGAGCTGGTCGATCAGCTCCATCGCGTGCACCTTGGGCGCGCCGGTGAGGGTGCCGGCGGGGAAGGTGGCTTTGAGCACATCCATATTGCTCAACCCGGGCTGCAGCAGGCCCTCGACGTTGCTCACGATGTGCATCACGTGGCTGTAGCGCTCGATCACGAAGGCGTCGCTCACCCGCACGCTGCCGGTCTGGGCGATGCGCCCGATGTCGTTGCGCGCCAGGTCGATCAGCATCACGTGTTCGGCGCGCTCTTTGGGGTCGGCCAGAAGCTCCTGTTCGGCGGCGCGGTCCAGCTCGGGTGTGGCCCCGCGCGGGCGCGTGCCGGCCAGCGGCCGGATGGTGACCTTGCAGCCCTCGGGCACGCGCTCTTGGCGCACCAGAATTTCGGGCGAAGCGCCCACCACCTGGAAGTCGCCAAAATCGTAGTAGTACATGTAGGGGCTGGGGTTGAGCGAGCGCAGGGCGCGATACAAACTCAGCGGGCTTTGTTCGTAGCGCTGGCTGATGCGCTGCCCGACCTGCACCTGCATGAAGTCGCCAGCGGCGATCAGCTCTTTGGCGCGCGCCACGGCGGCCAGGTAGTCGGCGCGGGCAAAGGCGCGCTCGGGCGGCTGCACCGGGCTGGGCTGCAGCGCCGGCGCGGCTACTGGGCGTTGCAGCGCCGCCAGCAGCGCTTGCAGGCGCTGGCGCGCCAAGGCGTAGGCATCGGGCTGGGCCGGATCGGCATAGACGATCAGGTGCAAGCGGCCCGAGAGGTTGTCGATCACCGCCAGCTGTTCGCACTGCAGCAGCAAGATGTCGGGGCAGCCCAAGGGGTCTGGCGGGCAGCTGTGCAAGAGCTTGTGCTCGATGTGGCGCACCGTGTCGTAACCAAAGTAACCGGCCAGCCCGCCGCAAAAGCGCGGCCAGCCCGGCGGCAGGGCGACCTTGAAGCGCTGCTGGTAGGCGGCGATGAAATCGAGCGGGTTGCCGCTGGCCTGTTCGACCAACACCCCGTCGTGCAGCACCTCGGTGCGTGCTTCGGCCCCGAAACCGCTGGCGCGCAACACCGTGCGCGCCGGCAGGCCGATGAAGCTGTAGCGCCCGAAGCGCTCGCCACCCACCACCGATTCGAGCAAAAAGCTGTAGCGCCCAGCCTCGGGGCCACCGTGCGCCAGTTTGAGGTAGAGCGAGAGCGGGGTTTCGAGGTCGGCCAGCGTCTCGGCGCTCAGGGCGATGCGGTTGTAGCCCTGGGCCGCCAGGTGCTGGAATTCGGGTTCGGTGATCACGTCGAGGGGCTTCCTTAGCGCGCTGCTCTGGCGCGGGCGCGGCGGGGTAGGGTTTGCGGCCGATCAAGTGTAGCAAAGGCGGCGCGCACCCCAGCGCGCCCAGTGGTAGGATGCGCGTTTTGCGGCCCCTCACTTGCGCAGGCGTCGGGCTTGGCACCTGTGCACTCAGTTTCCCCCTTTTACCGGAGACACACATGAGCACCAGCGTCACCTACGTCGACCCGATCCAGCCCGAGAACAAGATGCGCCTGTACCGCACCAAGGTGATCAACATCATCGGCGGGCCGAGCTGCGACAAATCGCTGTTTTCATCCAGCATCGTGCTCAAGCTGCACCTGATGGGTAAAACGGTGGAAATGGTGCCCGAGATCGCCAAAATCCGCGTCTGGCAGCGCGATTTCGCCGCGCTGCGCAACCAGTACGCCTTGGCGCTGGAGCAGTTTCAAATGCTCGAGGTGCTCAACGGCCAAGTGCAGTACCTGGTCACCGAGGGCTCGCTGCCGCAACTGTTGTACTACAACCAGACCTACGCCGACAACATCTGCGACGTAAAAAAAACCCACGCCCAGATCATGGCTTGGTACCGGCAGTTTGACAACATCAACATCTTTGTGCAGCGCGACCTGGACAAAAAATACATCCGCAGCGGCCGCCTGCAGGACGAAACCCAAGCGCGCGAGATCGACAGCCAGATGCGCACCCTGCTCGCCAACGACGGCATCCGCTACAAGCTGCTGGCCCCAGATCACCGCGCCATCATCGAGTACGCGGCGACCTTGGAGTAAGAGGCTGAGCGGGCGGCCCCCAGCCTCCCCTAGACCAGCAAGGCGTTGACGCGGCGCACGTAGCCGGCCGGGTCTTGCGGCAGCCCGCCTTCGGCCAGCAGCGCCTGGTCAAACAAAATGTGCGCCAAGTCGTCGAACTGCGCCGACTGCTCGAGCTTTTGCACCAGCGCGTGCGCCGGGTTGAGCTCCAGTATCGGCTTGGCATCGGGGGCTTTTTGCCCGGCCGCCTTGAGCATGCGCGTGAGCTGGTTCGACAGCTCGCCCTCGCCCACCACCAGGCAAGCGGGTGAATCGACCAAGCGCGCGGTCATGCGCACGTCGGACGCCTTGTCGGCCAGCACCGTTTTCAGGCGCTCGAGCAAGGGCTTGTACTGCTCGGCGGCGGCCTCGGTGGCCTGCTTTTCGGCTTCGTCTTGCAGCTGACCCAAATCCACCGCGCCCTTGGCCACGCTCTGCAGCGCGGTGCCGTCGAAATCGTGCAAAAACGACAGCGCCCACTCATCGACCCGATCGGTCATCAGCAGCACCTCGATGCCCTTTTTGCGAAACAGCTCGAGCTGCGGGCTGCTCTTGGCCGCGTCTAGGTTGTCGGCCGTGAGGTAGTAGATCGCTTTCTGGCCCGCTTTCATGCGCGCTTTGTAGTCGGCCAGGCTCACGGCCACGGCGTCGCTTTGGGTGGAGGCAAAGCGCAGCAGGCGCGCGATGCGCTCGCGGTTGCCGAAGTCCTCGCCCAGCCCTTCTTTGAGCACGGCGCCAAACTCGGCGTAAAAGCGGCGGTATTTGTCGTTGGATGGCGCGGCCTCGGCATCAGCCGTGGCGTCGGTTGCATCGGCGGCGGCGGGCTCCACCCCCTGCTGCGCCAAGTCTTCGAGCAGCGCCAGCACGCGCCGGGTGTTGCCCTCGCGTATGGCTTTGACGTCGCGGCTCTCTTGCAGCAGCTCGCGGCTGACGTTGAGCGGCAAGTCGGCCGAATCGATCACCCCTTTGACCCAGCGCAGGTAGCTGGGCAGCAGCGCCTCGACCTCGTCCATGATGAACACGCGCCGCACGTAGAGCTTGACGCCGGGTTTTTTGTCGCGGTTCCAGAGGTCGTGCGGGGCCTTGGCCGGGATGTAGAGCAGCTGCGTGTACTCGGTTGTGCCCTCGACGCGGTTGTGGCTCCAGGCCAGCGGCGCTTCGTAGTCGTGGCTGATGGCTTGGTAAAAATCGCTGTACTGCTGTTCGCTCAGGTCTTTTTTGGGCCGCGTCCAGAGCGCGCTGGCGGCGTTGACCTGCTCCCACTCGTCGCGCAGCACCGATTCACCTTTGTCGGCGTCCCATTCCTCTTTGCGCATCAAGATCGGCAGGCTGATGTGGTCTGAGTATTTGGCGATGATGCCTTTGAGCTTCCAGCGCGTGAGGTATTCGCTGGCGTCGTCGCGCAGGTGCAAGGTGATGCAGGTGCCGCGCTCAGCCCGGGTGAGGGCTTCGGTCTCAAACTCGCCCGTGCCTTCGCTGACCCAGCGCACCCCTTGCTCGGGCGGCAAGCCGGCGCGGCGGCTCTCGACCGTGATGCGGTCGGCGACGATGAAGCCGGAATAAAAACCGACGCCAAACTGGCCGATCAGTTGCGCGTCTTTTTGCTGGTCGCCGCTCAGGCGGCTCATGAAGGCCTTGGTGCCGCTCTTGGCGATGGTGCCCAGGTGCTCGATCGCCTCGGCCTCGCTCATGCCGATGCCGTTGTCGCTGATGGTGAGGGTTTTGGCCTCGGCGTCAAAGCCCACACGCACTTCCAGCGCTGGCGCGTCTTCAAACAGCGCCGCGTGGTCGAGCGCCTCAAAGCGCAGCCGGTCGCAGGCGTCGGAGGCGTTGGAGATGAGCTCGCGCAAGAAGATGTCTTTGTTGGAATACAGCGAATGCGTGACCAAGTGCAGCAACTGGGCCACTTCGGTCTGGAATGCGTGATGGGTGCTCATGGGGTGCGGATGGGGTTCGGTAACGGTGGATGATCGGGTACTGGGTGTGCGCTGTTAGCGCAGCGGCTTGCTAGTTTGGGGCTAGTGGGGGGATTTCAAGCTGCAGTGTGGGTGGGCTGGGGCTGGCAGGGGCTGCCGGCCTCATACCGTCCGCTGCGCGGCCAAAAATCGGCCAACAGCCCCTGCCAGACCCAGCCCTCTTTGCGACCCTTTACAGCGCGTGGGGGCTGTATACAATGCCACAAGCGGTTTGAGGGATGGCGTGGACCATGCGCCGATCAATCTTTGCGGATTGCTTCCCCTAGACTTGGCACACAGCGAACGCCACTTTTTAGCATCCTGAATCCGTGACCTGAACCCCACAAACCCAACGTTTTTCGATTATAATCAACGCACTACCAACATCCCACCGCGCACCCAGCAGGTGCAAGCGCCGCAAATGACTGACCCAGTCGAGTTCGTTGTCAAAAAGCTGCCCTACGACTTGTCCAGCCACGGTGGCTTGGCCTTGGTGGGGCGCTTGTTCAAGCGCATCAACCTGCCGGCCATGGTCGATCCCCAGTATCCCGTGCGTGCCGGAATTGCCAACAGCGACATCCTCAAGTGCTATGTGGCCATGCTCACCTTGGGCAAGAACGACTTCGAAGCCGTCGAAGCCTTTCGCAAGCAGCGCTTTGCCCACCAAGCCTTGGGCCTGCGCGCCGTGCCCTCCAGCGCCACCTTGCGCCAGCGCTTCGATGCCATGGGCTGCGAGTGGAGCGTACTGGCCGACTCGATCAACCGCGCCCTGCTGGGCTTGCACATCGATGGCGCAGCGATCGACTTCGGGGCCCTGCCCAGCGGCCACCTGCCACTGGACATCGACACCTTCGTCATGGATCAGAGCGACAGCGCCAAAGAAGGCGTGTCCTACACCTACGCCGGAGTCGATGGCTACTGCCCCATCGCCCTGTACCTGGGCACCCGCGGCTACTGTCTGGAGCTTGATCTGCGTCCGGGCAGCCAGCACAGCGCGCGCGAGAGCGAATACAACATCGAACGGGCCCTGAGCACCGCCTGTGCGGTGGCCCAAGCGCCCTTGCTGCTGCGCGCCGACTCGGGCTTTTGCTCGCAGCACCTGATAGCGCGCACACAAGAACAAGCGGCCAAGCTGGGGCGCCAAGTCGATCTGCTGATCAAATGGAATCCGCGCGCCGCGCCGGTGGAGCAGATTGCCGCCCAGCGCTGCGCCGATGCCCACACCGTCTGGAACCCGCTTCGAGCCGGCAAGCGCGAATGCCTGTGGAGCGAAGCGCTGCTTGGCATTGAAACCCAAGCAGAAAGCAGCCGCGCACTGCGCCGCGTCTATCGTCTGACCGAGCGCACGCTGGACAAGCGGGGCCAGCCCTTGCTCTTTCCCGAGTACGTGCTGGAAGGCTGGAGCACCACGCTGGGGCCGGAGGTGGCACACGAGCAGGTCATCGCCCTGTACCGTGACCACGCCACGCACGAGCAGTTTCATGCCGAGTTCAAGACCGACATGGACTTGAACCGACTGCCCTCGGGCAAGTTTGCCACCAACCACCTGGTGTGTGCGCTGGCCGCGCTGGCCATGAACCTGTTGCGCATCGTGGGGCAGTACACGCTGCACGAGAGCGACAGCCCGATGCGCAAGACCGCGCTGCGCCGGCGCATCAAGACCGTGATGCAAGAGCTGATGTACAAGGCCGCGCGCGTCATCAGCCATGCGCGGGGCTGGGCATTGGGCATCTCGGGCTCGGACTCGGGCTTTGCGGTGTTTGAGCGTGCCTTTGGCAAGATGAAGGCAGCTTAAGGTTGCTGGCTGGGTCAGATCGGGCTCAGCGAACTCACGGATTGCGAAAAACGCGGGGTTCTGCGGGGCTAAGGCTGCGCTGGTGGTGGCGAAAGCGGGCGAAAACACGGTTAGATGGGCTTGCAAGCGCCTTGTGCGGGGTGTTTGTGAGCGCCGATGGGTCTTCGCGCGGCCCGCTGGGCGGGAAAAGTGCGAGAAATCTCAGTTTGGGGCGGCGGTTGGGCGGGCATGTCGTGATGCGGGGATTGAGGTCACGGATTCAGGAGCATGTGAAGGCAGGTCAGAGTGGTTGTCACGTCCTAATACCCGCCCAGTTCTTGCGCGGCGCGAAGATGGAAAATTTTTGCCCGATCATGTTTTTATTCTAAGCTGACGTCAGACTTTTTCTTCTTGGGAGCCGCCATGATTGCTGAAAATCTGCAAAATGCTATTGCTAGCGGGGCAAGCCTTCGAGTCCGGTACTTTGGCGGCTCCACACCAGGCAGGGAGCGAGACATACAACCCATTTCCGTAAAAGACGGCAAGGTTCGTGCTCGCTGCCTGCTATCCGATGAAATAAAAACATTCATCATCGAAAAAATTGAGCTTGTCGTCGACGGCGAACCATCTCAATTGGCATCCATCCTACCACAGCCCATTGTCACATTTCAAACAGTTGATGTATTGACTTTCTTTAAGACGGCAGCGCTGCAAGCGTTGGGTTGGGCCGTTCAGCGCGAGGGAGAAAACATTTCCCTGCATCGCACGCTTAAGAACGGAAAGATGATCCAAAAACCCGACGTATCTCTTCGGTACGAAGCCATTGCCTATGATCTGGTCTTCGATGGAGAGCAAGTCAGAGAGACCAATCACCGAGAAAGGTCGCGTCCTTGGATTGTTAGCGCGAAGAAGCAAGCGACAAAAACCTATGGAGATTTTGGCAAGGCTCAAACGTCTTTTCTTGAGTTCGCAAAATCGCTCTCCCCATTGGGTCCGAGCCACAACACCTAGCCCGGCAGTCAAGCTTCAGGAAATCGGAAATCAGGTGCAGCCATGGTTTTCCTTGAGCACGTTTGTTTGCACTGGCTGTTGCGCTCTTGGTCGACTGATTTCAAGCCTCGCACTGCGATTCATAATATTACTGCGTGCCAATACCGGGCAGTGCCAGTGACTTATATGTTGGGCAAAACTTGAACCGTCTGCGCAAGGAACGAATATGGAACTTCTTTATTTGCTGGTTGCTGGCGTCGTCATTTGGTATGCATGCAAGCTCATTGCGAAATCCGGGAATGCCTCTGCAAAGCATAATGGCTCAGTCAACCAAACGCCAATTACACCGGCTACGAGCCATAACGAAAATTGCGCCAGCCAGCATCCAATCGATGTTGAAGACCGAGATGAGTGGGAGGGCAGCTTTTGGGAGGTTGCACAACCGCTCCCCGCAAAAGCAAAGCTCAGACTTTCGTACACAGATGGAGCTGACCGAAAAACCGAGAGATCGGTAGAAGTTCGCCAGTTTGGCGCATTTGGTGAACATGTCTTGATTATCGGCCACTGCGCCAAGCGTAACGCTACGCGAACATTCAGAAGTGATCGTATCTCTTTCTGCATCGACGAGGATACGGGTGAGATTGTGAGTGACATTCGCACATATTTGCAGTCTAAGTACAATGACTCGCCAGATCGCACCAAAGATCAGCTACTCGTAGATGAGTACGATACCTTGCGAGTGCTTCTGTACATTGGAAAAGCAGATGGCCAACTCCGATCTGCCGAGAAGGCTGTTATTCGTGACACCTGCGTCGCCCTCACCAGAGACTCCCGCCTCACAGACAAATCAATTGATGAGTTGCTTCTCAGCATGAGCGTCCCAACTCCACAGGCTTTCAAGCTTGCTGTTGGTCGCCTCAGCAAACGAGATGCTGGAACTCAAGCTGTTGTCATAGCCGCTGCGGAGAAAATGGTTGCCACACAGAAGGCTGTTCATGCATCAGAGCAGGATGCGATTGACTACATGAGAAAGCGTTTCTCTGGCAATGCAGGCATTGCCCAAATTTCACATCCCTGACGATCATAATGGAGGTCGAAATTGGGGCAGGCAACGATGCGCGCGGGACTGAGGCGCTGGGGGCGGTTAGCCGATTTTTGGCTGCGCAGCGGACGGTATGAGGCCGACTGCCGCCAGCGCCCCAGCCCTTACCCCCACGGAGGTTCACCGTGGTCGGAGAACGATTTTCTGGCACATGGCACGGCTCGGCCTAGTACGCAACGCACCCTGATTCCATGTGGCGTGCGCAGCTCGGTCTTGACACTACTCACGCTCCGCGTTAATATCGGCACCCGTGCCTATCAAAAACTTCAAGTGCAAAGACACGCAAGCCCTCTTCGAGGGCGAGCGCGTCAAGCGCTGGGTGAACATTGAGCGGCCTGCCCTGCGCAAGCTTGCGCTGCTGGACTGGTCTGCGGTGCTGGACGATCTGAAGGTGCCGCCCGGCAACCGGTTGGAAGCGCTGAAAGACGATCGTCAAGGACAGCACAGCATACGAATCAATCAGCAGTGGCGCCTGTGCTTCGTTTGGACCGCGGATGGGGCCGCAGATGTTGAGATCATCGATTACCACTGAAGGAAACACCATGCGCACCGTGCCGCCCGTTACGCCCGGCGAGATGCTTGAAGAAGAGTTTCTCAAGCCCTTGGGCCTTACGAAGTACCGCCTAGCCAAAGACATCGGCGTGCCTGCACAGCGGATCGGCGAAATCGTGGCGGGAAAACGCGCCGTCACGGCCGACACAGACCTTCGGCTTTGCCGCTACTTTGGCTTGAGCGACGGCTGGTGGTTGCGCGGCCAAGCCGCCTACGACACCGCCATTGCCAAACAGTCCCTGCAAAAGGAGCTGGCCGCCATACAAAGGTGTCCCCTGTTGGCGGCGTAACTTGGCACGCGCCCAGCGCAGCGTGGCGATGTTGCGGCGCTAGGTTTTGCCGGGCCCTATGCACAACGGCGACGTTACATGCAACCAAGTGTCCTGCACGTTGCGCCCATTTTGCAGCAGGAAAATCGGGGGCAGACTATGTGCCTGATGTCAGGCCTAGCTGGGCGTGGGGCGCCCAAGGCGGCCGGTCGATATCATGAGTTGGGGCCGCTGGGGGCTTTGGCCGATTTTTGGCCGCGCAGCTAAACGGCATGAGGCCGGCTGCCCCCAGCGCCCCAACCCCCACCCCGCTTTCGAAGTCATGGTCGCCCCACGGTTGTGGATAGCCCAAACAGCTTGACCGTGTTTCGCTTTTAAGCGACAATCAGCCATGTTCGAGATCAGGCACTACATCACCGACGACGGCCGCGACGTGTACGCAGACTGGCGCGACGAGGTGAAGGACATCAAGGCAATGATCGCCATTGACCGACGCGTGTACCGCCTCGAGCTGGGCAATTTCGGCGACCACAAGCCATGCAGAGATGGTGTGTGGGAGCTTCGTATCGACGTAGGGCCAGGCTACCGCGTCTATTACGCGCAAGCCGGGAAAACTGTGGTCTTGCTGCTTTGCGGCGGCAGCAAGCGTTCGCAGGACGCCGACATAGCACAGGCGTGCGCATACTGGAAGGACTGGCAGCGAAGCAACTTGAAGCAGGAGAAAAGGCGATGAAAGATCGAGCACATGACGACGCGATGGCTGAAGCCTTTCGCCAAGACCCGGCCTATGCGGTCGAACTGCTGAACAGCATCCTCGAGGACGGCGACCAAGGCGAGCTGTTGATCGCGCTGCGCCAGATGACGAAAGCGTTTGGCGGCGCCTCGAAAGTGGCCGAGCAAGCGCAGCTCAACACTACGCACATTTACCGCACGCTGTCGGCCAAGGGCAATCCGGAGCTTCGCAGCCTGTCGGCGATACTCAAGACCATGGGCTTGCGCCTCGCGGTGCAGCCTATCCACAGCCCAACCGCGCACGCTTGAGCAAGGCTAGCTTTGGCGGCGGCATTCCTGCGCAAAGTCGGGGCGGCGTGTTTCGGGCACCCAGATTTGCACCGGGCGCAAGCCCGCCATGGGCATCGCGTCGCGGTGCTTTTGGACGCGTGCATTGACATGCGCGGTTCCCATGTGAAAGCCCTCATTCAAGTGGTCTTGCCACTATACACAACGGCGACGTTACATGCAACCAAAAGCCATGCACGTCTGCCGCCCCCACATTCCCCACGCATTAACCTTAAACTTGTCCGAATGCCTTGTGCACAGTAGCATCAAGCGCATACGACCAAAGGAAACTGCCATGGGCCCGACACTCACTCTGCAACGCTTCAAGCGCGCACACTTGCAAAACCCCGCCGCCGCCTTCAATCACCTGATGTTTGCCATCTTGGCTTTCTTCATGATTCAGCAGCAACTGGTGGACCTGCGCCCCGCGATGACCAGCGGCCCTTGGGTGGCGCAGGCCCTGCACTACCAGCCTCGCACCCCGCCGCCCGTGTTCGAGCCCGACCAGATTTACACGGAAGAAGCGCTGTTGGAGCAGTACACCAGCCAATCTCATGGCGCTGGGGCGCCGGGGGGGTAGTTGGCCGATTTTTGGCCGCGCAGCTAAACGGCATGAGGCCGGCTGCCCCCAGCGCCACAGCCCCACAACCCCTACCCAGAGCACCCGCCCCGCTCCCACGCCGCCCCACCCGATCAAAACCGCTCGCTGGGCCCCAGATAGCGCCACTGCCCCAGCGGCAGCTGCCCCAGTTGCACGCGCCCAATGCGCACGCGCTTGAGCCCCACCACGTGCAGCCCGACTTGCTCGCACATGCGCCGGATCTGGCGCTTCATGCCCTCGCGCAGCACGAAGCGCAGCTGCTCCGGGTTTTGCCACTGCACCTGCGCGGCTTTGAGCACGCGGCCGTCGATCTGCAGCCCGTGGCGCAGGCGCTGCAGCAGCTCCGGGGCAAACACCGCCTGCACGTTTTGCGCCACCACCCCCGGCCCCTGCGGGCCGTTGGGGGCCCAGTGCACGCGCACCAGGTATTCTTTTTCCACCCCGGAATCGGCCCCGATCAGCGCCTTGGCCACGCGCCCGTCTTGGGTCAGCACCAGCAGGCCGGTGGAATCGATGTCCAGCCGGCCCGCTGGCGCTAGGCCGCGCGTGTGGCTGGGGGCAAAGCGGCGCGGGCTGCGGTCCTCGCGCCAGCGCGTGCCGGGCTGCACCAGCACGGCGGCGCTCTGGTGCCCGTCTTCGGGCAGGCCGCTCACGTAGCCCACCGGCTTGTGCAGCACGATCGTCACGCGCTCGTCTTGCTGCTGGCGCGCCGCCGGGGCCACCTCAATCTGGTCGGCCGCCGTCACCGCCTGCCCGGTCTGGGCCGGTTGGCCGTTGACCGTGACCCAGCCGCGCGCCACCCATTCGTCGGCCTCGCGCCGCGAACACAGGCCCATTTCGGCCAGCCGTTTGTTGATGCGCACACTCTCTTGCATGGCAGCGAGTGTAGTGCGCCGGTGCACCGGTTCACGCCGCCGCACACCGCACCGGCCCGAACCGTGCCGATCAACCCTCGCTGGGCAGGGCATAGGCGCGCAGCGCCGCAAGGTCGAGCACCCGCAAACCGCCATACGTGACCTCAATCAGACCCTGCTCATGCAGCGTGGCCAGCGCCAGGTTCACGCGCTGACGCGACAAGCCGACCAAATAAGCCAGCTCCTGCTGCGTGATGCGCAGCAGCTGCCCCACACCCGGAAACAACCCAGGGTGAAACAGATTGGCCAAGCTGCGCGCCACCCGCACCTCGGGCTCGCTCAGGCGGTCGATCTCGCGCGCGGCGATGAACTGCCCCAAGCGCTCGTTGAGCTGGCACATGACAAAGCGGTTGAAGCCGATCGAATGATCCAGCAGCCAGTGAAAGGTCTCGACCGGCAGCCCCGCCACCAAGCTCTTTCGCAGCGCCTGCACGTTGTAGCGGTAGGGCTCGCGCTTGAGCGCCGTGCCCTCGCCAAACCAGCCCCCGGGGGCCAGGCCGGCAAAGGTCATGATCGGGCCCAGGCTGTCGTCGTTGCTCATCTTGAGCAAGCCCTCGACCAGCCCGAACCAGAACGTCACCGGTCGCCCGACGCGGCAAATCGAGTCGCCCGGCTGCGCCAGCGTCACCATCAGTTCGCTGCGCACGCGCTCGCGTTCATCCGCGCTCAGGCGCGGCACCCAGACGATCGCCGCGAACTCCGCATCGCTCAAAGTCCGCGCCCGTTGCCGCAAAGCATCCCGATAAACCATCGCTGCCTCCAGTCGCGCCACACACCCTAGGGTAAGTCCTAGCAGGGCCGCACCCTAGATTGTCGTCGCAAGGACAACATGGCGTCAAACCCTGGCGTACAGTGCGCAACAGATTCAAGCCGATATGAAGCCCGCTCATGGGCCGGGCCGCCAGATTAGAGGAGACGACATGCAGACCACCTTCCCGCGTTTGTTGCTTGAGCACGCTGCCAAGCGCCCCACCGCGCCGGCGATGCGCGAAAAAGAGTACGGCATCTGGCAGAGCATCGACTGGCGCGGCATGGCCGACTTGGCCAGCCACATCGCCGCCGGCCTGCACCAGTTGGGCTTGCGCCGCGGCGAACACCTGATCGTCATCGGAGCCAACCGGCCGCGCCTGTACGCCTCCATGCTGGCGGCGCAGGCCCTGGGTGCGGTGCCGGTGCCGCTGTACCAGGATGCGGTGGCGGGCGAATGCGTGTTCCCAATCACCAACACCGAGGTGCGCTTCGTGGTCGTCGAAGACCAGGAGCAGGTGGACAAAATGCTCGAAATTCGCGCGCAGTGCCCGCTGCTCGAGCACATTTTGTACGACGACCCACGGGGTTTGCGCAACTACGACGAACCCGGCTTGGCCGGCTTGCAAGAAGTGATCGCCGCCGGGGCCGTGTTTGTGCAGCAGCACCCCGAGTTTTTCAAAAACGAAGCCGAGCAGGCCCGCGCTGAAGATGTGGCGGCGATGTTCTACACCTCGGGCACCACCGGCAACCCCAAGGGCGTGGTGCACACCCACGCCTCGCTGCTCGATCGCGCCGCCGCCGGGGCGCGCTTTGACAAACTGACCGAAAGCGAAGAGGTGCTGGCCTACCTGCCGCCGGCTTGGATCGGGCAAAACATTTTCAGCTACGCGCAGTGGCTGGCGTGCGGCTACGTGGTCAATTGCCCCGAATCGACCGCCACCGTGACCATCGACCTCAAAGAAATCGGCCCCACCTACTACTTCGCGCCGCCACGGGTGTTCGAGGGCCTGCTCACCAACGTCACCATCCGCATGGAAGACGCCGGCGCGCTCAAGCGCAAGCTCTACAGCAGCTTCATGGAGCACGCCAAAAAGGTCGGCCCGGCGCTGATGGACGGCAAAAGCATCGGCGCCGCCGACCGGCTGCTGTACGCGCTGGGCAACCTGATGGTCTATGGGCCGCTGCGCAACACGCTCGGGTTTTCACGCGTGCGCGTGGCCTACACCGCTGGCGAGGCCATCGGCCCCGATCTGTTCACCTTTTACCGCTCGATCGGCATCAACCTCAAGCAGCTCTACGGCTCGACCGAAACGGCGGTGTTCGTCTGCTTGCAGCCCGACCACGAGGTGCGCGCCGACACCGTGGGCGTGCCCATCGACGGCGTCGAGATCAAGCTGGCCGACAACGGCGAAATCTTGGTCAAATCGCCCGGGCTGCTCAAGGAATACTACAAAAACGAAAAAGCCACGCGCGAGGTGCTCACCCCCGACGGCTGGTACCACACCAGCGACGCCGGCTTCATCGACGCCAGCGGCCACCTGAAAATCATCGACCGCGTCAAAGACGTGGGCCGCATCAAGGGCGGGGCCAACGACGGCGCCCTGTTCGCGCCCAAATACGTCGAGAACAAGCTCAAGTTCTTCCCCTACATCAAAGAGGCGGTGGCCTACGGCGACGGGCGCGAGCGCGTGTGCGTGTTCATCAACATCGACCTCGAGGCCGTGGGCAACTGGGCCGAGCGCCGCAACCTGCCCTACGCCGGCTACACCGACCTGGCCGGCAAGCCCGAAGTGCTGCAGCTCATCAAGGGCTGCGTCGAGCAAGTCAACGCCGACCTGAGCCGCGACGCGCTGCTGGCGGGCAGCCAGATCCACCGCTTTTTGGTGCTGCACAAAGAGCTCGACCCCGACGACGGCGAGCTCACCCGCACCAACAAGGTGCGCCGTGGCTTCATCGGCGAGAAGTACGCGGTGCTGGTCGATGCGCTCTACGGCGGCAAGGCCGAGCAGTTCATCGAAACCCAGGTCAAGTTTGAAGACGGGCGCACCGGCAAAGTGAGCGCCACGCTCAAGCTGCTCGACGTGCAGACCTACGCAAACGTCAAGGCGGCCGCATGAAGCACACCACCCTGCACTGGGCACTGGGACTACGGAGTTTGGCATGAGCAAGAAAAAAATCGGCGACGTCATCCTCGACGTCAACAACATCAGCCTGCGCTTCGGTGGCGTGAAGGCGCTGAGCGACATCTCGTTCGACGTGCGCGAGCACGAAATCCGCGCCATCATCGGCCCCAACGGCGCCGGCAAGAGCTCGATGCTCAACTGCATCAACGGCGTCTATAAGCCGCAAGAGGGCTCGATCACCTTCCGCGGCCAGACCTTCAAGCACATGAACAGCCGCCAAGTGGCCGAACTCGGGGTGGCGCGCACCTTCCAGAACTTGGCGTTGTTCAAGGGCATGAGCGTGATCGACAACCTCATGACCGGGCGCAACCTGCGCATCAAAAGCAACCTGCTGCTGCAAGCGCTGCGCTGGGGCCCGGCCGAGCGCGAGGAAAGCGAGCACCGTGAGAAGGTCGAGCGCATCATCGACTTCCTCGAAATCCAGGCCCACCGCAAAACCCCGGTCGGGCAGCTGCCCTACGGCTTGCAAAAGCGCGTGGACCTCGGGCGCGCGCTGGCCATGGAGCCGCAGGTGCTGCTGCTCGACGAGCCCATGGCGGGCATGAACGTCGAAGAAAAACAAGACATGTGCCGCTTTGTGCTCGACGTCAACGACGAATTCGGCACCACCATCGTGCTCATCGAGCACGACATGAGCGTGGTGATGGACATCTCCGACCGCGTGGTGGTGCTCGACTACGGCAAAAAGATCGGCGACGGTGTGCCCGACGAGGTGCGCGCCAACCCCGACGTGATCAGCGCTTACCTCGGCACCAGCCATTAAAACAGGAGACCAGACATGGGATTTTTCCTCGAAACCATCATCGCCGGGCTGATGAACGGCGTGCTCTACTCGCTGGTGGCGCTGGGCTTTGTGTTGATCTTCAAGGCCTCGGGCGTGTTCAACTTTGCCCAAGGCGCGATGGTGCTGTTTGCCGCGCTGGCCATGGCGCGCTTTGCCGAATGGCTGCCCGAGTGGCTGGGCTTTGAGAGCCTGCTGTTGGCCAACGTCTTGGCTTTTGCCATCGCCGCGTTCCTGATGCTGATTTTTGCTTGGGCGGTCGAGCGCTTCGTGCTGCGCCACCTAGTGAACCAAGAAGGGGTGGTGTTGCTCATGGCGACGCTGGGCATTACCTTCTTCATCGACGGTTTTGGCCAGACCATCTTTGGCAGCGACATCTACGCCATCGACCTGGGTCTGCCGGCCGAGCCGATCTTCATCCTCGAAGGCCTGTTCCCCGGCGGCTTGCTGATCAACCAAGACGACCTCGTCACGGCCCTGATGGCGATGGCCATGGTCGCGCTGCTGACGCTGTTTTTCCAGAAAACCGGCACCGGCCGCGCCCTGCGTGCCGTGGCCGACGACCACCAAGCGGCGCAGTCGGTCGGCATTCCGCTGGGCCGGATGTGGGTCATCGTCTGGTTCATGGCTGGCTTGACGGCGCTGGTGGCCGGCATGATCTGGGGCGAGAAGATGGGGGTGCAGTTCGCCCTCACCTTCGTGGCGCTCAAGGCGCTGCCGGTGATCATCTTGGGCGGCCTGACTTCAGTCCCGGGCGCGATCGTGGCCGGCCTGATCATCGGCGTGAGCGAGCAGTTGGCCGAGGTCTATATCGGGCCGATGGTCGGCGGTGGCATCCAGATCTGGTTTGCCTACGTGCTGGCGATGGTGGTGCTGCTGTTTAGACCGCAGGGCCTGTTTGGCGAAAAAATCATCGACCGCGTATAAAACTCGCTCAGGAAGAACGGAACCATCATGTTTTACCGCGAAAACGGTCAGTTCAAGACCACCTACAAATCCGACCAGCAGATTTTTGCCGTCAAGCAAGACCGCATCGCTATCATCGCCATCATCGCCTTCGCCTTCATCGGCGTGCCGATGCTGGCCGACGAGTACCTGTTTCGCGCCATCTTGGTGCCGTTTCTGATTCTGGCGCTGGCCGCCATCGGGGTCAACATCTTGGTCGGTTATTGCGGCCAGATCTCCCTCGGCTCCGGCGCTTTCATGGCCGTGGGCGCCTACATGGCCTACAACGTCTTCATGCGCGTCGAGGACATGCCGCTGATCGTGGCCTTGCTCTCGGGCGGCTTTTTCGCCATGCTGGCGGGCATCATCTTTGGCATCCCCAGCCTGCGCGTCAAGGGCTTGTACTTGGCCGTGGCCACGCTGGCGGCGCAGTTCTTCTTTGACTGGCTGTTTGTGCGTGTGCGCTGGTTCACCCTCGACAGCCCGGCCGGCACCGCCGAAGTCAGCAACCTGAGCGTGTTCGGCTGGCAGATTGCCACGCCGATGGACAAGTACCTGTTCGTGCTCGGCTTCGTGGTGGTGTTTGCCTTGCTGGCCAAAAACCTGGTGCGCGGCCCGATCGGGCGCGAGTGGATGGCGATCCGCGACATGGACGTGGCCGCTTCGGTGATCGGCATCCGCCCGATGTACGCCAAGCTCACCGCCTTTGCCGTCAGCTCCTTCATCATCGGCGTCGCGGGGGCGCTGTGGGCCTTCGTCCACTTGGGTTCTTGGGAGCCGCTGTCTTTTGACATCAACCGCTCGTTCCAACTGCTGTTCATCGTCATCATCGGCGGCTTGGGTTCGATCATGGGCTGCTTCTTTGGTGCCGCCTTCATCGTCATCACGCCGATCGTGCTCAACCAGCTGCTGCCTTGGATCGGCAGCCTGTTCGGGGTCGAGATCTCGACCGCCATGGTGGGCCACGCCGAGTTCATGATCTTTGGTGCCCTGATCGTTTGGTTCCTGATCAAAGAACCGCACGGCTTGGCCAAGTACTGGAGCATGGCGCGCCACAAACTGCGTCTGTGGCCGTTCCCACATTGAGTTGCTTCCTTTGGTGGCTGGCGCCCGACACCTCGCCAGCCGCCCTCGTCCCTGTGTGAGTTAGGTGTTGGATTAAGGAGACATTCCATGAGATTGCGACAACTCGCACTATCAGCCGTGGTGGCAGTGGCCGCGCTGACCAGTGCCCTCACCACCAGCTTGGCCATGGCCCAAGCCCCGGTGCAGTTCTTCCCCAGCCTGACCGGACGCACCGGCGCCGTGGCCCCGAACGCGGCGCCCTTTGCCAACGGCTACGCCGACTACATGAAGCTGGTCAACGCGCGCGGCGGCATCAACGGCGTGCAGACGCTGGTTGAAGAATGCGAAACCGCCTACGCCACCGACCGCGGCGTGGAGTGCTACGAGCGCCTCAAGGCCCGCCACGGCGGTGCCACGGTGTTCCAGCCGCTCTCGACCGGCATCACCTTCGCGCTCATGCCGCGCTTGGCGGTTGACAAGATCCCCATGATCACCTCGGGTTACGGCCGCAGCGACACCGCTGACGGCGCCATTTTCCCGTGGGTGTTCCCGTTGCTGGGCCACTACTGGATCGCTGGCGACGTGGTGTTGCAACACATCGCCAACCGGTCTGGTGGCTGGGACCGCCTGCGCGGCAAGACCATCGCCGTGGTCTATCACGACAGCCCGTTTGGGCGCGAGGTGCTGCCGATCATCAACCGCCGCGCCGAAATGCACGGCTTCACGGTGCTGGCGCTGCCGGTGCCGCCTCCCGGCGTGGAGCAGCGCGCGATCTGGCTGCAAATCCGCCAGCAGCGGCCCGACTTCGTGATCATGCAGACTTGGGGCGTGATGACCGCGACCGCGATCCGCCAAGCGGTGGCCACCGGTTTTCCGCGCGACCGCATGTTTGGCACCTGGTGGAGCGGTGCTGAGCCCGATCTGCGCGACATCGGCGCCGACGCCCGCGGCTACAGCGCGGTCATGATGCAGCACGGCCAAGCGCGTGACTCCGAAGTGGTGCGCCAGATTCTGGCCCAGGTGCACGACCGTGGCCAAGGCACCGGCCCGCGCGCCGAAGTCGGCGACGTGCTCTACATGCGCGGCGTGGTCGGCGCGATGCTGGCGGTCGAAGGCGTGTTCCGCGCCCAGGAACGTTTTGGCCGTGGCCGCCACGTCACCGGCGAGCAAGCGCGCTGGGGCTACGAGAACCTCAACATCACCCAAGCGCGGCTGGACCAGCTCGGCTTTGCCGGGGTGCTGCGCGGCCCGATCGTGACCTCGTGCCGCAACCACGTCGGTACCGCCATGATGCGCATCCACACCTGGAACGGCAGCGGCTTTGACTGGTCTTCGGACTGGCTGCAAGCCGACATGAACGTCATCAACCGCATGGTCACGGCATCGGCCGAGTCGTTTGCGCGCGACAACAACATCACGCGCCGCACCGAGCCGGGCTGCTAAGCCAGCTGCCCCTAGCTGCCGCTGTGGCCTTTGGGTTGCAGCGCAGCGCGGGGGCTGACGGGTTGCCGTGGCGGGTGCTCTGGCCGTGCACCTAGGCAGCCCGCAGTCGCTTGGCCGACCCGCTCTGATTGGAGCGCTGCGGCCAGCCGACTGCCCTACCGCCAACCGTTTCCCCCTGTCGAGGTTTACCCATGAGCACGCCTTCCATCGTCATCAACGTCAACGGCATCGAGGTCATCTACAACCACGTGATCTTGGTGCTCAAGGGCGTCTCGCTGCAAGTGGCCGACGGCCAGATCGCCGCCATTCTGGGCGGCAACGGCGCCGGCAAGACCACCACCCTGCGCTCCATTTCAAATTTGCTCAAGGCCGAGCGCGGCGAAGTCACCAAAGGCAGCGTGGAGCTGCGCGGCGAGCGCATCGACATCCTGAGCACCTCCGACCTGGTCAAACGCGGCGTGGTGCAAGTGATGGAAGGGCGCCACTGCTTTGCCCACCTGACGATCGAAGAAAACCTGCTCACCGGCGCCTACACGCGCAGCGGCAAGGCCGAGATCGCGGCCAGCCTCGAGAAGGTCTATAACTACTTTCCGCGCCTCAAGACCCGGCGCACCAGCCAAGCCGCCTACACCTCGGGCGGCGAGCAGCAGATGTGCGCCATCGGCCGCGCCCTGATGGCCAACCCCAGCGTGCTGCTGCTCGACGAGCCCTCCATGGGGCTGGCGCCGCAGATCGTCGAAGAGGTGTTCGAGATCGTAAAAGACCTGAACCAGAAGGAGCGCGTCACCTTCCTGATCGCCGAGCAAAACACCAACATGGCGCTGCGCTACGCCGACTACGGCTACATCATGGAGAGCGGGCGCATCGTCATGGACGGCAAGGCCGACGACCTGCGCAACAACGAAGACGTGAAAGAGTTCTACCTCGGCATGGGCGGCACCGAGCGCAAGAGCTTCAAAGACGTGAAAAGCTACAAGCGGCGCAAGCGCTGGCTGGCTTGAGCCCCGGCCCGAGCGATCAAAACGACACAGAAAGCCCTGCCGCCATGCCTGCACACTACGACGCCTTGGAAACCCGCGCCCCAGCCGAGCGCGAGGCCGCTTTGCTGGCGGCTTTGCCGGCGCACGTGCGCCATGCGCAGACCCACAGCGCGGCTTATGCTGATTTGCTGGCCGGCGTCAGCCCCGAGGCGATTTGCAGCCGCAGCGCCTTGGCGCAACTGCCGCTGCTGCGCAAGAGCGAGCTGCTGGCGCGCCAGCAAGCCAGCCGGGCCGCCGGTGGCGACCCCTTCGGCGGTTTTTCCACCATCGGCTGGCTGGGCCTGCGCCAAGCGGCCACCGCGCGGCGCGTCTATCAGTCGCCCGGCCCGATCTACGAACCCGAAGGCTTGGCGCCCGACTACTGGCGCGTGGCGCGGGCGCTGGTGGCGGCGGGCTTCGAGCCCGGTGAGCTGGTGCACAACTGCTTTAGCTACCACCTCACACCCGGCGCTTGGATGATGGAAAGCGGCGCCCAGGCGCTGGGCTGCACCGTGATCCCGGGTGGCGTGGGCAACACCGAGCAGCAACTGGCAGCGCTTGCCGACCTGCGCCCCAGCGCCTACACCGGCACCCCGAGTTTTTTGCGCATCTTGGTTGAAAAAGCCGAGCAAGCCGGGCAAAAGCTGTCGATCAGCAAAGCCTTGGTCTCGGGCGAGGCCTTTCCGCCGTCGCTGCGAGACTGGTTGCAAGAACGCGGCATTGCCGCCTACCAGTGCTACGCCACCGCCGACGCTGGCGTGATCGCCTACGAAACGGCTGCGCGCCAAGGCCTGGTGCTCGACGAGCAGGTGCTGCTCGAGATCGTGCGCCCGGGCACCGCCGAACCCGTGCCCGAGGGCGAGGTGGGCGAGGTGGTGGTCACGGTGTTCAACCCAGACTACCCGCTGCTGCGCTTTGGCACCGGCGACCTGTCGGCCATCCTGCTTGGGCCCTGCCCGAGCGGACGCAGCAACGCACGCATCAAAGGCTGGCTGGGGCGCGCCGACCAGACCACCAAGATCAAGGGCATGTTCGTGCACCCGGGGCAAGTGGCCGAGGTGCTGCGCCGCCACCCCGAGCTGCACAAAGGCCGCTTGGTGGTCAGCGGCCAGATGGCCGACGACCAGATGCTGCTGCGCGCCGAGCTGCGGCCGGGCTTTGCTGCGGCGTCTGCAGACTTGGCCGAGGCGCTGGCGCACAGCCTGCGCGAAGTCACCAAGCTGCGCGGCCAAGTCGAGCTGCTGGACCCCGGCACCCTGCCCAACGACGGCAAGGTGATCGAGGACGCCCGCCGTTACGACTGAGACTGATACAGATTGAGCGTCAGGCGCTCGCGCTCGATCACCCGCGCCACCGCCGGCAGGGCAGCAAAGTCTTGCACCAGCGCCCAAGTGGCGGGCAGGCTTTGCGGGTCGATCCCGGCCAACCCACCCCAGCGCAGCAACGTGAGCGCATAGGCGTCAACCGCGCCCGGCTGCTCGCCACTGAGCCACGGCGTGGCCTTGTGCGCCACCCACTGCTCGATTTCGGCCAGCTCTTTGCGGTACTGCCCCGGCGCGTGCGCCTTGATCAAAGCCTGGCAGGCGGCGTCGTCGCTGAACTTTTGGGGGGCAAAAAAGCGCCCAAAGGTCGGGTGCACGGTGTTGTTCATCCACAGCAGCTTTTCCAACGCCCGGGTGCGCGCCAAGCCCGCAGGCGGCAACAGTTGCGCCTG
Organism: Serpentinimonas maccroryi; assembly: GCF_000828915.1. Lineage (NCBI taxonomy): Bacteria > Pseudomonadati > Pseudomonadota > Betaproteobacteria > Burkholderiales > Comamonadaceae > Serpentinimonas > Serpentinimonas maccroryi. Next base: position 2,246,211 of record NZ_AP014569.1, read on the forward strand.
GGGAAAGCGCTGGTCCAGGTGCAACACGATGGCCACGATCTGGCTGATGGCGTCGGAGCCATCGACCAACACCGGCACCTGACCGTGCGGGTTGAGGGCCAGAAACTCGGGGCTGCGCTGCTCGCCGCGGTGCAGCTTGAGCAACACCGGCTCGAAGGTGGCGCCAGCCAACTCGAGCGCGGCGTGTGCCACGAAAGAACAGGCTCCGGGCGAAAAATACAGCTTGAGGCTCATGCGCATCTCCAAAAAACAGGTTGTAGGTCGCGACGCATCATAAACCGGGCACACAATGGCTTACAGTAGCCGGCAGCCCAATGCCGCCCCAAGATGAGCAGCCCACACACCCCACCCGCCCCTGCAGCCCCGCTGGGATTGTCCGCCTGGCGCAAACGCTTGGCAGCGGTGCGGCTGCCCTTGGTCAGCCCGCCCGAGGTGCTCAAAGCGCTGCAAGACCCAGACCTGCCCGGCCCTCGCCTGCTCGAGGCCCTGAACCGCGACTTGCCGCTGGGCTTGGCGGTGATGCGCCACGCGCAGAGCGCGATGCCCAAGGGCCAGCGCGTCAGCGACTTGGCTCACGCCGTGGGCATACTGGGCCTCACGCGCCTCTACAAGCTGATCGACACCCTGGGCCAGCAGCGCTTGCAGCTGGACAAACCGGGCCATCTGCGCTTGGCCGAAGCGTTGCAAACCAGCCGCCTAGCTGGGCATTTGGCACTGCAGTTTGCCCAGATCGAGCCGGGCAACACCGGCTTGGCGCGCATGGGCGCGGTGCAGGCACAAAACGTGGCCGAGTGGCTGCTGGCGGTGGCGGCGCCCGCCTTGGCCGACACCTTGGCGCAGCGGGTGCAGGACAACGAACGCCCGGCACGGGTCGAGCAGGAGCTGCTGGGCTGCACGCTGATGCAGCTCAGCGCCGCCGTGGCGGTGGATCTGGGTCTGTTTCAGGCCGACAGCGCGACCTTGTTGCATGCGGTAGAGCCAGCGCTGCTCGGCCGCGCTGCCCGGCTGGCTTGGATGGGCACCAACCCGCCTGAAATCCTGCCCGAAATCGGGCGCTGGCTGCACCGGCCCAGCACCCTGCCTTCGCTGCTGCAAATGCTGGCGCACGAGCTCATGCACGACTGGTACAGCCGACGCAGCACCCTCCTGTTTAAGGCGCTCTCGGCGCACCGCCACCTTAAGCTCGACCAGGTGCTGTACGCGACCCGGCGCGCCGCCGTGCAAGCCAGCCAGGAACCGCATTTGTGGGCCTTTTGCGCCGCCCCGGCCGCGCGTCTGCTGTGGCCACCCAAACCCCGCCAGCGCCGCGTGCGCGCCGCCGCTCCAGCGGCCGAGTCCGTGCGCAAGCCCGCGCCACTTGAGCCAACGGCTCGCGTGCCACAGCCGGCTCACCTCAAAGCCCCCAGCCCAGCCCCAGCGCCCGAGCCACACCCAAAGCCCCCGCTCCAGCACCCCAGCTCCATCGAGCCCGGCAGCCGCGCCCGCAACCTGATCGACCTGTTCGTAGAAGACTGCCGCAGCGGCCGCCACGCCGACCTGCGCACTTTCTTTCGCGCCTTCAAGCTCAGCCTGGCCGACGGCTTGGGGCTGGAGCGCTACGCGCTGTTTTTGAAGATGGCGCAGGGCGACAAACTGGTGTGTTTTCTGGCGCGCGGTTTTGGCTCCGAGATCGAGCCGCGCCGCTACAGCCTGGCGCTGGATGGGCACAACCTGATCGCCAAGGTATTTTCACAGCCCAACGGCTTTTACATGGCCGAACGCGGCCGCGTGGCCGGGCTGCGCGCCCTGCTGCCCGAAAAGCTGCGCCCCGAGCTGCTCGACAGCGGCGCGCTGTGGGGCGCGGCGCACGTGAACCAGCGCTCGGTCGGGGTGCTGTGGGCCGACGGTGGTGCCGCCGGCGACGACCTCGACCCGGTGCAATATGCCGGATTCAAGCTGCTGGTGCGCCACTTTGGCGACGAGCTCACGCGCCTGATGCGGGTGCAAAAGAGCCAAACCGTGTTTGCCGACTCGCAAGGGCGCTAAACCGGCCGCAACCAGCGGCCCAAGCGCTGCCGGCCCCGCTCTCTGCCAGCCTACTGCCAGCCGACCTGGAACGCCTCCTCGGCGCGCCCCTGCTCGAGCAAACTCAGCACCTTGGCTTGGTACTGGGCAATGGGCTGCTCCAGATCGACCACGATCTCGACGCGCCGGTTCTGTGCCCGGTTTTCGGGCGTGAGGTTGTCCTGCACCGGCCGCGTTTCGGCCAACCCACTGATGCGCAGGCGATCCATCGCCACCGCGCCCTTGGCCAGCAAGGCGTTGGCCACCGAGGCCGCGCGCGCCGCCGACAGATCCCAGTTCGAGGCATAGCGCGCCGAGCGCATCGGGATGTTGTCGGTGTGGCCCTCGATCGAAATCCGGCCCGGCACTTGCGCCAGCGAATCGCCAATATCGCCCAAAATGCCCTGAAACTCACCTGACAACTGCGACGAGCCGGAACCAAAGGAGCCGCGCTCCTCGATGCGGATGATGAGCCGGTTTTCTTCCTGCAACAGCTGCAGCTTTCCGGCCTGTATTTCTTGCTCCAGCGCTTGCGCCAGCTGCTGTGCCGTGCGTGCAACTTGCTGCTGCGTGGCTTGCTCGAGCTGCGCCAACACCTGGGCGGTGTGGGTTTTGAGGCGCGGGTCATCTTGCTGGGTTTGCTGGCGCACCTCGTCGAGCAGCGTGGGCTCGGGGCGGCCCGGCGAGAAATGGTCGAACACCGGGCTCGTGCCCATGGGGATCTCCATTGCCGGCACCTCGCGCTGCACGCCAAAGGCTTGCTCCAGCGATTCGGCGATCTGCTTGAATTTGGTGGCGTCGATCTCGGCAAAGGAGAGCAGCAGCACAAAAAAGCACATCAGCAGCGACATCAGGTCGGCAAAGGTCATGACCCAAGCCGGCATGGAGCGCTTTTCCTCTTCGGGTTCCTCCATGGCCACGGCTCAGTCCTCGGCCTTGCGCTGCTTGGGCGGCAGGTAGCTGTTCACGAGCTGCTCGACCACGCGCGGGTTGCTGCCGCTTTGTATGGCGGTGACGGCGTCGATCAGCATCGCGTTCATGCGCGCCTCTTCGGTCATGCGCAGGTTGAGCTTGTCGGCCAGTGGCAGAAAAATCATGGTCGCCAAAATGGCGCCGTAGAGCGTGGTCAGCAAAGCCACCGCCATCGCCGGGCCGATCGAGGCCGGGTCTTCCATGTTGGCCAGCATCTGCACGAGGCCGATCAGGGTGCCTGATCATGCCCATGGCCGGGGCCACGTCGCCCATGGCCGAGAACACCTTGGCACCCCAGCGGTGCCGGTCCAGCGTCAGCAGGCGCTCTTTTTCCAGCTTGGAGCGCACGACCTCGGGCGCGTGGCCATCGACCATCATCTGGATGCCCATTTTGAAAAACGTGACCTCGGTGTCGTGGCCGTCGAGCGCCAAAAAACCGTCTTTGCGCGCGATGCGCGAGACTTCGAGAATCTCTTCGATCAGGGCGTCGGTGGCGGGCAGCTTGAACTTGAAAGCCTTGACGGCAACCTTGAAGGCCCCCAAAAACTGCTGCAGGCTAAACTTGGACAGCACCACGAACACGCTGCCACCGATCACAATCAGCACCGAAGCCGGATCGAGAAAGCCGCCGGGGTCGGCGCCCAAAATGATGGCGGCCATAACGATGGCCATCGCGCCGATGAGTCCGATGAGGGTAGCGAGATCCAAAGCGTAAACTCCAGTTTGTGGCCGCTGCGTGGCCTCCAGCGGCCCATGCTGTTTCAGGCGTTGCACGCTGCGGTGCAACAACTGCACCGAGTATATTGAGCTTCGATGAAAGGCGGCCTAAAACCCGACCGCTTTTTTCAGTTTGCTGAGCCTGTGCTGTTGCGCACCGCCGACTTGCGCACCGTTGTTTTGCGCGCAGCGGCGGGCTTGACCGCACGGGTGCCTTTGGCCGCCGCAGCCGCCTTGGCAGGCACGGCCGCCGTCCCCGGTTCGGCCTTGGCTGCTGGGGTGGGCTTGGCCGCCGCTGGCTTGCGCGCCGCTGTTTTGCCGGCAGGGCGGGGCTCGAACTCGAAGCCCACCTTGCCCGCGGCCGCGTCCCACACCAGATAGGCTTTGAAGGCGCGCCGGGTTTTGTTCGAGACGAAGCGCTGCAACAAATCGGTCTTGCCGCTGTGCAGCAGCTTGCTCATCTGCGCCGGCTCGATCACCTGCTGCAAGATCACGGCCCCGCTCTTGAAGTCGCAGTTCGGCTCGGCCTGCAGCGTGCTGGGCACGGCGTGGCTGCACACGTACTGGCTGCCGTGGGCATAGACCGGGCTGGCGCACTTGGGGCAGGGCCCGAGCGGCTCGGCGGCGCTGAAATCGGCCAGCTCACCGCTGCCTTCGGCCTTTTTGTCGTCGCCAAAGTCGAATTCCAGCTTCCAGTTTTGCCCCTCGGCGTCGAAGGCCAGCGCCAGCTCGGCCACAAAGGGCCAGCCGGCCTTGGAGCGAAAGCCCTGCAGCGGCCCGATGCGCCGGTCGCGCAACAGGGCTTCGGCCTCGGCCAGCTCAAAGGTGCGCCCGGCGGGCGACTTGCCAAAAGAAAAACCGCAGCCCTGGCCGGACTCGGCAGCGGCTTCGGTCGCGCCCTCGGCCGCGCCGGGCCCGGTGCAGGCGTAGCGGCGGTAGTTTTCGCGCACCACGCCGCCGCAGTTGGGGCAGAGGGTGCGCAGGGTGGCGTAGTCGCCGGGCACGCTGTCGCGGTCGTACTCTTTGGCCTGGCGCACCATGCGCTCGGTCAGTTCGGCGATCTGGCGCATAAAGTCGGCGCGGCTCAGCTGCCCGCGCTCCATCAGCGCCAGCTTGTGCTCCCATTGGCCGGTGAGCTCGGGCTTGCACAGCTCTTGCACCTGCAGGCCGCGCAGCAGCGTCATGAGCTGAAACGCCTTGGCGGTGGGAATGATCTCGCGGCCCTCGCGCAGCAGGTAGTTTTCGCTCAGCAGGCCCTCGATGATGGCGGCGCGCGTGGCCGGGGTGCCCAGCCCCTTGTCGGCCATAGCGCTGCGCAGTTCCTCGTCGTCGAGCAGCTTGCCTGCGCCTTCCATGGCCCCGAGCAGGGTGGCTTCGTTGTAGCGCGCCGGGGGCCGGGTTTGCAGCGCCTTGACCGCGGCCTCGGCGGTCTGCACCGTTTCGCCGGGCTGCACCGGCACCAGGCGCTGGCCCTTGTCGCCGGCTTGGGCGCCATCGGCCTCGTCCGCGGCCTCTTTGCCATAGACCGCCATCCAGCCCGGCTTGAGCAGCACCTTGCCCTCGGTCTTGAAGGCGTGGCTGGCCGCCGCCAGATGCACGGTGCTGATGCGGGTCGTGAGCTGGAACTCGGCTGGCGGGAAGAACACCGCCAGAAAGCGCCGCGCCACCAAGTCATAGAGTTTTTGCTCGGCTTCGCTCAGGCCGCTGGGCGCCTGCAGGGTGGGGATGATGGCAAAGTGGTCGCTCACCTTGCTGTTGTCGAACACGCGCTTGCTGGGCCGGATGTAGCCCTGGTCGAGCGCGGTGCGCGCGTGCGGCGCCAGGTGCGACAGGTGGCTGGCGGCGAGCATGGTCACGGTTTGCTGCACCGTGCTCAGGTAGTCTTCGGGCAGGGCACGGCTGTCGGTGCGCGGGTAGGTCAGGGCCTTGTGCTTTTCGTACAGGCTCTGCGCCAGCGACAGGGTGGTTTTGGCGCTGAAGCCAAAGCGCCCGTTGGCCTCGCGCTGCAAGCTGGTGAGGTCGTAGAGCAACCCGCAGGCCTGGGTGCTGGGCTTGGATTCTTCGCTCACCTGCGCCGGCTGGCCGCGCACGGCGGCGGCGATGGCCTCGGCGGCGGCGGCGTTCCAGAGCCGGTCGGCCTTGAGTTCGGCGTCGGCGGCGTCGCCAGCGGGTTTTTTGAAGCCCGGGTCAAACCATTTGCCGGGGTAGCTGCCGGCTTGGGCATCAAAGCTGGCGTGCAGCTCCCAGTAGTCGCGGCTCTTGAAGGCGCGGATTTTTTCTTCGCGCTCGACCACCACCGCCAGCGTCGGCGTCTGCACCCGGCCCACGGTGGTGAGGAAAAATCCGCCGTCGCGGCTGTTGAAGGCGGTCAGGGCGCGGGTGCCGTTGATGCCCACCAGCCAGTCGGCCTCGGAGCGGCTGCGCGCGGCGTCGGCCAGCGGGCGCATCTGCGCGTCGCTGCGCAAAGCGCCAAAGCCGTCGCGGATGGCCTGCGGCGTCATCGACTGCAACCACAGCCTCTGCACCGGCTTGCCCAGCCCCTTGGCGCCGCCGGCGTACTGCTCGATCAGCCTGAAGATCAGCTCGCCCTCGCGCCCGGCGTCGCAGGCGTTGATCAGCGCCGTCACGTCTTTGCGCTTGGCCAGCTTGACCACAGCGTTGAGGCGCGACTTGGTTTTCTCGATCGGCCGCAGGTCGAACTGCGGCGGGATCACCGGCAGGTGGGCAAAGCTCCACTTGCCGCGCTTGACTTCGTGGCTCTCGGGGGCGGCGATCTCCACCAAGTGCCCCACCGCCGAGGTGACAAGGTAGCGCTCGTTCTCGTAGTGTTCGTCGTGTTTGTCGAACTTGCCCGCCAGCGGCGTCAAGGCGCGCACCAAGTCTTGGGCGACCGAGGGTTTTTCGGCGATTACCAGGGTTTTGTGGCTGTTGCTCGTGGTCATCATCTCTACAATCCGTTCTCATGCGCGCACGCGCGCCCATGCATGAGTTAACCTTAGCAAAGTTTTGGCCCTTTTCCATGAAGCGCCCAAATCTTGCTCAGCCGACCGATCACCTTCCGGCTTACTCTCGCCCCCAATCCGCCCTGCTCAACTTGCCTGCGCCTTTGCCCCCATGACCGACGCCCGCCTTCTGGCCGATTTGCACGCCGCCGCCGAATCGGTGTGGCAAGACGTGGTGCCGCTGTGTCCGGGCTTTGCGGTCGAGGTGCTGCCGCGCATCGACTCCACCAACTCCGAGCTCATGCGCCGCGCCCGCGACGGCGCGCTGCACCCGCTGCTGCTGGTGGCGGCCGAGCAGAACGCGGGCCGGGGCCGCCAAGGGCGTCAATGGCACAGCCAACCCGGAGCCGCGCTCACCTTCTCGCTCGGCCTGCCGCTGCAGCCGGCCGAATGGTCGGGCCTGTCGCTGGCGGTGGGGGTGGCCTTGGCCGAGGCGCTGCACCCGCAGGTGCAGATCAAGTGGCCCAACGACCTGTGCTGGCAAGGCCGCAAGCTCGGCGGCGTGCTGGTCGAGACCGTGTCCTTGGGCGCGCAACGCTACGCGGTGATCGGGGTTGGCCTGAACCTGGTGGCGCCGGCATTGCCCTCTGATGGGGTGCTCGGCCCCGGCATGCCGGCCTTGCCCGCTGCGGGCTTGCTCGATTTGATGCCTGATGCCGCCAAGGGCGTGGGCCACTGGCTGCGTCGCGTGGCGGCGCCGCTGCTGCGCCAAGCGTTGGATTTTGAAGCCCAGGGCTTTGGCCACCTGGTGCCGCGCTACGCCGCCCGCGATGCCTTGATGGGGCGCCCGGTGCGCCTATCAGACGGCCGCGAAGGCGTGGCCGACGGGGTGCGCGCCGACGGGGCGCTGTGGCTGACCGCGGCCAGCGGGCGCAGCGCGGTCTGGCAACACGAAGTGAGCGTGCGCCCGTGCTGAGAACGCTGGCGCTGCTGTTGCTGCTGGGCAACCTGTTGCTCTGGGCGTATGGCCAGGGCTATCTGGCGCCGCTCGGCTTGGCCCCGCACCAAGCGCGCGAACCCGAGCGGCTGGCGCAGCAGGTGGCGCCGCAGGCGCTGCGCGTGCTCAATGCCCCTGCGCCCGCGGCCGCGCTGACCGCACCCGCGCCAGAGCCCTTGCTTACTCCAGCTGCTGTTGCACAAGCCACCGCCGAGCCCACCGAGACCTTGATACTGCCCGGCGTAGAAACCGCACTCGCGCCCGCGCCCGAACCAGCGCCAGCACCCGTTCTTGCCCCTCCTACCCCTACCCCGGCCCCTGCTCCGCCGCCTCCTCCGGCTCCCGCCACCACGGTGCCGACCGCGGGCAACGCTTGCTGGCAAGTCAGGCGCTTGAGCAGCGGGCAGGCGGCGCTGATTCGCGCCGCCCTGAGCGAACGCGCCGACCTGCAAGGCCGCTGGAGCTTGAACGAGGTGCGCATCGCGCCGCGCTGGCTGGTTTATGTCGGACCGCTGGCAAACGAGCGCGCCTTGCAGCAGCGCCGGGCCGAATTGACACTGGCCCAGATCGAGCACCGCAGCCTGGCCGCGCCACTGGCGCCCGGACTGGCGCTGGGCACCTTCAGCGCACGCGAGGGCGCCGAACGCGCCTTGGCGCAACTGCGCGCGCGCGGCGTCACCGACGCCCGCGTGCTGCAAGAACGGCCCGAATCGATCGTGCACACGCTGGTGCTCAACCCCATCAGCGCCGCCGAGCGCCGCCAGCTCGAAGCCAAGGCCATCTGGCCGCCCAACGCGCTGCAGCCGTGCCCCTAAAAGCCGCCTGCGCGCACCCCCACGCCCGTGGCCGCCGCCACAACCCAAGCCACCCAAAAGCCCCCGAATCGCACTAAAACATTATAAAAAAACCAACTTTGAGCAGTAAAATGCTATGAAAAGCAGCAGAGTACCTCAAAAAACTGCAGCATTTCTGTAGTATTTTGAAATCATGCCGACCATTCACCCCTCTCACCGCTCCGAAACGCGCGCCGCCTTGCGTGCGCTGGTGCTGTTGGGTGCTGCATGCCTTGCCTTGTTTTGGCTGCCTCTGCCGCAGTTTGCCGATTGGCCGCAGTTCGATCTCAAGTTCAGACTGGCCCTCGACATGGTCGCGGTGTGTTTGGCTGCCTTGATCTTTGCCATTGTCTGGTCGGCACCGGCGGGCAGCGCACCGCGCGGGGCCCAGCTGCTGGCCAGCGCCTTCTTGGGTGTGGCGCTGCTCGACGGGTTGCACTTGTTGTTCACCGCCACCGTGCCCGGTTACGACCCCGCCAACCCCTATGCCTTGGATTTTTCGCTGGCCTCGCGCCTTTTGGCTGCGCTGGCCATGCTGTATGCCGTCTGGCAGCCTTGGTCCATGCGCCCGCTCTCGCGCAAAGCGCGCTGGCACGCC